>NZ_JAXUNN010000009.1:0-49642 GCF_037235575.1 Congzhengia sp. | reverse complement strand
TAAAGCTGGAATATGGGGATATATCGTTTTTATATACCGGCGATTTATCACAGGAGGGTGAAAATTATGCAGCGGCGCTTTATCCTGAGTTGGTGCCGGCAAATGTTTTAAAAGTTGCACATCATGGCTCAGATGCCTCTAACAGCGAAAAGTTTTTAGATGCTGTAGGACCTGAATTTGCGTTTATCCCGGTGGGGAAAAACAGCTACGGACATCCGAAACAGGAGGTTTTGCAAAGATTAACGTTACGAAATATAGAATTTTATAGAGCAGATAAAAACAAAGATGTGACCTTTTATTTTGACAATAAAGAAATAAAAGGAATTCGATTTGATGAAAATTCGGCTGCGGGAGGGCTATATGAACTACGATGAATTTGTAAAATATTTAAAACAGGATAAAATGGAAAAAAACGTTCTCTTGCTGTATGGCGAGGAGGTATTTTTAAAAGCGCACAGCAAAGCGGAGCTGCTGAAAAAAATCACCCCGGCTCAAATGCCGGAGTTTAACGTGTTTGAGTTTGATGGCAGGAAGTATGATTTAAAAGCAGTGGACGAAGCTATTGAGGCGCTGCCTGTTATGTCTGACTCAAAACTTTTAACGTTTCGCAACTCTATGATTTTTACAATATCCGGCAAAGATACGGCCACAAAAGAGTATAAGGAGTTTTGGGAGAAACGGCTTTCAGACATTCCCGAAGATGTGTTTTTGGTTTTTGACGAGGAAAAGGTGGATAAGCGCAGCGGGCTTTATAAAAAATTTCAAAAACAAAATGCGTTTGCAGAGTTTTCTTATTTATCTGAAAATAAAATGATTAACTGGACCATTGGTCTGTTTAAAACACTGGGAAAGGTCATCAGCCCTCACGACGCGAAATATTTAATTGAAATTACGGGCGAAGGCATGATGGCGGTAAAGCATGAGGCAGAAAAAGTGGCCGCTTTCACCCAGGGTGAAATTCAAATCACCCGGGCGGACATCGACGCCGTAGTAGTTCCTGTAATTGAAAACAAAGTGTTCGACATGGTGGACGCAATGCTTTCTCAGAATGCCTATGCCGCACTTTCAAAACTAAACGACTTATGCTCGTTAAAAGAGGATGAAACAAGAATTCTCGGTGCAATCAGCTCCAGCGTGGATAAAATTTTAACTGTGAAGCTGATGACGGAAAGTAGGCTGGACAGGACTCAAATTGCGTCCAAAAGCAAAATACCGCCGTTTCTTGTGAGTAAATATATCACATTGAGTGCAAAATATACGAGGGAAAACTTAGAACGGCTGCTGACAATGTGTGTTGATACCGATCGGAATTTTAAACTGAGCCAGGGTGACAAAACCGTGCTTTTGCAAAGGCTGATTGCTGATTTTGCCGGATAATTATGAATTTCATAAAAAATTCATAATTTATCGCTTGACAATTCTGTAAAAAAGTGATATTTTAATGTTAGCACTCGATAAGGTAGAGTGCTAACAACGAGGTGAAGGGTTATGGAAATGAATGAAAGAAAGCGAAAAATACTTCATACCATAATAAATGAATATGTGACGAATGCGGAACCTGTCGGTTCACGGCATATCGCAAAAAACCTTGATTTGGGGCTTTCCAGCGCGACCATCCGAAACGAGATGGCCGATTTAGAGGAAATGGGCTATTTAGAACAGCCTCACACGTCGGCGGGCAGGGTTCCGTCGGACAAAGGGTATCGGTTTTATGTTAACGAACTGATGAACGGCTATGAAGTGAGCCAACGGGACATAGATCTTCTTGCCGTTGCTATGGAAATGAAGCTGAACCAGTTTGACAAGGTTATCCGGCAGGCGTCTGTGGTGCTTTCACAGCTTACAAATTACACCGCTGTATTAATGACACCTGAAATGAAACACGGTGCGATCAAAACCATTGAACTTGTTCCTGTTGACGCATCTTCCATGCTGATCATTTTGGTAACAAACGAGGGCATTATGAAAAACAAGCGGGTTTACATCCCAAAAAATGTAGACCACAAAATCATCCCTCAGGTTTCAGCACTGATGAAGGAAAAGCTTTCCGGCCTGCTTTTAAATGAAATTGATATGAAAAAAATCAATGAAATTAAAAAAGCACTGGGGTCAAATTATGAAATGCTGTTTCCGGTGCTGGATTTTATTTCAGATATTATTGACGACATTCAAAAGGAAACGGAAATCTACTTAAGCGGCGTTACGAATATTTTTAATTTTCCCGAATACAGAGACGTTACGCGCGCCAAAGAGTTTATCGAGTTTTTAGACGACAAACAGTCCGTTGCCAAGGTGTTGTCGGACGCAGAAGAAAACGACGAGCATGCAATTCATGTCCGAATCGGCAGCGAAAACGGGCTGGATATTATGCAGAATTTGAGCCTTGTCACCACGAACTACCACTTGGGGGGGAGAGCGGCGGGCCGGCTTGGTATTATCGGACCGACTCGAATGAACTATTCTAAGGTTATTGCAAATATTAATCAAATATCCAATTACCTTGACAGGCTTTTAAAAGAACTGTATATTGATGACAATGGAGAGTGATGAAAATGGCCAAAAAGCCAACAAAGGAAAACGAAGTGAAAGAAAAAGAACGCGTGGAGGATGCTGTTCAGGAAGAAAAGGAGCCTGTCACTGTTGAATCCGGCGAATTGGCGGAAGAAACACCAGAGGAACCCAAAACCGTTGAAAAAGAAAAATATGATGAGGTTTATGACAAATATTTAAGGGTTTTGGCGGAGTATGACAATTATAAAAAGCGCACGCAGAAAGAAAAGGACGAAATGTATAGCCTGGCGGTAGCCGAAACTTTAGAAAAGCTGCTTCCGGTGGCGGACAATCTCGACCGGGCAATTTCAGCGCTGGACGAAACGGAACACTCTGAATTTTCAGAAGGCGTGAAAATGGTTTCGAAACAATTTTTTGAAATTTTGGCGAAAATGGGTGTGGTTGAAATTGAGGCACTGGGCACACAGTTCGACCCCAACATCCACAATGCGGTGATGCATGTTGACGACGACGAGTATGACGCCAACGTTGTGGTAGAGCAGTTTATGAAAGGCTATAAATATAAAGAAAAAGTGATTCGGCATTCTATGGTAAAGGTTGCAAATTAATCATTGTTAAAAATTTATTTGTTTATATATTAGGAGGAATGACTTATGGCAAAAATCATTGGTATTGACCTTGGTACAACGAATTCATGTGTAGCAGTTATGGAAGGCGGGGAGCCTACCGTTATTCCAAACGCCGAAGGCGGAAGAACAACCCCTTCTGTGGTTGCATTTTCTAAAAACGGCGAAAGACTGGTTGGGCAGGTTGCAAAAAGACAGGCAATTACAAACCCTGAAAGAACAATTATCTCTATTAAAAGAGAAATGGGAAGCTCGCAGAAAACAGACATAGACGGAAAAAGCTATTCTCCCCAGGAAATTTCGGCAATGATTCTGCAAAAACTGAAAGCCGATGCCGAAAGCTATTTGGGCGAGCCTGTAACACATGCGGTTATCACCGTTCCGGCTTATTTTAACGACGCTCAGAGACAGGCGACAAAAGACGCAGGCAAAATTGCGGGACTGGAAGTTCAGAGAATTATCAACGAGCCTACGGCGGCAGCCCTTGCTTATGGCATGGACAAAGACGGTGACCAGAAAATAATGGTTTACGACTTAGGCGGCGGAACGTTCGACGTTTCTATTTTAGAGCTTGGCGACGGCATTTTTGAGGTGCTTGCAACAAACGGTAACAATCGCCTGGGCGGCGACGACTTTGACCAGAGGGTTATCGACTATTTGGCATCTGAATTCCAGAAGGAAAACGGAATTGATTTGAAAAACGATAAAATGGCACTCCAGAGATTAAAGGAAGCTGCTGAAAAAGCAAAAATTGAGCTTTCTGGCGTGACGACCACCAATATCAATCTGCCGTTTATTACAGCAGATGCAACAGGACCGAAGCATTTAGACGTTACCTTGACCCGTGCAAAATTTGACGAACTGACACACGACCTGGTTGAGGCAACCATGGAACCCTCGAAAAAGGCGCTGGCCGATGCTGGCTTATCTGCAAGCAACATTGACAAGGTGTTGTTAGTCGGCGGATCTTCCAGAATTCCGGCTGTGCAGGAAGCAGTGAAAAATCTGACAGGCAAAGAACCCCACAAGGGCATTAACCCGGACGAATGTGTTGCAGTTGGCGCTGCAATTCAGGGCGGCGTGCTTTCCGGCGACGTCAGCGGCGTTGTGCTGTTAGACGTAACACCGCTTTCACTTGGTATTGAGACCTTAGGCGGTGTGTTTACAAAATTGATTGACAGAAACACCACCATTCCTGCGAAAAAATCGCAGATATTCTCTACTGCAGCAGACGGACAGACAAGCGTTGAAATTCATGTTCTGCAGGGTGAAAGGGAAATGGCGGCAGATAATAAAACATTGGGTAAGTTTCATTTGGACGGAATTCCGTCGGCGCCCAGAGGCGTTCCGCAAATTGAGGTTACGTTTGATATCGATGCGAACGGCATTGTTCATGTATCTGCCAAGGACATGGGCTCCGGGCACGAACAGAATATCACGATTACAGCCAATACAAATCTTTCAGACGATGAAATTGACAAGGCTGTAAAAGAAGCAGAAAAATTTGCACAGGAAGACAAGAAAAAGAAAGAAGAAATTGAAATTCGGAATAACGCAGACACGTTGGTTTATCAGAGCGAAAAATCTCTGGCAGATTTGGGCGACAAGGTTGATGCTGCTGATAAAACGGCAGTTGAAGGCTTGATTGCCAAAGTGAAAGAGGCCTTAAAGGGCACCGATTCTGCGGCAATTAAAGCAGCGACTGAGGAGCTTTCCAAAAAGTTCTATGAGGTCAGCTCAAAAGTATATCAGTCAACACAGGGGCAGCAGCCTCCGCAGGACGGCCCGACCCCCGGGGATGGAAATGCTCCAGGCGGAAACAATGGTGATAATGTTGTTGATTCTGATTTTGAAGAAGTAGACTAATTAAAAATGAAACTGTTTCAGAAACAAACCCACAGCGTAATATCTGCTGTGGGTTTGCGGAATGTTTTGGTAAAGGGTGAATTTTATGGCAGATAAGCGAGATTTTTATGAGGTTTTGGGTGTATCAAAATCTGCAACCGATGATGAAATTAAAAAAGCCTATAGAAAACTTGCAAAACAATATCATCCGGATTTAAACCCCGGGGATAAACAGGCCGAGCAAAAATTTAAAGAGGTCAGCGAAGCGTATGAAATTCTGTCGGACAAAGAAAAGCGTTCCCGCTACGACCAGTTCGGCCACGCAGGGGTAGACCCCAACTTTGGCGCCGGAGGAGGCACTGGCGGCGGCTTTGGAGGATTTGGCGGGTTCGGCGGCTTTGACATGGGCGACATATTCGGCGATATTTTTGGCGGCGGTTTTTCCTCCCGCGGTACATCCAGACGCGGCCCGCAGCGCGGAAGCAATGTGTCTGCACAGGTAACTATTAGCTTTGAAGAGGCGGCGTTTGGCTGTGAAAAAGAAATTAATATTTACCGGATTGAAAATTGTCCCGACTGCGACGGAACGGGAGCAAAACCCGGTACTGAAACCGCAACCTGTACCGTGTGCGGCGGCACTGGCCAGGTTCGGTCCACACAGCGAACTATTTTAGGAAACATGCAGACAGTAACGACCTGTTCGGCCTGCGGCGGCAAGGGTACGGTAGTGAAAGATCCATGCCCGAAATGCGCCGGCAAGGGCAAAATTAAAAAGGGAAGAAAAATTAAAGTGAAAATTCCATCCGGAATTGACGACGGTCAGACAATTTCGTTAAGCGGCCAGGGCAATGTGGGCGAAAGCGGCGCGCCTAACGGTGACCTGTATGTTGCTGTGAATGTTCGCCCCAGCAACGATTTTAAACGTAGCGGTTTTGACGTGTCCTACGACATGACCATCAGCTTTGCAGAAGCGGCCTTGGGTGCAACTGTGGAAGTGCCCACGTTAGACGGCAAGGTGAAGTATGACATACCGGAGGGAACACAGCCGGGAACGGTTTTTCGGTTTAAGGGCAAGGGAATTCCATATCTGAAACGCTCAGGACGCGGCGACCAGTATGTCAGGGTGAACATTGAAGTGCCGAAACACCTTTCAAAGAAACAAAAGGACCTGCTCCGTGAATTTGCAGGAATGGCAAAGCCAAAATCGAAGGGATTTTTTGATAAATAACGATTCTAAAGGGCATTATTATAGTAAAATGGTTTATGGCCCACATAAACCATTTACGCAAATTCATCTTGTGGGCAGAAAGGCAATGAATAGAAAATGTCAGAACTTTTACGCGACAATAAAAACGGCTGGGAGTCCTTAAAAGAAGCGGAAAAACAAGACGTTTTTCAGTTTTGCGGCGACTATATCCAGTTTTTAAATTCTTCAAAAACCGAGCGCCTGGCCGTACAAGAGGCAATAAAAATTGCAGAGCGCAGCGGCTTTTGCGATATTAGCACGAAAGAAAGCCTAAAACCCGGTGACAAGGTTTATTTCAATAACCGCGGCAAGGGCCTATACCTTGCAAACATAGGAAGCGAGGATATTACGTCAGGCATTAATTTTGTTGTGGCCCACATTGACTCGCCGCGTTTGGACTTAAAAGCAAACCCGCTTTATGAAGACGCGGATATGGCGCTGTTTAAAACCCATTATTACGGCGGAATTAAAAAATATCAGTGGACAGCAATGCCCATGTCTCTGATCGGCGTTGTGTATAAAAAAGACGGCACAAAGGTTGATTTTACAATCGGCGAAGAAGCTGGTGACCCAATTTTCTGTGTCAGCGACCTACTTCCGCATTTGGCGTCAAAACAAATGCAGAAAAAGGGCGGCGAACTCATTGAAGGGGAGAGCCTGAACCTGATTATCGGAAGCATGCCGGATGACTGTGAAAAAGACAAGTTTAAAACGTCTGTGATGAAACTATTGAATGAGAAATACGGTATCACAGAAGATGATTTTGTGACAGCCGAAATTGAGGCTGTGCCCGCGTTCAAGGCCTGCGATTTAGGTCTTGACAGAAGCATGGTCGGCGGTTATGGACAGGACGACAGAGTGTGCGCCTACACTGCACTTCGCGCTGTTTGCGAGTCGGAAAACCAGAAAAAAACGGTTGCGTGCGTTTTGGTTGACAAAGAAGAAATTGGTTCTATGGGCAACACAGGAATGCTCAGCGCCGCCTTTGAATATGGCACCGCCCAGTTAATTTCAAAAACAAAAGGCGACTACAGCGAGCTATTAAAGCTTGAAACATTCCGCAACTCCAAGTGCATGTCGGCAGACGTAAATGCGGCGTTTGACCCCAATTATCCCGACGTAAATGAAAAGAACAATGCAGCCTATCTGGGCCACGGCCCCACGCTGACCAAATTTACCGGTTCCAGGGGAAAATCCGGAACGTCTGATGCGAATGCCGAGTTTATGTCGGTGGTACGCGGTGTATTGGATCAAAACAATGTTATTTGGCAGACCGGTGAGCTGGGACGGGTTGACATTGGCGGCGGCGGAACCATTGCGCAGTTTGCGGCTAACTTAGATATTGAAGTAGTCGACTGCGGAACTGCTCTTTTGTCCATGCATGCACCGTTTGAAATTGCATCAAAACTGGATATTTACATGACCTATAGAGCGTATAAGGCATTTATTACATTGTAACTTACAAGAGGAGGGAAGATATCCCTCCTCTTTTTGCAGAAAGGGGAAAAGATATTTGAATATACGATTTTCAGATAAGACAGACGTTCCGCAGCTAAAGCACATCTGGAAAGTGTGTTTTGGCGACAGTGACGATTATATTAACATGTTTTTTCAACATCTTTACACACCCGGCCAAACGGTGGTTGCGTGCAGCGGTGAAACAGCAATTGGCGTTGTTTACCTGCTGAAGGCGTCGCTGCTTCACAGAGATTTCCTGTATGGATATGCCATTGGGGTTTTGCCGGAATTCAGGGGAAATTCGGTGTGCAAAAAAATGTTGGAGTTCATACGCGAAGAAGCAAAGCAAAAAAACATTTTATTTGGCCTTCACCCGGCAAACGACAAACTGTTTTCCTTTTATAAACGAATTGGCCTTGAGGAAATGTACTGTTTAAAAACGATAGATGCAAGTCATTTTAATGGCTGTGCGTCTTTTAACATGTCAGACATTTCTGCACACGACTATTTTCACCTGCGCGAGCAGGCGTTTGCACCTCTTGTTTCCTGGGATGAAAAGATGCTTGCATATATGATAACAGAAGCAAGGTCCACAGGGGGATTTGCAAAGAAAATTTTAATTGACGGCCGCGAACGGATTTTGCTGGGCAGAGTGTTTGACAAAACGGTTTTTGTGAAAGAAACCACCATGTCGGATGAAGAAATTAAAACTGGGAGCCAATTTTTAAAACAATATTTTCATGCGGAGAAAATAATTTATACTTTGCCGGAGATTTCTGCATTAAAGGGAAAAACGGACACCACAATTTTAGGATTTGACAGCGGCAGACACGGCATATATATGAATTTATTCCTGGATTGACTTGACTTTGTATTTCTGCAGTGTTATGATATTATCAAAATTTATATATAAAGAAGGTTGCCACATGAAAAACTTTCAGCCAATTGTTCACACCCAGGAACTAGCAGAAAGAATTATGCCGCAGCTGCGCTATGACGGGAGTTTAAGCTTTACTGAATGGCAGATAATGGCAAAAACTAAGCTAAAAGCACTATTGGGTATGGATAAATTTAAACAATGCGAAGATTGCTTAGAAATCGAATATGACGTTGAGCGAGATAAGTTTCGTGAAATACGGTTCAATTTTCAAAGTGAGGAAGGCTATTTTGTCCCATGCCACTTTTTAATCCCGGAAGGATTAAAAGGCCCGGCTCCGGTAGTTTTGTGTTTGCAGGGACATTCAACCGGCATGCATATTTCTCTTGGACGGGCTAAATTTGAACGGGACGCGCGCTTAATTGAGGACGGAAGCCGCATGTTTGCGATTCAGGCTGTTGAACACGGACTTTGTGCCCTGACCATTGAACAGAGAAATTTTGGTGAATGCGGTGGGACAAAAAGCGGGCCAAACTGCCACCTATCGTCCACTGCGGCGCTTCTAATTGGCCGAACGGCTGTAGGTGAGCGGGTTTGGGATGTGAGCAGGGCCATTGACGTTTTAGAAAAGCATTTTCCCCAGGCTGACAGGACTAAAATTGTTTGTATAGGAAATTCTGGCGGCGGAACAACTTGCTTTTATGCCGCCTGCCTGGACAAGCGGATTTCCATTGCGGTTCCTTCCTGCGCGGTGTGCTCTTTCGACGATTCTATCATGGCAATGGATCACTGCATTTGTAACTTTATTCCCAACATCAGGCTGTTTTTTGATATGGGTGACTTAGCTGGACTTATCGCGCCGAGAAAGCTGATTGTTGTGTGCGGCAACCAGGATCCAATTTTCCCTTTAAAGGGCGTGGCGAAAAGCTATGATATAATTTTAAAACTGTTTCAAGTGGCTGGTGCTGCTAAAAATTGCACGCTGGTCATCGGCGAGGGCGCGCATAGATTCTATCCGGAAGACGCATGGCCCGAAATTATAAAACATTTAGAAAATTGAGGTAAACATGAAGAAAAAAGTTTCAGATTCCTTTACGGAACAGGTTCACATTTTATCACAGGGAAATTTAAACGGATACAGCCGTTTGTTCGGCGGCCAGCTTATGGGCTGGATTGACGTAGTTGCAGCCGTAGTTGCCCGCAGACATTCTGGACGAAATGTTACAACAGCCGTGGTGGATATGCTTCAGTTTCAGGCGCCGGCATATGCTAACGACACCGTGTTGATTTTAGGAAAAATAACCTATGCCGGACGAACCTCCATGGAAATTAAAGTTACGGTTTATGTGGAGGAATTAAGCGGCGAGCGAAAGTTGATTAACACCGCCTATGTGGTTATGGTTGCACTGGACGAAAATGAGCGGCCAACAGAGGTACCGGGATTGATTTTAGAAACTGAGGAAGAACGGACGGAATATGAAAATGCAAAATTAAGAAAAGCGCGGAGAATGGAGTATAAAGGCTGATTGGAGGAAAAAAATGTTATATCAGAAAGAGTTGTTTCAAAAGTATGAAACCGATGTGTTTGTGGCAGGCGGCGGTGCAGCAGGTGTAGCGGCGGCGGTTGCTGCTGCAAAAAAAGGAAAATCAGTCTTTCTTGCCGAGTCCTGCGGCGCATTTGGCGGGCTTGGCACGTCCGGCATGGTGCCGGCCTTTGCGCCCTTTGACGACGGAGTGAATATGGTTGCTTCCGGCATTGGGCTTGAAATTCGAAAAAACGTATCGAAGCACGTGCCGCTTAATACATATTGGACGCCCATTGACACAGAAGAATTAAAACGGGAATACGACAGGATTATTACGCAGGCGGGAATTCAATTTTCCTTTTTCACTACCGTTTATGACGTCATTGCCCGCCACGGACGGATTGAATCGGTGATTTTGGGTTCAAAAAGCGGACTGTTTACCGTGAAAGCTAAAATTTACATTGACTGCACAGGCGACGGTGATTTGTGCGCCTTTGGCGGCGGTGAGTTTGAAATGGGCGACGAAAACGGAACTGTGATGCCCCAAACCCTTTGCAGTTTATGGGCAAATATAGACCGTGAAAAAATCTGCGAGCCTGAAAACAAGTATATAGAACAGGCCTTTCAAGACGGTGTGCTCAGTTTTGAAGACCGCCACCTGCCCGGATTTTTTCACCGGGAAGACGGCATAGGCGGCGGCAATATCGGACACACCTTTGGCGTGAACCCAACAGATGAGGTTTCTCTGTCCAAAGGAATGATGTGGGGCAGAAAATCCATGATGGAATATGAAACATATTATAAAACCTATTTAAAAGGTTATGAGCGCATGTCCCTTTGCGGCACTGCTGCAATTTTAGGCGTGCGGGAGTCCCGCAGAATTACCTGCGATTACACATTGAACGTTAACGATTTTATTTCGCGTGCTGTGTTTGAAGATGAAATCGGCCGCTATTGCTATCCGGTTGACATTCACGTAATGAACACGGACAAAAAGGAATATGAACGCTTTGAAAAGGAATATGAAACCTTGCGGTTTAAAAAAGGAGAGTCTTATGGCATTCCATTCCGGTCGTTAATTCCAAAATCATTTTCAAACGTATTAGTGGCGGGGCGGTGTATTGGAACTGACAGGCAGATGCAGGCTTCTGTCCGCGTCATGCCGGGGTGCTTTATCACGGGCCAGGCGGCAGGCGCCGCCGCGGCTTTGGCATGTGAGGCAGAAGACGTAAGAAACGTGAAACTGCCGGAGCTTTTTAAAAGCCTTCAAACGATCGGCGCATATCTTCCTAACAACGAAGTATAAGTTTTGGCGGAAAGCTTACGCTTTCCGCCTTTTTTTAAACTTTTTGTAATTATCACATGTTACGCTTGAAATAAACGGCCGGTTGTAGTAAAATAATAATGTTAATCTTGTATGACACGGAGGAAAACTTATGAAATTATACCGGAATATTATAATTATCGCCATAGTGGTTGCCGTTTTGGGCGGCGCGATGTATTTCGTTTCAAAATATCTGCCGGAAAACGATAACAGCGCGAACGTCACGCAGCAGCCCGCTGAAGACGATATGTTCAGCATATATAAAGGGAACAGTGAAAACGTATCGAAAATTCAAATTAAAAATGCTGATGAGGAATATGCGGTGTCTTTAAGCGGTGAAACTTGGGTGATGAATGGCGACAGCACAATCCGCCTCAAACAGACCAATGTAAAATCGCTTCTTTACACCTGCACGTCTGTGTCGGTGAAAAAAACGGTTTCGGAAACTTCGGAGAAAGCAGCTGACTTCGGATTTTCAGCTCCCACAGGCTATGCCGAGCTTTTCTTCAACGATGGCACGACAAAAAGAATTACGGTAGGCAACAAAACTCTGGACGGGCAGGACTATTATATTATGGTGTCAGATGATGAGAAGATTTATCTGAAAAACACCTATGGCTCAGAAAGTTTAATTCCATCAAGCCAGTCTCTGCGCGACTTATCGCTGATTTCGGTAGACTCGTCCGACCTGAGCACCTTAAAACATGTTTATATGTCAAAACAGGGCAACACGGCGGTTAAGCTTGAAAACACAAACATTGGAACCAGCGAAAATCCAAACTATCAGTGGAGGATGCTGGAACCCGTTTTTGCTGAAATGAACGGACAGGTGTTTACAGACAAAATTATTAGCTGTTTTGAAGCGTTTCAGGCAGCGGCGGTGGTGGAGGACCATCCGGATAATTTAAGCATATATGGTCTTGACGCCCCCTATGCCGAGTTTTCTGTAGGTACGGCGGATAAAACACTTAACATGAAAGTCGGCGGGGAAACCGAAACCTACAGGTTTTTAATGGAGGAGGGTTACGACACCGTTTATGCGGTGCCGAAATCCAGTTTGACGTTTTTAGACGTAGCCTATGTGGATTTGATGAGCAATTTAATTCACGTGGAATATATCAGCAACGTTGATAAGGTGGAAGTGGTTTCAGGCAACACGAAATATGATATGGAAATCAAGGGCGAAAAAGGCGCGGAGGAATATTACATCAATGGTGTTAAAATTCAAAAAGAAACTTTTTCAAAGGCTTATCAGGCGGTAATCGGCATCAGCTTGGACAGCCTTGATTTAACCAAAGAGCCAACTGTAACCCCTGCGGCCTGCATTAAATATACGAAGAAAGACGGCAGTACTACTCTGGTTGAATTTCTGCCGGTTGACGAGCGGAATTACCGCGTTACCGTTGACGGAAAAGGCAGCAGCATAACGAACAAAAAGAATTTTGAAGGCGTGCTTTCGAAACTTGAAGAAACGGTAAAAGGCGCAAACTAACAGGGGGCAACATGACAAAAGAACAGTTTAAACAGATTACAAAGTCTAACGTGCTTCTGCCTGCTGCATTTTTTGAAAGAACAGAGCACATATATCAAACATTTGGCGCGTTTTTAGACAGCGGCGCAAACTTTTTCATTGCGCCAACCTATCTCTATTCTAAAGAAGCGGAAAAGCTTGAGGCGTTTCGCCAAACGGAGAACGCCGCCAAAGAGCATGCTTTTGTGTGCAGCGCCGTCGCACCGCCAAAGGAGCGAACCGTTTTTTCCGGCGGTACGCTCAGTGTTGACGGTTTCTGCAAAATTATAAAAAATGAGGCCGCATTTCTTTATGAAAATGCCCCTGGCGCCGTGATGTTTTTGTTTGGATTTCAAACCCTTGCAGAGGCAAAATATGCAGTGTATGCCGTAAAAGAAGTGTGCGACCTGCCGATTTGTGTTTTGCTGGATTTTCAAAACAATCTGCATCTTGCCGACGGATTCAATATTGCATCGTCTGTGATAACGCTTCAAAGCCTTGGCATCAGCGCATTGGGAGTTATGGCAGAAGACTGTGACCTCGCATTAGACATACTTTTAGAAATGAAAGAGTTTGCCTCGGTTCCGCTTTTTGTATTTCCCGGCGCAGGCGGTTTCATCAATCCCACGGAATATGCCCAGTATGCGCAGGATTTTGTGAATAACAAGTGTGTCATGTTTGGCGCTGGCAAAGGAGCCGACGCGCGTTTTACAGCGCAGATTGCCAAAGAACTGTGGCAGCTTGAGCCGTTTATGCCCGATTTTCCAACGGTGAATGCGGTTTGCGGCAAAAACCAGATTTGTTTTTTTGACTTTGAAAACCGAACGATAGGAAAAAACACCAAACTGATTGAAATTGATTTAGAAAAGGTATCCAAGCTTTCAGAAGTGGATTTTGTCATTGAAAAATTGATTCAGGCAGGACTTCCGCCTGTTTGCTTTCTGTCTAAGGAAATTGATATTTTAGAACGGGCAGTTTTTGCCTATCCGGGCAGGGCAGCGGTGAAGTCTGACGAATATGGCGAGATAACTGCAAAAGAGTATGGCGCATTGATTTTAAGCGGACAAGAAGGAGATTTTTAAATGTATGCACTTCCAATTGCACAACTGATTGAGGAATTTGCCAAGCTTCCCGGAATTGGAAAACGGTCGGCAGAACGGCTTGCTTTCCATATTTTAAAACAGCCGAAGGACCAGGTGGAGAGGTTTGCGAAATCACTTTTGGCGGCAAAAGAGAAAATAACCTTTTGTCCGGTTTGTCAGTCTCTGACAGACAGCGTTCCTTGTGCGATTTGCGCAAATACCAAGCGGGACCACGGTGTGATTTGCGTGGTGGAAAATCCGAAAGACATTTTGGCTATGGAAAAAACAAAAGAATTTTCCGGTGTCTATCATGTGCTTCATGGCGTGATTTCCCCGATGGACGGAATTGGTCCAAATGATATTAAAATAAAAGAACTGTTGGTGCGGACGGAAAAAGAACCGGTCCGCGAAATTATTATGGCCACGAACCCAACCATTGAGGGCGAGGCGACGGCAATGTATATTTCTAAGCTGTTTAAGCCTTTTGGCATTAAGGTTACCAGAATTGCCCACGGCCTGCCCGTTGGCGGCGAGCTTGAGTATGCGGACGAAATTACGATTACCCGGGCGCTGGAAGGCCGGCATGAAATTTAACAGAAAGGCTTAGGCTTTTTATGGTGCTGAACGAAAATGAACGGATTGAGGATTTGGGCGGCGGATTTCAAATCATTCAGGACAAAACGAAATTCTGTTACGGAACAGACGCCGCGGTTTTGGCGAAATTTATTGCGGCAAAGCCAAAGGAAAAGGTGATAGACCTGTGCAGCGGAACGGCAATTGTTCCGATTTTGCTCTGCAAATATACAAAATGCGCTGATTTTACCGCCTTAGAGCTTCAGGAAGAGATGTGCGCAATTGCAAACAGGTCGGTTGCGCTAAATGGCCTGGAGGATAAAATTAAAGTAATTTGCGGCGATTTAAAAGACGTAAAAATGATGTTTGCCAGCGGCAGTTTCGATGTCGTGAGCTGCAATCCGCCATATATGGTAAAGGGTACCGGCAAAATGAACGGCTCGTTTAGCGTGCAGATTGCGCGGCACGAAATTTTTTGCACCTTAGAGGACGTTGTGCGCTCCAGCGCCTTTCTGCTTAAAAGCGGCGGGCGGTTTTATATGGTGCACAGGGCGGAACGGCTTGTGGATATTTTTGTGCTGATGAGAAACTATAAGATTGAACCGAAGAAAATGACCTGGGTGTGCGCTGGGCCGAACAGCGCGCCGTCATTGGTTTTGGTTGAAGGACAAAAGGACAGGAACAGCGGAATTGTTGTAACAAAACCGCTGTATGTCAATTTTTAGCGGAGGACGTTTATGAGCGAACAAGCAGGCGTATTATATTTGGTTGCAACGCCGGTTGGCAATTTAGAGGATATTACATACAGGGCGCTGAGAATTTTAAAGGAAGTGGATTTCATTGCGGCGGAGGACACGCGGCATTCCCTTAAGCTGTTAAACCATTTTGAAATCAGCAAACCCATGATCAGCTATTATGAGCACAACATCAGAGAGCGCGGCGAACAAATTATAAAAAGGTTAAAAGACGGGCAAAACGCCGCCCTGGTTACAGATGCCGGCACGCCGGCCATCTCTGACCCCGGTGAGGACATTGTAAGGCTCTGTGTGGACGAGCACATTCGTGTTGTTCCCATTCCCGGTGCAGTTGCGGCAATTAATGCGCTGATTTGCTCCTCGCTTCCCACATCGCGCTTTTCCTTTGAAGGCTTTTTAAGCGTGAATAAAAAGAGCAGGATTGACCATTTATCTTCTGTGAAATTTAGCAAATATACGCTCATTTTTTATGAAGCGCCCCACAAGCTTTTAAACACTCTGCGCGACATGCTGGAATATTTTGGTGACCGAAAGATTACTGTTGCCCGCGAACTTACAAAAAAATATGAAGAATTTTTATATACTACCATCAGCGGTGCAATCAGCCATTTTGAAGATGTGCCGCCCAAAGGTGAATTTGTGCTTGTGGTGGAAGGGGCGAAAGATGCAAAAGAGACAACAGTTTTTGATAATATGTCCGTTTTGGAGCATATTAATTATTATATGCGGGCGGGCTTGGATAAAAAAGAGGCAATGAAAAAGGTTGCGCAGGACCGCGGTGTTTCCAAGCGGGAAATTTATGCGGAAACAATAAAGAATTGAGGAGATTGGATATGGACAGTGTGAAATGCTTTAATTTGAAACAGGGACTAAATTTATATTATATCCCGGTAAATAAATTTAAAACAACCTATGTGAGTATTAATATCCATAACGAGCTGAAGGAGGAAACTGCTTCAAAGTGTGCGCTTTTAGCAGATGTTATGCGCCGTGGAAGCAGGAAGTTTCCGGATGAGCCTTCCATGTCGGCTTATCTTCAGGGTCTTTTTGGAGCGTCTTTTTCAACGGATATTAAACGAAAGGGCATTGACCAGATTTTAACGTTTGCAGTTACTGCTGTAGACGACGCATATTTGCCGGAGGGGGAAGCTTGCTTCGACAAGGTGTTGGAATTTTTGTTCGACATGCTGTTAGACCCATATTTAGAAAACGGTGCATTTTGCCCAACCTATGTCAGTCAGGAAAAGGCAAATTTAATGAACGACATCAACGCGCTGGTAAACGAAAAACGGGCCTATTCCGTTTGGCGGTTAATTGAAAACATGTGTGAGGGCGACGTATATTCTGTTCATGAGCTGGGAAGCGCAGAGAAAGTGGAGAACATTGATGCAGAAGAATTATATGCCTTCTATCAGAATTTGCTTAAGACCGGGCCGATTGATATTTTTGTAACAGGAAACGCAGACGTGAGCAAAATTTGTGCCTATGCACAAAAGCGGTTTGAAGCAATTCAATTTGCAAATTTTACCTATCCGGTTCCTGATTTGTATCATAAAAACTTAGGCGGCAAAGAGGTGACGGAACGGTTCGACGTGACGCAGGCAAAACTTTGCCTGGGGTATAAAACATCGGTTTCTCCCACCAGCAAGGACTATTACAAGCTGATGGTTTACAATGGAATTTTGGGAGGCGGAGCCCACTGCAAGCTGTTTAACGAGGTGAGAGAGAAGCTGAGCCTGGCATATTATGCCGGTTCCAGGCTGGAACGGTTTAAAGGGCTGATGATTCTATCGGCAGGAATTGAAAGCGGCAACAAACAACAGGCGTTAGACGAAATTTTTGCCCAGGTTGATTTGATGAAGCAGGGCAAATTTACTGAAACAGAATTCGATGCTGCGGTGAAAAGTATTGTGAATTCATTGCGGACAATTGGCGACAGCATCGCATATCTTTGCGACTATTACCTCGGGCAGACCATTACAAACACGCAAATCAGCCTAGAGGAGTATATTGCAGAAATTGAAAAAGTTACTCCGGAAGACGTGGTTGCAGTTGCCCAAAATGTTTCACTTGAAATGGTTTATTTTCTGACGGGAAAAGAAAGTGAGGAAAAATAAAAATGGAATTTGTAAAACATTTTTCTAAACAGCTGAACGAAACGCTCTACAGCGGTAACCATAAAAGCGGTTTAAAGGTTTATGTCATGCCAAAATCCGGCTACAGCAAAAGTTATGCGGTTTTTGGCACGCATTTTGGCTCTGTGGACAATAAATTTACTGCGCCGGGAGAAACAACGCCTACGGTGCTGCCCGACGGCGTGGCGCACTTTTTAGAGCACAAACTGTTTGAACAGCCCGACGGCGGAAATGTGTTTGCGGAGTATGCAAAATTTGGTGCAAATGCCAATGCCTTTACAAGCTTTAACATGACGGGATATCTGTTTGAGTGTACTGCGAACGTCATTGAAAACTTAAAAATTTTGCTGGATTTTGTGTGCAAGCCCTATTTTACAGATGAAAACGTGGCAAAAGAGCAGGGGATTATCGGTCAGGAAATTAAGATGTATGACGACGATGCAGACTGGAGATGCATGATTAATTTTCTCAGCGCCATGTATGAACAGCATCCGGTGAAAAACGACATTGCAGGCTCTGTGGAATCCATCAGTAAAATTGACAAAGATCTGCTGTATAAGTGCTACCGTAATTTTTATAACATGTCTAACATGGTGCTGTTTGTAATCGGCGAGGCTACGCCTGACCAGGTGGGTGCCTGTGTGGATGAAGTTATTACTGACTATGAAATCCTGCCGGGAAAACCTGTGAGAGATTATGGAAATGAACCGAAAAAAGTGGTGCAAAACACGGTGAAGCAATCTTTAGACGTGTCTGTTCCCACATTTATGCTGGGTTTTAAAGATACCGACACAGGATATAACGGACCGGCGCTTTTAAAGAAAAACATTGAGTTTTCTTTTATCATGGAGGTCGCCTTTGGCAAAACCAGCTATATTTATAATAAGCTATATAACGAGGGGCTTATCATGGGCTTTTTAGATTATGAAACCGAATGTGAAAAGGACTATAGCTTTACATCTGTTTCTGGGGAAAGCAACAACCCTGAACAGGTGCGCGAGGTGGTATTTGAGGGCCTTGAAAAGCTGAAAGAAGAGGGAATTCAAGCAGCTGACTTTGAGCGGCTCAAAAAAGCATTTTTTGGCCGGTTTGTAAAGCAGTTTGATAATATTAACGCCATTGCACACGGATTTTTGGCAAACACCTTTAATAACGTTGGGCTGTTCGATTATATCGACGTAATCGAAACGGTAACGTTAGACGATATTAACAGGCGGCTTAACCATGGATTTTTAAAAGACCTGGCTGTACTTTCGATTATTGAACCGGTGAAAAAATAAGGAGGGGATGATCGTGGTAAATGCAATTGCTTTCCCGGGGCTTCGGCTTGGGCCGTTTATGGTGAGAGAATCTTTTCAGCTGTTTGGGTTAACCATTCACTGGTATGGCGTTATCATTGCCGCCGGAATTTTGATGGCATATCTTTATTGTACGCACATTGCAAAGGACTATGGGATTTCCAAAGACAATCTTTTAGATATTTTAATTTTTGGCTTGCCGTCATCCGTCATTTGTGCGCGGCTTTATTACGTAATTTTTGAGTGGAACAGCTACAAGGATAATTTGATGGATATATTTAAAATTTGGGAAGGCGGAATTGCAATTTACGGCGCTGTGATCGGCGCCTGCCTCTCTACATATATCTATTGCCGAGTGAAAAAAATTAGTGTTTTAAAGGCCTTTGACATTGGTGCATTCGGTCTTTTAATCGGCCAGATATTTGGCCGCTGGGGCAATTTTGTAAACGCGGAGGCATACGGTGCCATTACAGACCTTCCGTGGCGCATGGAGCTTTTAGATTTAGGAATTGCGGTTCATCCCACATTTCTATATGAGTCCCTCTGGAATATGGGCGTGTTTCTTATCATGGTCTTACGACGCAAAAAGATGTCGTTCAGCGGAGAAGCGTTTTTAAGCTATATTACGCTTTACGGATTGGGGCGGTTTTGGATTGAGGGCCTCAGAACAGACAGTTTATTTTTAGGGCCTTTCCGTATTTCACAAATCGTTGCAGTCGCCTGTGTTATTTCTGGAATTGTTTTAATCATTGTAAATAAGCGAAAGCAGAAAACGCTGATATAGAAGAAGAAAGCCCCGCATGAGAGCGGGGCTTTCTTTTATACTTTTACTTAACTGTAAATGATTTTGCTGCTGTCTGCGGAATGCAGTTTTCTAAGTCGCTCCACACAAACAGCTTTGCGTGTGTAATGGTTGCAGAAGCAGGCACGGACGCGTATGCCGTTACAACGGCTGCGTCTGCTACATCGGTAAATCCAGTGGAAACAAGCTCTTTGTCGTTGTAAAGTGCTAAAATTGCCTTGCCTGTTACAGCTTCAGCCATTGTTGCCTTTGCGGTTGCTGTGCCGTCTGTTATAGCAAAGCTATCAGCAGGGCTGAACTCTAAATAGTCTAAATAGAGTGCATAGTCGGCACTAGAGCTGCGCTTTTCAATCCGGAAAATAAGATTGTGGTCTCCGGCTGGAAGAAATACTGTGCCGTTATGAAAAGTGGCCGGAGCCCATTTGCTATTAAAGTAAGTATATTTGCCGTCACTATCTTTTTCAGTGTCCGCATATGTCGTCACATTGTTGCTCAGACAAAGGCCGTTGATGCTGTTTAAAAAGATATCATAGCTACTGAAGTTATCATTAATCACATATTCTATATCATAATTGTCTGCTTGCTCTACGGTAATCGGAATTATAAAAGTTTCGTAGTCATTCGCCGCAAGGTTATCAGTGCTATCAATCCCCAAATACTTCCCGTTGCTGCAGCGTGTAGTAGATGAAATATTCGGCGTATGAGTTGAGCCATCGTTCTGAAGAATGGAAAAATTCTTTTGGTAATCCTCAAATTCAATCCTGGTTGCGGCATCTTTTTTGATGGCAAGCATTTCGGGCGGGATAATTTTAAGATAATCCATGCAAATGCAGACGTCTCGTTGACTGTTCTCAGCCGGCCTTGTCAGCAGTTTTAAATGAATGGTGTGTTCGCCGGAGGGCAGAGTGGCTGAAAAATCATACTGATAAGCCTGGTGCCATGTTTGGTCGAAGTATGTCCATTTGTTGTCAATCTTTTCGGATTCCAAAGCGACACCATTATTGCCCTCTTTCGTCCAAAACGGTGTTTCAGCATCATCTAAATATAACTCTGTGACGCTAAAACTATTACCAGATGCAACATATTTAAAGTTATAACTACCTTCCGCGTCTACAGAAACCGGGATGTCAAGCGTAACGGGTTCTGTTCTGATCGCCGTATCAAAGTGAATATATCCGCTGCCGCTTGTTTGGCTGGTTCCTGTTTTTACGTTGGGTGTTACGTCTACAAAATCGTCTGCATAGTCTTCAAATTCAAGCGTGGTCACTTTGTTCTGAGAAATTGAGGCCGTTTTTGGGGTGAACTGCAAGTAGTCTGCGCAGAACAGATTAGGCTGTGAGGTAGCAATAGGTGCGTCTACCTGAAGTTTCACCGTGTGTGTTCCCTTGCTTAACGTAACACTTTTCCGGTAAATTCGCATCGGAATATATTGCCACGGATACGATTTACCAGCAGAAATGTCTTCAGCATAGGAACTGTCGTTTTTACCGATTGTTTCATTGTCAATGAGCAGCGTAACGACGCTGACATAATCATTGCTGCATTGGTCGCCGAGGGTATATTCCAAGTTATATTCTCCGCCTACAGGTAGATTAATTTCAAAGGTACACGATGCGTCTATAGTTCTTGCAACGTGACCAGTACTAACGGTACCTCCCTGACTAGATGATACTAATTTTCCGTTACTTGCAAGAGTGCTGGTTTTTATAATACTCGTTATGGGGTAATAATCCTCAAACTCATATCTAATTGCATTTGCAGGAATTGAATTATCCTCAGTGGTACAGGTAGCTGAAAGAGGAGTGCCAAAAACTCCCAGCGGGCTCATGGGATAAACGTTAACATTGAAAGTTGCTCCGTAACCCAGTCCGCCGATGGTTCTTGTGCAACTCGTTGCCCTGCTGCTCTCCGGCAAGTAAAAATCTGCCTGATATGTTTGAGAGGAAAGAACCGAACCGCTTTCATTTGTGACTTCTACCTTGTAAGCTCTCACAAATCCGTCCTGTTGACTGCCTGACTCCAAATTTGTTGCATTGTTTGGGTAGGTAACGGTAATGCCATTCCCAACAGGCGTAGCAGTGATTTCAGCACCGGCAGGAAATTCGGGTACCGCGGAGTTTTGACGCTTGTCAGCAGAATAAAGGTAATGCTCTGTGTCATTGGTTGAGTCTTCGTCTGTCATATCCGACACGATCGACGGAATATCAATAACCCAGGGTTCGCCGATAAGCTCTTTTGTAACTAAGTCAAGCTTATAAATTTTAACCACATTGTCTTTCACGGCAATCATCGAGGACTGGTGTACGCTGCTGATGTTTCCGGTTGACGTACAGTTTAATTCTTCTAAATAGCCGCCGCCTGTAAGCGGGGTTTGAAAGACTGTGAAGCCATCCTGCCAAATGGTCTGCGGCAGCTGAGCCGGAACGTGCCAGTGGGCAGTTAAGTTCACAACCTGTGGTTTTGTTTTTAAATATGCTAAGAACTCATCTGAATAGCTTTTGATGTGATTGTTGAAAACGGTTCCCTGAATCGGACCGTGCAGAAGCACAAACACTGGTTTCTTGCTGTCTTCTGAAATGGCAGCGTCAATTTTCTCCTTCAGCCAGGTTTCAGTTTCACTGCTGTAAGCAAGGTTATAATTTTCCGGCGCGGCAGCAATGAAATGATAGCCTTTAATTGTGGTTTGATAGTTCAATGATTGACCTGTTTTTGTTACAAACAAGTCTTTTGACTCCTGAACCTTTTCTGCAGATAAACTGCCGTTCTGCGGAAATTCATGATTTCCCATTGCAAATACAAAAGGAACTTCTCCCTCGTCTGAGCCGTATCCGGCATTGTCTAACGACGTCATAACGGAATCGTAACGGTCCGTAATAACTTCATCAGATTTATTCTGATAAATCACGTCGCCAGTTAATGCAAGAGCGTCCAGCGTTCCGCCGCCAATGGTTTTCTGGGCAGTGAGCGATTCTTGAAACCAGCTTAAAATTGAACTGTCTGATGTTACATGTGAGTCGCCTATCATGCCGAACTTCAAATCTGCACCGCTAATGTCTGGGTTTTCCACCCAACTGTCAGCGGCAAACGTTACCGGCAGCAGCGTTCCAAAAAGCATTGCCACCGTGAGTAACGCGGTTAAAAATTTTTTCATCTCTTGTTCCCCTTTCTTTTTGTGGATGTATGATAAATTATTCCCGGTAATTTTATTTTAACTTGTTCTTCAAAAATAATCAATATAAAATATTACTAATAATTTATAAAAAAGTCGCATATCAAATTATAAAACAGAAATTATAATGCAAAGCAAAGACTATTTATAGCCAATATTGTATCATATATAGCCTACCTTGTCAAGTATAAAAGTCTATAATTAGCCTATAACTTAAATGAGGTGATATATATGAATACGTATGAAGCAGTGAAAAATAGAATATTGTCGTTATGTACGGAAAAGCACTTTACAATTCATAAATTAGCGACCGAATCTGGCATTGCACCATCAACAATCAAAAATATTTTATATGGTAAAAGTCAAAATCCGGGTATTGTTACGCTGAAAATGATATGTGACGGGTTGGGTATTACATTAATTGATTTTTTTGAAACAGAAATTTTCAGAGAGCTGGAACAAGAAATAAAATAAAAATAAAAACACCGACATATTTATTTTATGTGTCGGTGCTTTTTTGCAAATAGATTTAATTTTCGACCGTAACAGCGGTGCAGTCGCCAAACACATCATCAAAGACCTTTTTAAATCTGTCAACGCTCACTTTGCCGTCGTATTGTGCCACACCGTGTTTTTCGGCCAGTTCGTCGGTATAATCTTTCAACGGATATACACGAAACTCCCTTGAGTTTGCATTATAATGCGTTACGGTAGGCATAACAGACGCAGAATCAATGTAAGTTCCGCGTTCCTCATTGGAGCATATTTTTACCTTTCCCATTGCGCCAACCAGGTTTGCCGCCTCTTTTTGACGGGACACATAATTTCCTAAGGAATAGAACACCAACGCTTTGCCGCCGTTTTCGGTTTCAATCCATTCCGCCGGCTCCACCACATGGGGGTGCGAGCCCATAATCAAATCGGCCCCGCGCTCCGTCATAAAGTGTGCCAGGTCCTTTTGTCCATCATCGGCGGAAAACCTATATTCCGTGCCCCAATGCATAAACACAACGGTAAAATCCGCATTTTCTTCGGCTGTATGTAAATCCTTTTCAATTTTATCACGGTTTACTTTGTTCACTAAATACTCTTTCGATTTCGGCGGAGATATTCCGTTGGTACTGTCAGTGTAATTCAGCACGGCCAGTTTAATGCCGTTTTTCTCAATATACTTTACGGCGTCATAATCTTCCTGTGATTGGTTTAAGCCAAGCACGGTAACACCAGGATGCTTTTTCCAAAATTCCAACGTGTTTACAATCCCTTTTTCTCCTTTGTCCAACGCGTGGTTCGTGGCAGAAAGCACAATGTCAAATCCGGCATTTGCAACTGCGTCGCCAACCTCCTGAGGGGAGTTAAACAAAGGATAGCCAGAGTAGCCAAGCGATTTTCCGCCCAAAATTGTTTCCTGCACAATCACCGATAGATCGGCCGCCTGAAAATAGGACGCCATCTCTGCATAAAGACCGCCAAAATTTAAACTTCCGTTTTCCTCCTGCGCATCGCTGATTAACGGCATATGTATGAGGTTATCGCCAACCATCACCAACGAAAGTTCGTTTGTTTGCTGCTTTTTCTTGTTGGTTTTAACCGTTTGCGAAACCTGGGCGCTGCCATTGTCAAAATGGTGTGTCAGCTTGGTTGTGCCAATTCCGGCCAGCACCACAACGATAACCACAGAACATGCTAAAACAATGCGCTTAATAGTGTTTTGCCGTTTTAATTCCGCTCGGGCAGAGTTTCTTTCCATATGCTTCGTTCCCTTTCACTGCGGTAACCATTCTGTCCAGCCCCGCAAAGTCTTTTGTAATGGTGATAGAGTGAAATGCGCTGTTTTCTTCAATTATTTTTTTTACAGCACCGCCCTGGTCAAAACCTATTTCAAACACCAGTTTTCCATTCGAAAAAAGGTTTTCTGCCGCAAACGCCGTAATAATCCGATAAAACTCCAGCCCGTCTCCGCCGCCGTTTAAGGCATATTCGGGTTCAAAGTTTTTGACATCGATCGGTAGGGAAGAGAGGTCGGCATTTTTTATGTATGGCGGGTTTGACACAATACAGTGATGTTTTTGATCAGCATGAAGCCCATTTAAAATATCTGTCTGAATCACGGAGATGCGCTCTGACAGCGCGTAGCGGGCCGCATTTTTTAATGCGGCATTGATGCAGACGTCGAATTTATCCACCGCGGTTAACCGGGCATTTTTTAAATAATAAGCAAGACTTACGGCAATCGCGCCGCTTCCGGTACATAAATCAAGGATGGAAACATTGTCTGCCGTTTCATACGTTTTTATGATAAATTCCACCAACATCTCCGTTTCCGGCCGGGGAATTAGAACACCTTGTTCAACAAAAAAGTCCAGCGACATAAATTCCTTTGACTGGGTAATATAGCTCACGGGCTCATGGTTCAGCCGCCGCTTTACCATGGCAGCAAAAGTGTTTTGTTCCTCGTTGCTTAACCGTTTCTCACGATTTAAAACCAGATCAATTCGGGAGCAGTGAAGCACGTGACCCAGCAGAACCTCGCAGTCTAAACGCGGCGATGTAAATCCATTTTCCGCAAGCAGCAATTTTGTAGCCTGAGCTAAGCTCTCCCCAATGGTTCCATTACCACTTATCGTCATTTTTATTCCCTGTTAACACGCTTTTTAAAGATGCAATCGCAACTTCAATCTGGCTTTCGTCCGGTTCTGCGGTAGTGATTTTTTGCAGCCACATTCCCGGCGCACTGATAATATCCACAATCGCGCCGCTGTGCCTGCCGGCAAATTTAATCAGTTCATAGGATAGGCCTGCTACCAACGGAAGCAGAAGCAAGCGGATTATTACACGCTGAATGGGATTTTCCCAAGACACAAATGAAAACACAATAATACTGATAATCATAACCAAAATTAAAAAGCTGGTTCCGCACCGCGGGTGCAGTCTTCCTTGCTTTTTCACGTTTTCAACAGTTAAATCATCGCCGTTTTCATAACAGAAAATGGTTTTGTGCTCGGCGCCGTGATATTGAAAAACACGGTGAATGTCTTTCATTTTTGAAACCAGCAAAATATAAATGACGAAAATAACAATGCGCACCACGCCCTCTAAAAGCGTTGCCGCGATGTTGTTGGTTAAATGTGCATAGTCCCGCAGCAGGCCCACCAAAAAGGTTGGCAGAAGCATAAACACGCCGATGCCGAAAATCAGTGCAACCGCTACAGATACGAAAATCGCTCCGGTCATCATCTTGTCGTTTTTTTTGTTATAAGCTTCCAGTTCCTCAGCGGTCATGGTTTCTTTTTTCTTTTTATCGTCCTCGTCTTCCACATCATAAAATTCAGCAGAAAACATCAGCGCTTTCGTGCCCACAATCAGTGACTCAAAGAAAGAAAAGACACCGCGAACAATGGGAATTTTATTAATTTTAAATTTCTGAACAAATGAATTGATAGGTTTTTTCTCAACAATAATTTCTCCGTCCGGCTTGCGGACTGCAATGGCGGTCTCTTTCGGGCCGCGCATCATAACGCCTTCTATAACAGCCTGTCCGCCAATGCTGGTGATGTGACAGGATTTCGATTCGTTTCGGCTCATGCATTTTACCTGCGCTTTCTAAAATAATTTTATCATCTTATTTTACCATATATAGAAGGAAAAAACAATGAAAAATTTATTAACTTTTGAAATAAAAGAACTTTATCTGTCAATACTAAATTTTGTAGATGGGAGGAATTTATTATGCTAAATGTTATTATGACAGCTGTGCAGCTTTGGCTTTTATGCGTTATGGGAATTTATTTTTATACCATGCTGAAATCGCAGAAAAGCACAAAGAGCAGTATTCATAGAGATGCAAACGGCGAGCTTGAAAAGCTGCGCAGAATGCAAAAAACATCATTAACCGAACCGTTGTCTGAAAAAACACGCCCCTCCTCGCTGGAGGAAATTGTGGGTCAGGAAGACGGTTTAAAGGCTTTAAAAGCGGCGCTGTGCGGAAAAAATCCTCAGCACGTCATTATTTATGGACCGCCGGGAGTGGGGAAGACCGCCGCGGCAAGAACGGTGCTGAAAGAAGCGGTTGCCAATTCAGTGTCTCCCTTTGGAAGCCATGCACAATTTGTGGAAATGGACGCCACCACCATGCGGTTTGACGAACGGGGCATTGCAGACCCTTTAATGGGCTCTGTGCACGACCCAATTTATCAGGGTGCCGGGGCATATGGGCCTGCGGGAATTCCTCAGCCCAAAGCCGGTGCAGTTACAAAAGCGCACGGCGGCATTTTGTTTATCGACGAAATTGGTGAACTGCATCCCGTGCAGATGAACAAGCTTTTAAAGGTTTTAGAAGACAGAAAGGTTTATTTCGAGTCAGCTTACTATGCAAAGAATAATCGTGAGATTCCAATGTATATTCACGAAATTTTTCAAAAGGGAATGCCTGCCGACTTTAGGCTGGTAGCTGCAACCACCAGCTCTCCGGAAGAAATTCCTCCTGCGCTGCGCTCCAGATGCACAGAAATTTATTTTAGACCGCTGACAAAAAAAGAAATCATGAAAATCAGCGAGAATGCAGCAATAAAAGGCGGGTTTTCAATCAGCCGCGAAGCGGTTAGCCGGCTTTCCGAATATGCCGACAACGGCCGCGACGCAGTGAACATTGTTCAGACGGCCGGCTCCTGTGCTTCTCTTGAAAACAGGACAAGAATCACTTTAGAGGACGTAGAATGGGTGGCAGAGTCCACAAGATGCACACCGAGGGCAGAAATTAAGGTGACAAAAGACGAACTGATTGGGCGCGTTAACGGCCTGGCGGTGTATGGAGCCAACATGGGAACTGTGATGACCATTGAGGCCGAGGCAAATCCCTGTGAGCCCAGCAAGGGCGCCATTAAAATAACGGGCGTGGTGGAGAGTGAAACCATCGAGAGAAGGGGACAGTCTTTAAAACGGGAAAGCACCGTGAAAGCTTCCATTGAAAATGCAATTACCGTTTTGGCTGAAAAGCTGCACACGAACACAAAGGATTACAACATTCATCTGAATTTTCCCGGTGGTATGCCAGTAGACGGTCCTTCCGCCGGAACGGCAATCCTTGTTTCACTGTTTTCGGCAATTCACCATATTCCAGTGCGGAACGACATTGCTTTTACAGGTGAAATTTCAATATTTGGCAATGTAATGCCGGTTGGCGGCGTTACGGAAAAGGTCGCCGCGGCGAAAGAGGCAGGTGCGCAACGGGTTTATATTCCGCAGGATAACGACAGAAGCTTTCTGCACGCCCAGGGTATTGCGGTGATACCTGTTAAAAACATTGACGAAATTATGGCAGCGGTATTTAAAGACAGTCTTGACACAGCGGAGAATAACCACTATGCCGTAACTGGTGAACAGGTCTTAACTGCTGAGAGCGTTTCGGGCAATAACGTTTTAAGTTAAATATATATGAAAAGCGGGAAAAGGTTTAATGACTTTTCCCGCTTTTTTCACTCTATTCTATCATCTTTTTTCGCAGACGGATAAAAAAGATCAGTGCAAGTACAGAAACAAGCAAAGATGTAATCGGTGTGTTTAGCCATATTCCATCTAATTTCAGCGGCCACAAAACCGGCAGCAATACAATTGGGATAATAAGGGCATTAGAAACGGAAAGTATCGTTGCGGGGAGCGGCACTTCCAACGCAACCAAAAAGTTCTGAACGGCAAACCCAAACCACCTTGTTAAAAATGTAAAACTGTATAACGGCAAAGCATATGCGCACATTTTAAGCAGCTCAGTTTCATTTTTTTGCATAAACAATGATACAATCTTTTCCGGGAAAACGAGCATAAGCACTGTTCCGCCGATAGAGATAACCGCACAGGCTGCAACACAGCATTGAATAAGGCTTTTAACTCTTCCAATATTTTTAGCGCCCCAATTATATCCAATGGCCGGCTGCATGCCGTCGCAAGTTCCATATAAGAGCTGTTGGAGCGTATCTCCAACATAAACCAAAACGCCATATACGCTCACTGCCATTGTACCGCCAATTTTAAGAAGAACAATATTCATCAGGATAGAGGTCAAACGTCCGGCAACGTTACTCAAAAAATTCGGGCTGCCGCCTGCTATAACTTGGCGTACCATTTGTAAGGCAAAGTGCGGTTTGCAAAAACGCAAAGTCAGCTTTTTTCTCACAAACGGATATAGTGCAATTATAGTGCAGATGAACATTCCGCCGCTAACTGCAGCGGCAGAGCCGCTGATACCCATTTTAAGCACGGAAAGGCAAAGATACTCCAATCCCAAAATCAAAACTGACATAATGATATTAAGCGCCATACTGCTCTTGATTTTTCCGCAGATACGTAAAAAGTTATCAACAGCAAAAGTCATTGTTGTAAATGGCGATGCGAGTGCATATACCCGTATATATTGAATTGCCATAGCTGCCAAATCGTCATCAGCCCCCATAAGTTGCATAAGAAGCGGTGCGGAGAAAAACAGAACAGCGCCTACAACAATTCCCGTTGCAAAAATCATCAAACAAGCGCAAGTAAAATAATTGTTTGCCTCCTCGTTTTGTTTTTTGCCAAGAAATATTGATATATTAACCGAGGAACCGACACCGATTAAGTCTGCCAATGAAAAATTAATCAGCACAAATGGAAACGCTAAATTGAGAGCGGCAAAAGCGGTTTCACCCAAGAAATTGCCAACAAAAATACCATCAAATAATCCCCACAATGACGAAGCAATCATACTTATTGCACCGGGAATGGCGATCATAAAAAATAATTTTAATGGCGAAACCTTTGCGTATAAATCAGAACTGTTCATGCTTTATCTGCTCCTTTTCGTACTGAAAAATTTCCTGGAATTCTTCGTGCAAACAATCGCTGAACTCTTCTAATGCTGCAACAAATTCGGGTTTGAATTTCTGTAAGGTCCTGGATATGGCTTTTTCTTCTGCCAAATAAATATCAGTCAAATATTTATCTGCATATTCTTTGCCAGTTTCCGTCAAAACAATGGCTTTTTCCTTTGTGTGATGCTCCGAACAGAATTGAATAGATCCCCTGGCAAGCATAGTTTTAACGATAGAGTTAATCGTTGTGCGGGGGATTATCCATTCATCACTAATTTCTTTTTGTGAATGTGGCTTTCCGTCAGCGAGCGCATAAAAAAATGCAAGGGTGTTTTCGTTAATGCCGCACTTTTTTCCAAAAAGGTAATACACACCATCTATTTTATTGGTTGCAAGCATAATGCGCCTAACTATTTCATATTTTTGATCCATCGTGTCCTCCTTATAATACGAAATCGTACTGAATATATATTATAATACGAAATCGTATTAATGTCAATAAGTTTTTAACAAAAAATATAAAAGCAGAACGGTTTTAATGCCGTCTGCTTTTTATATCTTCTTTATTTTTTGTTGATTTCAGATAGTGGGTTTGCCATAGACGCACTGCGAAGCTGTTCATCATCTAAATGCGTATAAATTTGAGTGGTCGATAAATCCGTGTGGCCAAGTATTTCCTGAAGCACACGCACATCGACATGACCGTATCGGTACATTAACGTTGCAGCGGTGTGGCGCAGTTTGTGAACGGAATATTTTGCGGTGTCCAGCCCGGCTGCCTCCAAATGCTTTTTTACAATATGCTGAATGGTTTTTACGCTGATTCTTTGGTTCAGCCTGCTCAAAAACAAAGCATCTTTGTGAGGTGATTTAATGCCATCCTTGGGGCGTTCGTTTTTCACATAATCTGAAATTGCATTTACACAGGCTGCATTTAAATAGACGGTGCGTTCTTTGGCGCCTTTACCAAAAACTGTAAGTTTGTCCTCGTGAATGTCTTTTAAATTAATCCCGGCCATTTCAGAAAGCCGCAGACCACAGTTCAAAAAAATGGTAATAATTGCATAATCCCGATATTTATACGTGCCGTCAATGCTTTCCAAAAGTTTTTTGCTCTCGTCTAAAGAAAGATATTTTGGCAAAGTTTTCGGTTTTTTTGGCGCGTCAAGCTCAGCAGCGGGATTAAACGCAATAAGTTTTGCCTTATTGAGCAAATATTTAAAAAATGATTTTAAAGATGAAACTTTGCGTGCCCGGGAGTTTGCGTTGTTTAAACGTTCCCGAAGCGTATAGGAAAGGTATTCATATAAATCATGCAAAGTAATTTCACGGATAAACTCAATGGGGATATCACGAATGGAAATGTTGTCGAAATCATCAATTTGAGCTTGACCTTTTAAAACCTTCATGTACCTTAAAAAAGTTCTTAAATCGAAAAAGTATTCATCAACCGTTTTTTCCGATTTGCCTTTAATGGTTTCCATGTACATAATAAAATCCTTTAAGTAATATGGCGCCTCGTCGAGCATCTGTTTGCTTTGCATAATACCACTTCCTGTTTTTGTCTTCTCCCAATTATACAAAATTCTTATTTTGTATAATTGGGTATAACTTTATTATAGCTTCTCCGTTTCGATTTGTCAAGCCAAAACCGTTATATGTAAGCAGGAAGCTCTGTTAAAAGGCCATTTAAGTGGTCGTGCTCGTCGTACAATTCCACTTTGGGATTTTTTAGGTCGTCATAGTTTACCACAGTGACGGACGCATTTTTCACCCAGTCGTAATCTCTGATGTCTGTAATGTCCTTTTTAAACCAAACGGTTGACATGGCTCGCATAGGCGTGCCGTGTGTCGCGATCAAAACAGTTTGTCCTTTGTGTTTTTCGGCAATTGCAATAACCTCTTGATTTACACGCGTGGCAAGTTCCCGCACGCTTTCACCGTTAGGACATCGGCAGTTTCCCATGTCGTTTCGCCAGTCATGATATTCGTTTGGAAACCGTGCTTCAATTTCGCTGTATTTCACACCCTCAAAATCTCCGCCGTTAATTTCCCGCAGATTTTTTGAGATTACAACTGTAAGCCCCTGCCTGTCTGCCGTAAATTTAGCTGTTTCATAAGCCCTAGCTAAATCGCTGGAATACACTGCGTCTATTTTATAACGGTCTAAAAATTCAGCTGTTTTTTGAGCTTGGCGTTTGCCCAAATCCGTCAGCGGCACATTAACGTGGCCGTTAAAAGAGTCGGACCGATTGCCCTCGCTTTCACCGTGCCGCACAAAAATCAATATAGTAGACATTGTATGATCACTCCCCTTTTAAGCTTAAAATAACGAAATAAGAGCCGAACAGAATTAACTGTTCAGCTCTAACATTCTTTTTTATGCACCAATTTTATTGAGTTTGAGTGCAAGCTGCGACTTCTTTCTGGAAGCTGTGTTTTTCTTCACAATACCCTTGGCAACTGCCTGGTCAATTTTCTTAACAGCAATCTTAAAAGCAGCCTCTGCTTCCGCTTTATTGCCATTCTCAGCAAGTGCTTCGAATTTTTTGATATATGTTCTTAATGCGGATTTAACCATCTGGTTTCTCAAGGTTTTGGTTTCAATAACCTTAACTCTTTTTTTAGCTGATTTAATGTTTGGCAAATTTTTCACCTCCACCCAAACTTATTTGACTTTATGTATTTTACCACAATTCCATTTGAAATGCAACTGTTTTTTTTATTTTTTCTGATTTTTTTCATAAATTTTAACAAACTAAAAATATTTTAAGTTGGTATTGACATTTTATACATAAATAGGTTATAATGTTTCTTGTGATTTTGTAGCAGAGTTAAATCCGCGACAAAGAGGAATTGTTCAATTTATCAATTCCGAACTCGTTTGAGCGGAGGGAGGGAATCAGTAATGTCAGAAATAAGAATAAAAGATCATGAGTCTTTAGATAGCGCATTAAGACGTTTTAAGCGTTCTTGCGCAAAAGATGGTGTTTTATCTGAAATCAGAAAACGTGAACACTACGAAAAACCGAGCGTTAAAAGAAAAAAGAAATCGGAAGCGGCAAGAAAAAGAAAGTTTAAATAATTTAAATAATAAAAAAGCAACTGCAAAAGCAGTTGCTTTTTTATGTGTTTACGCATTATTCTGATTTTGTTTCCATCTTTAGTGGATAATCTCCCAGCTTTTGCACTTTAAAACCATTTTTTACAAAGGAATCATAGTCAAAAGCCTCCAATTCGTCAATTGCAAGCTTATGAAATTCATAGAAATTCGTCCACCATTCATATCCACTGCCGAGCTCTGCATTAAGATATGCATCTGCAATTTCGCAGCCCATTTGCGGTGCAACGTAAAAGGCGCCCATTGCCAATGCATTTACACCATTTCCTGTAACCGCACGAAGCGCGGCAGGAACACTTTCAACAACGCCAGCGTGAACATGAGGGCATTTGCTTGCCGCAATATGAATTCCCATGCCCGTTCCACAAAACAACAATGCACGTTCAAATTCACCCTCAGAAATTAATGCGCCGGCGTGCAGGCCCACCCGGTGAAACATCAGGTCTGTATTGTTAGGATCGGAGTCCGCTTTTACTCCAATGTCCGTCACTTTCCAGCCTTTTTTCTCAAGGTGCTTTACAACAACCTCTTTTAACGGAAAACCGGCAAAATCGGCACCAACCAAAATTTCCTTATTGCATATTTTTTTCATTTTTTTCTCCCTTCTGTATTGTGGATTATTAATTCATCATGGTTTCAACCAATGAAACGGCAAACAACCAATTCATTTCCCTGACAGGATGATTTATTCTGTTTGCCAAAAGCATCGTTGTATCAACACCGTTTTCGTATAATTGCTTCCATTTAAAGTAGCAATCGCAAACCGGAATATTATATTCGATACACAGCGAATGTGCCTCGCTTAAATACTTTTCTAAAACAGCACTGTTTTGCACACTTTGTGATGCCTCTGCAATGGCCCGGCAGTCAGCATCCGTAATGCAACTGCTGACATATGTATTCATCATATTTGGCGTCATAAAAATAGTTTCAATTGTTTCCTTTTGCAACGTAAGGAAAATATTCTTTAGTGCTGCTTTATATTGAGAAATGCCGCTTAATCCGGCCATTGCATCATTTAATCCAAAGCAAACCACTACCAGATCCGGACTGTACCGCAAAACGTCGCGCTCCAGTCGCTCAAATCCATGAGTCGCATTGTCGCCGCTGATTCCGGCATTGATGATATTGACTGGCACGGATGGATATAGTAACGATAAAATCCGATTTAGGTACGTGTGATATGCATTGGTTTTATCAAAAACCGTTTCAATACTTCCGTCGCTTTTTTTGTATAGCTCAAAACAGCCTTGGGTCACACTGTCGCCTAAAAATGCGATTGTAACTCCAGGTTTGTTTGCATTGTCGTTTGCCTTTTCGTGAATGCGATTCATAATTTTCATTTGCAGCTCTCCTTTACAATATCACGAAATTGATAATTGCCGCTGGTAAGCACTTCATCATGGAACAATACTGTCATGCCATCAGGCACTGCAATTGATACATTAACGTCTTTGCCGCTTTTTTGCCAGGAGACAGACAGCTTGCCGCTGGCGGTGTCATACGTACACATAGCATAGTCTAACTGTTCAAAATAATATGGATTTACGCATACTATTTTCATACCGACACTACCCTCTTTTTGAGAAATTCCCATAATTGTCTTTAGCATCCAAGATAAAACATCGGAATACATTTGATGATTTTTAGAATCTATGTGATCCTCACAATTCCAATACTCCCAAAGCGTTGTCGCCTCCTGCTCAAACCATGCCCTGTACGAAGGATAGCCGGCCGCTGTTACAATTTTATAAGCATACTCCTCCAATCCGCATTTATTGAGTGCTAAATACAAACGCCGCAAACCAACCATGCCGCAGTCATGGTGAAAATCATGCTCTTCTACAAGTCGCTTCAATTGTTTCTTTAAAGGGAGAAGATCGACATACACATCATAATAGATCATCATTGCAACAGCAGTCTGTTTATTAATTTTGCACCTGCCATCTGCGCATATATAACGCTGAATTATTTTGTTTTTCAATCTTTCACACTGACGCTCTGCATCATCGGACAATTCTCCAGACAGCTGCTTCGAAACGATAAGAATTTGATAAAAATGGTATGTTAACAGCGCATTAATGAATTCGACGGGAACGTCTGTTTCTTCATTATATTTATGCGGTCTTGCCCAATCATCTAGCCCAAACCGAGGAAAACCGTCCTGGTCTGACATACTGTTCAAATATTCTAAGTAGCGTGTAAAGTATGGTATCGATTTTTTTAGGGGTTCTGCGTTTGCGGTATGCAGATAAATACGGTAGGGAATTTCGAACAAAACACCGTCGGATACCGGTCCGTTCCCCCAGCTATATCCTTTGCCTGCGGTGGGAATGTATCCAGGTAATGCTCCATTCGGCCTCATTGCGTCATAAATATCCTGAAGCCATTTTTCAAGCAGATTTTCTGCATGAAAATTAGTTAAAATTTGTTCAGCGGAGGCTTGGGCATCGTTCGCCCAGCCAAGCTTTTCCCGCGTTGGGCAATCTGAAATTAGGTAAAACATATTGGACCATGTTGCGTAAATTCCCGCGTGAAAAAGCTGATTTAAAAAGGGATCAGAACATTCAAAGGTTGTGCGTCTGCCTACCGACTGATGCACAAACACGGCCTGAATTGTAATATCATCCGGACAATTCAATCCAGACACTTCAATAAAACGAAAACCGTGGTATGTAAACTTTGGAGACCACCTCACAGGTGTTCCGGAGCAGATAAACCGATCTGTTTGAAATTCACTTTCTGGATAGTGCTTTGGCATATCGTTTAATTCGCGGCTGCCGTCATCTTTCAATTGTTCTGCATAACGAATGGTAAGTAGCTGTCCGGAAACTCCGGCGGCCTTTAGCCTAACATAACCAGAGATATTTTGTCCGAAATCAAATACATATTTTTTATCTCCGGTCTTTTGAACGTTTTTTACCGAAAGCAACTCTATTTCTCGAATTGGTTCGCATAAGCACTGGCGAAATGCGCCCCTAGGCTGATTCGTATCAATTACAGCTGTTTCCCAGCCGCTGTCGTCATATTCTAAAGTGTTCCAGTTATCATCATAGATCCGCGCGTCAAAATATTCGCCGCTTCGAAGCGCATTAAACCAAACAGCATTCTTTACGCTGCACTTCCAGGTAGCGTCGGTGGAAAGCACTGGTTCTCCGTCAACCTCAAGCTGTATAATAACTTTCGGAACATCTCGCCATTCAGCACGGTCGAAATCCCAACTTGTTTTAAAATCTTCATTATACCACCCGTTTCCACACCAAGCAGCAATAACATTTTCTCCCCGGTTCAACAATTGCGTAACATCATATACATTATACCAAAGAGTGTGCTGGTAGTTGCTGACTGGCGCTGTAAATAAATCGTCGCTTACCGATTTCCCGTTTAAGTAATAATAGCCATATCCTAACCCGCAAACGAATAATTTTGCATTCTGAAAGGATTTTAGTGTAAAACGCTTTCGAAACTGCGGAGCAAAATTTCGGTTGGTAAATGATGCAGGAGCGTCTGCTGCGGACTTGATAAAAGAAACATTTTCAAACATTACACTTTCCTCCATATTCATTAAATAATTTATTAAAACGTTTTAATATATAAAAAGAAAAACAATAACACTTCTCAACAAGAATCTCGAATAATCAATTTCTGCGGAAGGATGATTTTATCGCTCACATTTTTATTTTCACTGATAGCTTGCACCAAATGAAAGAGTTCTGTGCCCATATCTGTCTGATTTTGTTCAATTGTCGTAAGTCTTGGATTTACAAAAGAAGAAATTTCAATATTGTCGAAACTAATAATTCCGAAATCTCCCGGCACCTGATAGCCGTGCTCCCTTAAAGCTCTTATCGTACCGATTGCCAACAAATCCGATGTGGCGATAAATGCGTCGGGAAGGTGCTTTTTATCTCGCTTTTCTAAGATGTTGCTCATATAATGGTAGCCATTTACAAGTGCATCCAATTGAAAGCCGCCGCAAATAAATACATCATCTTCCGCAAAAGCGTAACCGCAGGCCGACAAGGCGGCTTGAAAGCCAGCAAAACGTTCTTGAATGTTTGTAAACGTCAAGGGTTCTGATATAAAACCAATTTTACGGTATCCTTTTGATTTCATTAAAGCTACAGCTTCCAATATTGCTTGATTATTGTCAAAAAAAATGCAGTTTACACCTTTCATATCTGAAAATCGGTCCGCTAATATCACTTTTTTGTGCATATCAAGCAATCGGTTTATGCCGGCCTCATCTCCCATGCCATTGATGATAATCACGATATCTACACTGTTGCTGGAAAGGTTATTCATTACTTGAAGTTCTTTCTCTACGGAATATTCATAACCAAATATTTGAACAATAAATTCATGCTCAAAGGCGTGATTTATAAATGTACTCAAAATCCGCGGATAAAAGCTGTTGTTTAAATTGGGAACTAAAAAACCAACTTGCTTGCTTTTTTTGCTTCGTAACGATCTTGCCGTCATATTTGGAATATAGTTCAACTCTTCAATAACCTTTTGAACTCTTGCGGTTACTTCAGGAGAAATGGGAGCAGTACCGTTGATTACATGCGATACTGTACCAATTGTTACTTTAGACTTCTCTGCCACTTGTGTTATTGTAACACGGTTGCTCTTTTTTTTCATATCTTGGATTTTCTCCCTTAAAACGTTTTAATTAATTTTAGTATATCACATTACTTTGAATTGTCAATATAAAATTTATTTTTAACCAATTCAAGACCGCGGGAAAAATCAACGCGCGGGAAAGAATCATTCTTTCCCGCGCTAAATCTATATAAACGACCGCTTTTTTAAAAAGCAGCCGGTTATAACATACTATGCCTGCCGAGCAAATTGCGTGTTTGTCTTTAGGATATTTTCCAGTGTTGGAAGCTCGTTTTCGGTAAGCCTGTCAATCAGTACTAACAAAACGGAAGAATACATCACGGTGTCCTGAGGATCGTTGTAGCGGGCGCTTTCTTTTAGTTCATTCATAGAACGTTTCACTTCATCCAGGTCACCGTGGTCGGTAAAAGAACATAGCACCTTTTCGTGGCGGTCCCACAACTCCATTAAATTGTCAACCTTGTCGTTACACTCCTCCCAGTTTTCCTCCTTGGCTAAATCAGAAACGGTATTAATCAGAGAAACCAGCTCCCCGGTAGTGTCGGTCAGATAGTAAATATATACACCAAATCCTGTAAGCATGAGAACCATTACAAGAATTGAAGCAATAAATGTCTTCATTTTTCTCCCCTCTTTTGCATGTAAAACTGACCCGACTCATCAACGCTTGCAAACAGCACCTCTTCCAACTTGTCTGCGCCTTTTGCTTTCAATTGTTTTTCGAGCCACTTTTCATCTTTTTCAAACGCCCTTAATGCGTTGTCATTTACTTTTCCATCGCAAACCAGCATAAACGGCAGCCCTTTATACGTTATGTTCATATCAAAATCACTGGGGGTGGCCGGCCTGCTGGACGCTTTGGGGATAATGCTCAAGCTTCCGTTCGTTTCAAAAATTGCATACTCAATTTCATTGATATCCGGATTGCCGTTTGAGCGAAGTTCCTCCATTAAATCGTCTACGTTTAAACGCAGACGCTCCAATTCCTCCTCAAACACTTTTCCGTTTCGAATGAGAACAACCGGTGTACCCGACATGATTTTTCGAAATCTTCGGCTTTTAAGGTTGATAAACGACAGCGTTGCTTCAGCAATAATCAGCGTTAAAATGGGAATCACACCATGCATCAGCGGAATGGATACATGCCCCATGGGAATTGATGCAAGGTCAGATATCATTAGCGTTACCACCAGTTCTGTCGGTTCTAACTGCCCAACCTGACGCTTTCCCATAATCCTAAGCGCAACGACAATAAGCAGATATAATATAATTGTGCGTATAAAAGAAATAAGCATACCATTCACCTTAACAGTTTGATATGCTTATTATTCACGTATTTTTTTGTTTTATGTTTTTATTTGCTTAAAATTTCAATTCCTTTGCGAATGCGGTTTAAGGTTTCTTCTTTTCCCAAAATGTCGGCCAGCTCTACCCCGCCGCCTGGCGTAAAGGATTTGCCGGAAACCGCAACGCGAAGCGGCCAGAGGATAATGCCGTTTTTCACTTCCAGTTTAGCAATTAAATCAAACAGAGCTGTGTGAATCGCGTCAAAGGTCCAATCGCTTAAATTCTCCAACACAGGGAGAACTGCCTGTAACGACGACAGTGAATTTTCTTCATTTGTCTTCATTTTTTTGTGACAGTAAAGTTCCGGTGAATATTCTGGCAACGTATCGAAAAAGTCAATCTGTTCCGGGATGTCTGAAAGCTTTTCACATCTTTGATGAAGCAAATCGCTGATTTTATGTGTGTCAATTGTGTCGGTTTTTACAGCCTGCCGAATGTAAGGCAGCGCCAGCTCGTGAAATTCATCGGGGGACAGTTTTCTGATATATTCCCCATTGAGCCAGTTTAATTTTTGTATATCAAATATCGCGGGAGATTTGCTGATGCCCTCTAAATTGAACGCTTTTATCAGCTCATCCATCGTAAAAATTTCCTGCTCGCCGCCGGGGCTCCACCCCAAAAGCGCAATGTAGTTGATAATGGCGTCTTTTAAATAACCTTTGTTGATAAAGTCTTCGTAAGAAGCGTCGCCTTCTCGCTTGCTGAGTTTTTTGTGCGCGTCTTTCATTACCGGCGAAACGTGAATATAGGTGGGGATTTCCCAGCCAAAGGTCTCATACAGCAAATTATATTTCGGTGTTGATGACAAATATTCGCTGCCGCGGATGATGTGGGTAATGTTCATTAAATGGTCGTCGATTACGTTTGCAAAATTATAGGTAGGAAGCCCGTCGGACTTAAGCAATACATTATCGTCTAACGTGGCGTTGTCCACCGTGATTTTTCCGAAAATCTCATCGTAGAACGTGGTCGTGCCGCGACGGGGAATTTTCTGCCGGATTACATAAGGAACACCGGAGGCCAGCTTTTCTTCAATTTCTTCTTTGGAAAGGCGCGCGCAGTGCCCGTCATACTTCGGCATTACCTTTGCCGCCTCCTGCTGGGCACGAAGTGCGTCTAAACGCTCTTTGTCGCAAAAACAATAATAAGCGCCGCCAAGCTCTACCAGCTTTTGGGCATATTCTTTATAAATATTTCTTCGTTCACTTTGGATATACGGTCCGTAAGGTCCGCCGATATCCGGCCCTTCATCGTGAATCAGGCCGGTTTCTTTCATTGTTTTAAAAATAAGGTCCACTGCGCCGTCTACATACCGTTCCTGGTCGGTGTCTTCAATTCTTAAAACAAAATCACCGCCATTGGCTTTTGCCAGCAAATATGCATAAAGCGCTGTTCTCAAATTGCCGATGTGCATATACCCCGTTGGACTTGGGGCAAATCTTGTCCTTACCTTTGTCATCTTTGGTTGCTCCTATCATCTTTTAAATAGTCATGTATTATTTATTTTACCCCATATGAAAATTAAAATCAAGCCTCTGTGCAAAAAAATGCGGATATTTTGCATATTTTACGCAAAATATCCGCAAATAAAATCTATTTGCCTAAAACGGCATTTGCAAATTTATTGTTCACTACCTTGTCGTAGGGTGCTTTTGTGCTGAGTTCACCGGCGCTTTCCATAACGGTCTGCAATTTATCAAAGGCGGTCTGCTCTAAAACCGGCTCAACTTTCCAGCTGTCAATGTCTTTGTAACGCTGAACAACGGTTGTTAAAAGCGTTACATCACTGTCTGGGAAAGAGTCTGCAATGACCTTTGCCACCTCTTCTGCGGAATTTTCATTCACCCATTTTAAACCTTTATAAATTGCATTGGTAAATCTCTGCACCAAATCCTCATTTTTCCCTATGTAGCTCTTTTTCGCACAGTATGCTGTGTAGGGAATTTCACCTGATTCCTGCCCAATAGAGGCTAAAATATAGCCCTTGTTTTCCTGCTCAATCATTGATGCGGTGGGCTCAAAAAGTGTAACATATTCCGCATCGCTTCCTGAAAACGCGCCTGCCATCAGCGAGAACTGAATGCTATCATCTAATTTCAAATCGTTTGCCGGATCTAATCCCTTTTCCTTGAGCAAATACTCAAAGGTCATATAGGGAACGCCGCCCTTTCTTCCGGGAATAACGGTTTTGCCTTTGAGCTGGTTCCAGTCGAAAGTATCGGGTTTTTCTTTGCCCACCAGGAAAGAACCGTCGCGTTTGGTCATCTGGGCAAACACCTCAGGATAGTCTTCCCTGCCCTCGTTGTAAACATAGATAGAAGCTTCGGGGCCGCAGAAACCAATGTCAATCTGGTTCGAAAGCAGTGCGGACATAACCTTATCTGCCCCGCCCAAGTTGGAGAGCTCAATTTCAATACCCTCATCGGCAAAAAATCCTAAGCTGATTGCGGCATACTGCGGTGCATAGAACACAGAATGTGTCACTTCTCCCAAACGTACTTTATCGAGCTTCTTTTCCGCTTCCTTTGTGTCGCTTGTTGCACTGCCGCCGCAGGCGGTGAATGACACCATCATCAGCGCACACATAAGCATGATTCCTAATTTTTTCATGATTACCTCCTGTTTTTCAGTACGATCTTTTCAAAGATCAGCACTAATTTATATATAATAGCTGCAAAAACAGCTAATATAATGACGCTCGCCATTACTAAATCCAGTTTAAACACCTGGCCGCCGTAGACGATTAAATATCCCAGGCCGGCTTTGGAAACCAAAAACTCACCGGCGATAACTCCTACCAGCGATAAACCGAGGTTTATTTTCAGCGAGTTGACCAGTGTTGTTACGTTTGACGGAAGAACAATTTTTGTAAAGATTTGCGCTTTTGTTGCGCCAAAGGTTCTTGCCATCTTTATTTTATCTTTATCCGTATTGTTGAAGCCGTTTAACAGCTCCATAACGGTCACAACCAACGATATGGCGAGGGCCATTACAATAATGGCTTTCATGCCGGCGCCCACCCAGATAATGATAATTGGGCCCAGGGCAATTTTCGGAAGGCTGTTTAAAATGACCAGATAGGGTTCAAAAATCTGCGAAAACGTCTTAAACCACCAAAGTACCGATGCTATAACAAGCCCCAATAACACACCTGAAACAAACCCGATAATGGTTTCAGTGCACGTTACTCCCAAGTGCATTAACAAATCATTCGAAGATAAATTAATAATGGTCTTCACGACTCTGGACGGCTGGCTGGTGATAAAGCTGTCAATCACACCCAATTGCGCCATAATTTCCCAAAGGGCAACAAGCACCACCAAAAGGCCGACCTGTGCTGTTAATATGAACCTTTTTTTTCTCTGGAGCTTCTTTAAATACACTTCTCTTTCGCTTAATACCGCGTTACTTTTCATGCATATCGAGCTCCTTCCACAACGTGTCGAAATAATGGCTGAATTTCGGGTCTTTCCGGCATTTCAGCGGAGTCCGATCTTTTAGTTGTTCAAATTCAATTTTATGAATACTTTGTATTTTAGCCGGACGGTTTGACAACACAATCACTCTGTCTGCCATTGAAATGCCTTCCGGAATGTCGTGGGTAACCATAACGATTGTCTTTTTTTCTTTTCGAATAATTCCATACACATCATCGGTCACTGCCAGACGCGTCTGATAATCCAGAGCGGAAAACGCCTCGTCCAGCAGCAAAACCTCCGGTTTTGTCACAAGGGTTCTGATGAGTGCCGCCCGCTGGCGCATGCCGCCGGACAGCTGGGAGGGGTAACTGTCTTTAAAATCATACAGCCCATATGTTTTTAAAAGACTGTTTGCATAAGCAATGTTTTCATCAGTCAGCTGCTTTTGTATTTCCAACCCCAAAAGGATATTCTTGTAAATCGTTCTCCATTCCAGCAGGTTGTCGTTTTGCAGCATATAACCGATTTTCGGGGTAATTCCGGTGCTTTTTTCGCCGTCGATGAAAACATCTCCGCCGCTTGCCGGAAGGATTCCGCTGATTATGGAAAGCAAAGTTGATTTACCGCATCCGCTGGGGCCTATGATAACAACAAATTCTCCTTCTGAAACATTGAAGCTTATATGATCTATTGCAGTTACCTCGTTGTTTAAATCCTGGTAGTTCATTGTAATGTTCTTGAGTGCGAGTACATCCATAAACATCTCTCCTTTATAACCAGTATATTGAGAACATCGGGAAGTTGCTACAATTATTTCACCGAAACGATTGACTAAAAATGTAAAATGTATTATAATACAAGTAATTTGTTTCGGTGAACAACGGAGGAATTTTAATGAATTATCAACATTATAAAAAAAGCTATTTTCATATTCCCAATTTTAAACGGACTTGGCCTGAAAAAGAGATAACCCACGCCCCTGTTTGGGTGAGCGTGGACCTTCGCGACGGGAACCAGGCGCTGCTCTCCCCCATGACTCTGGCGGAAAAAGTGGAGTTTTTTAAATGTCTGGTTGACGTGGGATTTAAAGAAATTGAAGTTGGTTTTCCTGCCGCGTCAGACACGGAATATAGCTTTGTGCGCTATTTAATTGATAATGATTTAATTCCTGATGATGTTTCTATTCAGGTGTTAACCCAGTCCAGGCCGCATATTATTAAAAAGACTGTAGAAGCCGTTGCAGGCGCTAAAAATGTCATTGTTCATTTATATAATTCCACGTCGTTTTTACAGCGGGAAGTTGTTTTCGGAAACACCCGGCAGGAGACTATTCAGCTGGCGCTGGAAGGCTTTCAGCAATTAAAAGAGCTTTTAAAAGATAATCCAAACCATATCCGCTACGAATATTCCCCCGAGAGCTTTACCTGCACGGAAATGGATTTCGCAATTGAAATTTGCAATGCCGTTATAGACGAACTGAAGCCGGATTCAAATCACAAGCTGATAATTAACCTGCCCTCCACTATTGAAGTGTCAACACCTAATATATATGCAGACCAGATCGAATACGTGAGCGAAAGACTCAACCGACGGAGCAGTATTATTTTAAGCGTACACGCCCACAACGACAGGGGGACGGGTGTTGCCTCGTCGGAGCTTGCGCTTTTAGCCGGTGCACAGAGGGTGGAAGGCACGCTTTTCGGTAACGGGGAGCGGACAGGCAATGCAGACCTTGTTGTTATTGCTTTAAATTTAATGTCTGTGGGAATTGACCCTAAGCTAGAGCTTTCTGACATTGACCGGTTAATTCACATTTACAAAAAATTTAACAAGCTTCCCATTCACCCCAGGCATCCTTATGTAGGTGAATTTGCCTACACCGCGTTTTCTGGTTCCCATCAGGACGCAATCCGAAAAAGTATGGACTATGCCCAGCGTACAAATGCGGAATTTTGGGAAAATCCTTATATTACCATTGACCCGAAGGATATTAACCGCACCTATGAGCCGATTATGATAAACAGCCAGTCGGGCAAGGGCGGAATTGGATATGTTTTAGAAACTAAGTTTGGCTACATGCTGCCAAAAGCTCTGCTTCAGGATTTTACCTCTGCAATAAAGTCGCTTTCCGACAGAAAGCATGCGGTTTTAGAGCCGGATGAAATTTATGAAGCCTTTCGGCAGGAATATATCAACCGGAGCGACAACATTGAACTTTTGGAATATCATATTCATGCAATTGGCAGCGAGTCTGAAATTACGGCAAAAATGAAAATTTACGGCGAGACAAAAGAATTAAAAGCGGTTGGTAACGGTCCTTTAGATGCGCTTTGTTTAGCCATTCGGCCAGAAATAAACCATAAGTTTGAAATTGCCACATACAGCGAGCATGCGTTAGACGGGAAATCGTCGTCCCGCGCTGTAACGTATATTGCCCTAAGCGATAACGACGGAACCGTTACCTGGGGCGCAGGCGTGCACCCTAACATTAATACATCGTCGCTTTACGCGCTGGTCAGCGCGTTAAACAGGATGTAAAAACAGGCGTCATTGCTTTTCATCAGCAATGACGCCTTAATTCTATTGAAGCCAATATATAATTTATATCTTTACCTGTTTTTCTGGCTTTGCCAGTTTAATCCTTTTTTTATATTTGATAATATTTCCATAGGTTTTTAAAATTTCAACCGAGCATATATACTGTCGTTTGCATTTCCGGCACACATGGGAGGACAAAAATTTGCTGCCGTTTAAATACCAACCATGCTTTTTGCGAGTATATCTACCGCACTCAGGACATCTGATTTTAAAAATACGTTTATCTACCTGTTTGTTGTTCAAATCGGTAATCGGCACGTCTTTAAAAGTGCAGTTTTTTGTGGAAGCGTCCACAATATATTTTTTAAACTTGTCCGGCTCAAACAGTTTTGCGAAAACCATTCCAGAAATAGTTGCGTCAACCAGCGCGTCGTGCAGCAGTTCCTCGTTATAGCGAATGCCCGTTAAATCTGCCGCAAACTTCACGCTCAGCTGGTTACCGCTGGCTTTGTCGCCGGCAAGCGCATGCGTTACATACCGCTGGACGTCGGCAAAGCTTTTTAAAAAAGTCAGCTTTACGTCTGGGTTAAAATAAAGGCAGTTGCTGCGCAGAATTTTGGCGTCCTGCGCGCCCCACGACATTAAAATGCTGTCAGGCCCAATGAATTTTTTAAATTCTTTAATTGCCTTTGCAAAAGGAATGCCGTCGCTTTTTAAAATTGCCATTTCTAATCCGGTTAGGTTGCCTACCGTGGGGTCAATTTTTTTATATAGTACTGGCTTTATCAACCGGCTAAACGTTCCGGTGCACTTCATCTGGCTGTTATATTTTACAGCGCCAATTTGTATAATTTCATCGGGACAACGCGTTTTCACAGCTTTCACCAGCCGGTTCCATTCAAGGTCAAAAACAATATAATTCATATAATCTACTCTTTTATGTGTAAATTTTTTATTCTGCTATTTGCCAGTTAACCGGCTCTTTCCCAACCCGCGTTAAAATTTCGTTTACTTTAGAAAAGTGCCTGCACCCAAAAAATCCCCTGCTCGCAGACAGCGGGCTAGGATGCGCTGCGGACAGCACAAAATGTTGGCTGCCTGTTATAAGCGGCAGCTTGTCTGCGGCGTTTCTGCCCCAAAGCAGAAAGATAACCGGGTCTTCCCTTGCGTTTAAAGTTTCAATAATCTTATCGGTAAAGGTTGTCCAGCCCAAATTTTTGTGGGAATTAGCTTCGCCCTCTCTCACCGTTAAAACCGTGTTCAGCAGCATCACACCCTGTGCTGTCCAATCCGTAAGGCATCCATGGCTTGGGGGCACAACGCCTAAGTCTGTATTCAGTTCCTGAAAAATATTTAAAAGAGACGGCGGTTTTGCAACGCCTTTCTGAACGGAAAACGCAAGTCCGTGGGCCTGCCCCGCCCCGTGATAAGGATCCTGGCCTAAAAGCAGGACTTTTACCTTGCTGTATGGCGTAAATTTTAACGCATTAAAAATGTTTTCCTTCGCGGGATAAACGGTGCGTGTGCGGTATTCTTCCGATAGTTTTTCACGGAGCGTTATGTAATATTCCTTTTCAAATTCTCCGCCGATATAGTCGTCCCATTCGTTTCCGATTGTAATCATGTTTTACCTCTTCAATAGTTTATTTACTTCTTCCACAAAGGTGTTAATGTCTTTAAACTGCCTATATACCGAGGCAAAACGCACATAAGCCACCTCGTCAATTTTGGGCAGGCGCTCCATCACCATTTCTCCAATTTTTTGTGACGAAATCTCGCGCTCCAGCAGGTTTTGTGTTGCAGCTTCAATTTCGGTTACAATGTGTTCCATGTCGCTGGTTTTCACCGGGCGCTTTTCGCAGGCACGCATAATACCGTTTAACAGCTTTTGACGGTCAAACATTTGCCTGGAACCATCTTTTTTAATCACCATCAGCGGAATATTTTCAATTTTTTCATAGGTAGTAAACCGTTTGCCGCATTTCAAACATTCCCTGCGGCGGCGGATTGCTTCTCCCTCATCTGTGGGGCGCGAATCAATTACTTTGCTTTCTTCAAACTCGCAAAAAGGGCATTTCATCGTTATTGTACCTCCAAATTTAAAAATTCATATATATAGTTTTTGCGCTCTCGCATTTCTGCGGCGCGCTTTAAATATTCCCTCACGTCCTTCACATTGAATATCCGCTCTATTCTATCCCCGCGTACCAGCTTCGTAACGGCCCCAACGCCGGCAGACAGCACAGACCGAATTTCCTCCATCATGCAGATGTTGTAAATTCCCGGGGTGTTTCTGCGGCTGAATCCTGTGTTTTCTAAATCACCCAGAATGTTTTTCTGTCTGTAAAGGTAATAGGGTTCATACCCTGTGTTTTGCAGTTTCCCGTGGGCATAAGATATCATTTCCGCTACGTCAAAATCCTCAGGCAGGCCAGCAAAGTCCCGATCTTGATTAAGCTTTGCCGCCCGTTTAATGCTCATGGTATGCACCGTAATATTTTCAGGCCCTAAATCCGTAACCGCGTCAATGGTGTGGGCAAATTCTGAAACGGTCTCTTTCGGCAGCCCGGCAATCACGTCCATGTTAATACACTTAAAATTATACTGTTTCGCCAGTTCAAACGCTTTATAAACTTGCTCTACTGTGTGCTTTCGTCCAATCATTTCAAGTGTTTTGTCGTTCATCGACTGGGGGTTGATGCTAATTCTGTCCACCCCATATTTTTGCATCACTTCCAGCTTGCTCTCCGTAATCGTGTCCGGCCTCCCGGCCTCAATTGTAAATTCCCGCAGGCCGGATAAATCGAAAGTTCGGGTAATTTTATATAAAAGGTTGTCCAGTTCCAACGAAAGAATGGACGTTGGCGTTCCGCCGCCGATATATATGCTCACAATTTCTAAATTCAGGTCTGTCACAATGGTTTTAATTTTGTCAAGCTCCAAATAAAGTGCATTTAAATAGGGTTCAGTAAAATCCTTCATTTCCGAAACGGGCATGGAAGCAAAGGAACAATAAACGCATTTTGAGGGACAAAACGGAATATCGATATACAAAGAAACAGCATTTTTCGGAATGGTTTTCATAACCTCCAGCTCAACTTTTGCAATTTTCATGGCAAGGGCTGTTTTTTCGCTGCTCACAGCAAAGTCCTGTTTTAAAACTGTTTCAATTTTTTCATCGCAAAGCCCGTCGTTCATCATTTTTACTACGCGCTTTACCGGCCTGATGCCCACAAGATTTCCCCATGGTGCTGTTGTTTGTTCATTCACACTCAATTCGCCTTTCTATCGTAAATAAGGATTGTTTGCTTTTTCAAAGCCAATGGTCGTGTCGTCCTCATGACCCGGATATACACGCACGTTGTCCGGCAGCGTTAACAATTTTGTTTGAATGCTGTGCAGGAGCGTGTTCTGATCCCCGGTAGGAAAATCACTTCTGCCAACGCTGCCACAAAACAATGTGTCGCCGGAAAACAACAGCCTTTCATTTTCACAGTAAAGACACATGCCGCCTGAGGTATGGCCGGGGGTTTCAATCACGCGGTACACAAATGTTCCTGAAATAAGCGTGTCGTTTTCAGAAACCAAACGGTCCGCCGAAAGAGACGTAGGCGATCTGGTAAAACGGCTTGTCATATTCACGTTGCTGTCGGCAAGGTTTTCTGTTTCCTTTGAACAAACTACAATCGGTGCCCCTGTTTGCTTTTTTACCTCGTTTGCGGCTAAAATATGGTCAAAGTGGCAGTGAGTCAAAATAATATATTTTGCTTTCAGGCCATGTTTCTTTAAAACTGCACAGATTTCATCTGCACTGCCTCCAGGATCAATTACAAAAACTTCGTCTTTGTCGCCTGTAATGTAGCAGTTCACTCCCATTACCCCAACATTGATTTTTTTTAATATCATAATTTTGTGTCATTTCCTTTCAAGACTGTTCGGCAGTTTTGCTTTTCGTCCCGTCCGCTTTGCGCTGAACATCGTAAACGCCGGAAATATTTCTGATTTTTTTCACAACCTGGTTCAGCTCGTCAGTGGAATTAATTTCTATAACGATGTTTACAACCGCCGTTTGGTTTTTGGTAGTTTTTAAGTTCATTCCGGTAATCAATATTTTAAGCTCAGAAATAGTGCTGGCAATTTCCGCCAGAAGACCTTTTCTGTCGTTTGCCATAATTTGTATTTCAGAAAGATAAGAAGTGTTTTTATCCTGCTCTTTTTCCCAATAAACGTTAATCAACCGTTCTGTGTCACCATGCTTTTCGCTGGAAACAATATTCGTACAGTCTTTCCGGTGCACGCTTACGCCGCGGCCCCTGGTGATATACCCGATAATTTCATCACCAGGCACAGGATTGCAGCAGCGGGAAAACCGCACCAAGCACCCTTCAATGCCTTCAACAATAACACCGTTGCTGGCTGTTTTTTTCTTTTTTTGAGGCGTTTGTTCGCTTTGCACAATCTCCGTTTCAGGCTTTTCTTTTTTCATGGCCTGTCGGTATTCTTCCCGCAGTTTTCCAACTACCTTGTTCACTGTAAGGCCGCCGTATCCCACCGCGGCATAAATATCGTCCAGTGATGAAAAAGAATATTTTTTGCAAAGCATGTCAACCCATTCCGTGCGAAACAGTTGACTATGAGAAAGGTTCACACGCCGTAGCTCTCTGTCAATCAGTTCTTTTCCGTGCTGAATATTTTCTTCACGGCACTCGCGCTTGAGCCACTGGTTGATTTTTGAGCGTGCGCCGGAGGTTTTACACAGCTTCAGCCAGTCGCGGCTTGGCCCGCGGACAGCCGACGACGTCATAATGTCTACAATGTCGCCGTTTTGCAAAATATAGTCCAGCGTGGTAATTTTGCCGTTTACTTTTACACCGGCCATTTTGCAGCCAACTGCGCTGTGAATGGAAAACGCAAAATCAATGGGCGTGGAGCCAGCCGGCAAGTTAATAATGTCCCCTTTGGGAGTAAACACAAACACCTCGTCAGTAAACAGGTCAATTTTTAACGTCCGCATA
>NZ_JAXUNN010000008.1:0-14313 GCF_037235575.1 Congzhengia sp. | reverse complement strand
TTGGGTTAATCTTTTTTTATATGAGCTTTGGTGAAATTTTAATAAATAACCAATGGTGCCGCAAAATTCACGAACAGGCAAATACGTTGAATCATCTATTGTAACAACAGGCAATTGAAATTTTTTCTCTTCTCCATTAACTATAACTCTAAAATTAACCTCATTTGCTATATATTGCTTTTTAGATAGCGCATAGCTAACTGTTATGATAGTTGCTATGTTTATAAATACCAATAACAATGAAATAACTATTTTTTTTATCATTTTCTTCTCCTTTTTAATGGGGTAAATTATTTGCAATGATTCTAACGGCAGGATCGTTATCAGGCAATATCTCTATATCCCTTTTCTTCCATAATTTGCTCAAACATTTAAAAGAACCACTTGGAGTAATTACATAACCATCTACACCTAATAATAAAGTATAAACCCCGTCGCCATTCTCAATTTTCTTCCCATTCGTATCGAAATCAACAATACACCCTGAAAATTTTTCTGACTCATACTGCGGAGAGGATGCTCCGTGTGTATGCATCCATGCCGCTAATAGTCTATTTTTATCTGGCGAAGGTAATTGGACGGAATCTTGATTACCTTTTGTAACGTTTCTAAATGTATACGCACGTTTTTCAGCAGAACTTTCATCATATATAAAAGCTCCATATTCCCTTCCTATTGGGTAATTATATGAAGTTTTTGTAGATTTAGGATTATACATCAAACCAAAACCCATTGCCGCGTCATCTGCAGTATCAAATTTATCTCCTTCATTATGCCAAAAGTTTTTTTCATCCATTTGAAACAGATCTGCTAATACAGCTGAATCTACTATCATTTCACCATTAATTAACGGTCCAGCAAAGGTATGCGTTTGACCGAACATAGTAACTTCCATGCTACAAGAAGCTGTATCATACAGAGTGGTTCCATAGTTTTTTTCAGTTACATACCTAAGCATTACTTCTTCCAGCCCCCACGGATCAGAGAATTTAACGGGATTGCCACCACAATAGCAAAACCAGTTCAAACCGTCTTTTGCAGGGTCTTCAGTTAAGAACCGTCCTGATGTGGGGTCTAAGTATCGCATGCGGAGGTAGATATAACCCGACTCGGGTTCTTGGTATTCGCCACGGTAGCCGAAGTTATCAGCAAATTTTTACTCGTAATCTTATGCAAAATTTATTAATCGTGCTTTTAATATCTTTATATTATCACATAAATTTACAAAGTACAAGTTTTTTTCTTTCTATATTAATTAAAAGGGGTAGTCATCACGACTACCCCTTGGCCTAAATACATCAGCGTTTGCCCTCATAAAAATTAAATTGTGAATCAATATAGCCTTCCACACCATTTAAAATTACATCCGCATAACCATTCTCGAAACAAGCCTCATCATCAAACTCAAAATTAGTTGCAAATTCTCCATTCATATCAATAAAGGACCACTTTAAAGGATGCTCTAAAGATCCCAATCCACTGGTAACAACACACGCGTATCCCTCACTAAAACGATGTGCCTGCGAAAAACCTTTGTTAAAAAGAAAGTTACCGTCTTTTTTCAAATAATATTGTAATAAATTATTTGGACAATTTTGGTCCTTTGCACCGACAATTGCTATTCCATTATCAAAGTCTCCGGCAAAATCATATATACATGGTATTACAACTTCTCCCTTATCATTAATATATCCATATGTTGTTTTCAATGTATTTTTATCAAATTTTGCCACTACAGCGTAGCCTTCGGAAAAAGGGAAAGCCTCATAAAAATTTGGTTCTATGACAATGTTACCATCACAATCTTTAAACCCCTCTTTCTTTGTTACATTATCACGATATGGAATTAATAGCTTTGATACATCTTTATTACGTTCAATAACACGAATTTTATTTTGTTCCGGAAGCCATGTTGTAGTTCTGCCAGTCCAGGATGCAAAGTCAGTTAAAGCAACATATGCCTTATCGTCAATGGAAACAATCGGATGATAAAAATTTCGTTCAACGCCGTCTATTTCTATTTTATAATTTGCTTCAAATGCAGTATACTGTTTTAAGAATTGACCGTAAACTGTTAATGATGCAAAAACAAATATTAAACTACCAAATAATATTACTTTTTTCATATTCTTTACCTTCTTTCTTATTTTAGCCTATACAAAGCATTATATTTATCTAAAAGATCTAAATTTTTACTGTAAAATTGTTTTTCTCCACTATTTTTGGCGCGAAGCATTAAAGCATAGTCAATGTTAGTGGCTTTTCCATCGAATTTTAAGCCACTATTCATGATGGAAAAAGGCGTATAAGAAAATTTTTCATCATTATATAAATCTTTCAATCCAAGGGCATGCCCAAATTCATGTGCGGCAATCCAAGAAAAATAATAGTCTTGTAATTGGTATGTTTCGTACCTGTTTAGGTTGGGATTCCATTGGGTGTTTTTCCAATACATAGTTATTCGGCCATTATGAAGTTCACCATTATAATTGGAATCATTAGTTGTAGTGCTAATATAAATATCTAAATTTTTATGGTTTTTAAATGAAGCGTTAGCTGAATCATTTACATCTATTAATACAACGCTAACCTTTTTACCGTCAAAATATCCTCCCCAGCCATTCTTAATTCCTTGGGTTACAAGATCATAAGAGTTATCGGGGGCATTAGCATCACCACTAATACTAACACATGCATATATTACGATTCCATTTTCGTATTCTTTTACAGTTACAGCATTCTCTGAGAATTCTGATTTAAATGCATTAGATACATTAGTAATATAATTTGCTGGATCTGCTTTCATAATTTCTTCCGCTTTTCCAGGGTTTGCATCTAAAAAAGCACCGATATCTTTCAATGTATACATTCCCCACGGATCGGTAAACTTAACGGGATTGCCACCACAATAGCAAAACCAGTTCAAACCGTCTTTTGCAGGGTCTTCAGTTAAGAACCGTCCTGATGTGGGGTCTAAGTATCGCATGCGGAGGTAGATATAACCCGACTCGGGGTCGTGGTATTCTCCACGGTAGCCGAAGTTGTCGGAAAACCCTGTCGCGTTGTATTGGTTAAAGATATTTCCGTAGGCGTCAAACACATATTCTGCCATACAGTTTTGGTTTTCATCCATTACAGACAGCACATCACCCCTAAAGTTTGTGTTGTAGGTGTATATGGTGCCGTCTGCATCCCGTCTGTAGGCTAATCCGTCAGCACCATAAATATACGTGTGCGTATACTCCCAAATGTCAGGGCGATACTCTAAAACCATGTTTCCGCCGTCCCAGATGAACTTTGTCGTGATGCCGTTTCTTGTTTTGCTTTCGCGTAATCCTGAGGCGTAATAGGTGTACGTCGTGGTCTCGCCGTCTTTGGTGTAAGAAGTGAGGCGGTTGAACAGATCGTAGGTATGCGTAGCATCTCTGTCAGTGGTTCTGTTACCGTTTGCGTCGCTCGCTGCCGTTTTTTCTTCTTCTAAATAACCTGTTTTATTTTCAAAAACTGTGCCTGACATGTGGTTGGACAGGGTATAGGGATAGACCGCGGTGTAAGATTTGTCGTCCCTGTCGTAATCCCTTACTAAAATATTAGTAATGTTCGTCCTGTCATCAAAAGTGTAGAACTCACTCATGCCGCGCATAGCACTGTTATCGGTTAAGTTCATTTGAATAAGCCTGCCTGAACCGTCGTATGTGTAATATAAGTCGTAGTACATATTGTTATACACATCAGTAGTGCCAGGAATTTCAAATGTTTGTTCCCCGCGGTAGTCATAACGATATTCGTTATTATCAAAGATATATTCATTCGTTAATCCATAATTTTTTAAAATTATATCAGATGTAACTAAATTCCGATTATTTAGATTTCTAGCTGTCTGCACCACACCCAACTGTTTAAACGTTAGGTAGTCACTTTCATTATAACTGTATTCCACCGTTTTGTCAAATGCTGTCGATTCTGTTAAACGGCTTTTACTATCGTACGTGTAGGTCTGTGTACAATAATCAATGGTGCCGCCCTGCTGGTCGTTTTCCCCAATCGACATAGAAGTCCTGTTGCCTAACGTGTCGTAAGTATAACTTAAATAGGCATTAATGTCGCCATTTTTTGCTGTCATTCTGCCCAAGAAGTCGTAGCTGTAATGGTTGCCGTAATCCAGACCCTCGCTGTCATATTCATACGTTAGATTGTTCATCATATCATAACTAAATTCTAAATATTGTGATTGGCTTCCATTTTCAGCAGTTATTTTGCCTGCGTTCTTAAACACGTTATAATTACTGTAGGTAAACACCGTGCCTTTTTTGTCCGTTTTGGTTTTCAGCGTACCGTCAAAATTGTATGTATAGGTTTCTGCATTCCCGTCCGGATCGGTTACAGACAGGTTTCTTCCCAGAATATCATAAGTGTAGGTTGTTTTGTTTGCTCCAAGCGCATCCTGCGCTGTTGACAAAACGTTTCCCATTATGTCGTAGGTGTAGTGTTCATAAATACCCGTTGTGCTGGTTAGATCAGTTTTTGACGTACTGTTTACCAGTTTCGTCATTCTGTTTAAATCGTCATACGTCATTGTAGTCGCGTGGCCGTTTGATGCATTAGCCGTCTGGCTTTCCGTTGTCTTAACCAGGTTTCCGTTGTCATCATAGTAATTTTTGGAAAACATGGAACCGTCGTATGCAATGGTATTTCTGCCCAGCGCATCGTAAGAATAGGATACTGTTTTGCCTGCCGCTTCGTGTATGTTAATTAAATTACCCGCGTCATTGTAGGAATACGTCGCGGCATTACCGAACACATCGGTTTCCGAGAGCACCCTGCCGGCGTGATCGTAAGCATAGGAAACGGAGTAGGGCAGGTTCTCCGCCCGCGCCTTGTCGTCCTTTGCGGTCAGAACGTTTCCGAAACAGTCGTAGGTGTAATCTGTGCGGGAATATTCTGCGGTGTTGTTTAAAATGACGTCCGCTGTCTTTCGGCCAAACGCGTCATACTCCGATTTATATTTCCCGGCAGAGTAGAGGGCGCTTCCCGACAGCCACTGGGTCGTATACTGCTTGCCTGAAGCGTCGCTGTACTCTGTGCTCACCTCGTATACCACCGTGCCCGCTTTGTTCTTCGTGGTCTGCTTAACCACTCGGTTCCGGTCGTCATATACATTTGTGGTAACATATTTTTCTTCCACTGTGCCGTCTGCGGCCAAACGCGCATTTTCTGCTGCGGTTGCAGGTCTGCCAAACGTATCGTAGGTATATTCATACACCGTTTTAAATCCGCCCTCGTAGTTCACTTGTGAGGCCTTCAGATTGCCAAAACTGTCAAACAACTGCTTCTCCTGTCTGCCGTTTTCGCGCGTGATGTCCACCACATTCCCGGATACATCATAGGAATATGTCTTCTCCGACAGCTGTGTGCCTGAGCTGTTTAACACTGTTACTGACAGCACGCGCCCAGATAGGTCATAGGTATATTCTGTTTTCACACCGTTTGCATCAGTCTGGCTTGCAACATTGCCAAAACGGTCGTAAACCGTGGTGACGGAAACCGCATGGGCGTTTGCGCCGTCTGCGTCTTTTACGTTGTTTACAGATGTGGTGACAGAGTAAGAACCGTCTGTATTATATGTATATGAATAAGCCGTTTCTTTGTATACATTGTTTGCTATGTCGGTGTAGACCTTTGTTTTCGACACGGTGCCGTCCGAATTATATTCAAACTCTGTCTTTGCCTTTATGCCGTCTGCGTCGCTGGTGGTGGTTGCGGCGATACTCTTTTTGTCTGCTGTCAGTGTGTTTGTTACCGTTTTAACCGCAGCGTTGCCACCTTCGGGGGTATATGTGATGATGGTGGGTAAATCATAGCCGCTGTCCGTAAAATCATAAGTATAATTCGTCACCAATCCGGCTGATGTTTTGCTGCTTAAGAACTCCGCATAATGAGGGTAAACATATGAGAAACTATCCGTTTTTGTTACCGAAGGTTCTAATTTCGTTATGATCTGGCTGGGCTGTCCTGATGCTACATCTCTGTTATATGTATATTGATATTTTGGATATGGCAGATTTGAGCCGTCGTTTACTTTTCTTAACCTGCTTAAATAGTCATAAACATAGGTTGTAGTTACATCGCCCGACTGCGACGGCGCTTTTTTGGTTTTTTCTACTGTAAATGTATTTCTGGCTTTTACGTCGTCATTCGTATAATATCCTTCGTTAGGTTTGTTATAAACATATTCATAAGAATATTCATAATTGCTGGTGTTGCTGTCATAAAGGATAGAGGAAATACCCCGGCTTTTTTCAATATATCCAGAGCTCGTTCCGAAATACGGCTCATGAATTTCGACATAATCATAGGTATAATCTCGATGCGCCCCTGTAGGATATGTAATTTTATCAATGGTATAGTAAAAAATAGAGAAGCTGCTGTCGGGACCGCTTCGGCCTACTTTCTTCATGTCATACACCGTGACATCATCTGTTTGTGTATCACCCAGGGCATGAAACCTCTCCACTTTAAATGGATACGTCTTCAAACAATCTAAAACAGAATTATCCGGATTAACAGGTGTTGGTGTCGTATATTTCACAATATATTGTAGGACGCCATTCTCATCCTCCATCTGAATTCCGTTCGACGAATAAACAATCCGTCTGCCATATGTGTCAATGATTTCGCCACTTTTTGAATAATCAATGCAATTGTCATATCTGTCGGCTACCATCAATATTTTGCCGCTTTCATTGGCACTGTTGACAAAATACCGCATTCCATCGCCGCGTTCAATTATAATGCAACATCTTAAAGTGTAATCCGCTCCAATTTTTGAACGCAGCAATGCTTCTTCATCTGTAGTCATTGGTCTGACATTGTAATCTTGTGTTGAGTTAGATGTCTTATAGATAAATGCTTCTTCGACCTCTTGTTTGGGTAGTGTATATTCAACATAATAGGTAATGCCGACTTCTGTTGTTCCGTCGTACATCCTCAGGTAAATTTTTTCGGCGCCGCCGCTCGAAACATTATAATCCCTGATTGTTATCGGGTCGCCGGATGGAATATTAAGATACCAATTATATCCAACTTTTTTATAAAAGCCGTCGTCATGCGCTTGCCACAGTGATTTAAAAACCGAACCGTCTTTTTTTGATAAAGTACCAACAAGTTTCTGAATTGGTCTTTCAAGGGTGAGTCTTCTTCCCGTTTGATTTTTTGTAATTCTTCTATATTCATAGGTTGGCTTTGTCCCAAATGTACCCTCGATATAATACTGTGTGGCCGTTTCGTCGTTATAACGGAATTCCTGTGCGGCCAGCATTTCTTCTTCTGTTGTGAAGGTAATCCATTCCGTATTACCGTTGTCATCGCTGTATAAAAAGGCAAACATGTCTTGTTCTGTTTCTCTTCGTTCACCTAAATATTCATAGCTTCTGTCAGTCTCCATAGAATTAAAATGCCTTATTAGTGCAACATCCATTCCATTCTTGCCCGGCAGATATAAATCAGTTTCAGAAATTACCACGTTTCCAGATGTTGTATCGATGTGGTCGTTGTCTTCCGTGTTGTCAGATGGAGCGCGGACATTTTCCAGATATTTTTCTGTTCCGCGCTGTTCTGCCATTGCCTCCAAAACTGCTTCCGATGTCGAATCAGCAAAGCAAGAAATAGCAGAGCAGAGCAGAAGTCCGAAGAGTAACAGGGCAGAGACAATAATCTTCTTTTTCATTCTGCTTCACCCCCTTCAATTTCGCCGTGAAGTACGTCTAATTGCTGGGGAGCCTGTTCCACAGCGCCTGGCTCGGCTGTTTCCGACGTTTCCGCATCTTGCTCCGTGCTTTCCGCATGTTCAGATTCTTCAATGTTTGCAGTTTCCCCGACGCTTACTAAAGTATCTTCCGGGTTGTCAGTTTCTATCCTTTCTAAAGCCTCCAACGGTTCTCCTGCCTGCACACATTCCAAAACTGCATTTAAGTCAATGCTTCGTGCCTCTGCCACGTTTCTGGCATCTAAAAGTTCGCTTGCCGGAACCTCCTCAAAATCTGCAGACAATGGGCGTGTCCCTGTAACCAAACTGTACCACGGCTCGCCTTCACTCACACGGTCTAACGCCTGGCTCGTTGTTATTTCACCCTTTAAGGACAGGCGGCTTGCCGCAATGATATCTTCATAGCTCAGCCCGGCTTCCACATAAGCCTTCACGTCCTCCACGCTTAAAATATCGTCCCGTCCTGTGATGTCGTTGTAGGCAGATTCAATCCAGGGACGGTTTGTGTGTCTGACTGCCAAGGACTCTGCTAGAGGGCGGCGCTCATATATGCTGCCTACAATCGCTATGTCGTCGTTGGTGTCCTCCCAGAACTTCACAATATCCAAAAGTGCCTGCAAGTCTGCTTCTGTTTGGCTTTCTCCGTTTTCAAACAATGCGTTGATGTAATCCTGAACCGAGGTGTCGGGCACCACAGAGGCATGTTCCAGCCGCGAAGTATCGGCATCCCGCAGCAGGTCTTTTGTTGCCTTATTTGTTTCCTGTTCCATTTGCTGTACTTCTTGTTCATTTTCCACGGCCAGCTCACTGTTTAAGTAAACTGCGCCTGTTGTCAGGCACAGCGAAGCAACGACTGCCGCAACAATGACCAGTGTTTTTCGTCTTCCTTTCATAATAAATCCTCCCATAAAATTATTCGGTATATGTATCTTTTGCACACACACCTTTTAGTTTATATTACTACTTTATTTCGCTTTTATCAATAGTTTTTGTGCAATTATATTACAAATAATCGACAAATATCAACACAAACAAGCTCTTTAGACAATATTTATCAACACTTTATTTAAGTAAGGTGTTGCTTTTTATAAAGAGTCATGGTATAATAATGTTAAATTATACAGAAAATTTAGATAATGTGGTGAAACGTGTTGAAGACAGGGCAGACAGAGAAGAAAAAGATTGACATTTTAAGTCTTATTTTATCCGTCATTGCGGTTTTGACAATTACCGCGGTGGGTACTTTTTTGCTGAAAATGCAAAATGTGGATCGCTCCGTTATCATGCAGCCGGAAAACGATGTGACGTTTGATCAGCCCCAACCGGAGGCTGCCCAGTCTGCCGTGCCGCAAGTTATTAATATAAACACAGCTACAAAAGAGGAACTGATGCTGCTCAGCGGCATTGGCGCGGATAAGGCAGAAAAAATTATAGAATACCGCGAAAAAGAGCCTTTTAAGAAGCCGAAGGATATTACAAAGGTGAAGGGAATTGGTGAAAAAACGTACGAAGCCCTTGCGGACAAAATTTGTGTTGAATAAGCGCTGACAGACAGCTTTGGGAGGGATTTTTGTGATCTGCAACAGAGAAAAGACCGAATGGGTAAACTACATGTGGCACAACGCCAATGACGACAGCGCCAAACGGATTTTGTTAATTGGCGACTCAATTACAAAGGGCATTTATAATGACGTTTCAGACCTTTTGCAAAATTATGTGGCGACAGATTTGCTTGCTTCCTCCAGGGTGGTGACAGACCCTGTGTTCGACACAGATTTAGAGGCTGTGTTGGTGGACTATACCCATGAAATTATATACTTTAACAACGGCCTGCATGGAATTGATGTTCCAATTAACCTGTTTGAAGAGGCTTTTTTTGATAAGGTGGAGCTTTTAATGAAGTATTCCAAGAAGGTCGTCCTGGCTACCTGCACTCCCATAACAGAAAAAAACAAGCCGCAAATCCTTTCCCCCAAAAATGACGTTGTGCTGAAACGCAATGAGGTTATCAGAAAAGCGGCTGACAAGTTTTCGTTAAGTTTAAACGACTGGTATGATTTTATTCTTTCCTGCCCGTTCTATAGAGCAAACGACGGCTACCATTATACGGAGGAAGGGAAGCGCGTGCAGGCAAAGCTTGTATGTAATATTTTAACCAAGCTTATTTAGAAAGTTTTATCCGGTCATATATGATCTTAAGGCCTTTTATGGTCAAATTTTTATCAATGGTCTGAATAGTTTCAGACTCTTTTGCAATTAAAGTTGACAGGCCGCCCGTGGCAATTACCAGCATTTCGGGTGTACCTGTTTCTTTTTTTATCCGTGACACAATGGCGTCTACCATTCCGGCGTAACCGAACACAAGGCCAGACTGCATGGAACAAACAGTATTTTTTCCAACAACGTTTTCCGGCTGGATAATTTCTATCCGCGGAAGCTTTGAAGTCTTTTCAACCAGCGCATCCATCGAAATTTTTAATCCGGGATAAATAACACCTCCAAGATAGTTGCTGCACCCGTCGATCACACAAAAGGTCGTTGCTGTGCCAAAATCGATGATTACCGCCGGGCCGCCATATATCTTGTCCACAGCAACAGCGTTGACAATTCTGTCCGCGCCTACTTCTTTCGGATCGTCGTAGCAAATGTTCAAGCCTAAGTCTAAGCTGCCGTTCACTACAATTGGAGAAATTCCTACATACTTTTTTATTGCATTTTCTAACGCATGCATAATCGAAGGCACAACGGAGGAGATAATCACATCACGAATTTCCTCTTTACTAATTCCTTCATGGTTTAAAAGCTGGCTGAAAAACAGGCCGATTTCATCTGACGATTTATTTTTGTCCGTTGCCATGCGGTAGCTGGATTTTAGCTTATCTCCTTCATAAAACCCCGCCACAATGTTTGTGTTCCCAACATCAATTACAAATAGCATAGTTATTTCAATCCTTTCCAGAATTTAAAGTTTCATTAATTCCACGTTTACCTGAATGTCTTCAACGGTGATTACGGCATACTCCTGCTTAAAATATCCAATAGATCCTGGATTTAAAATGACAAGCCCATTCTGCTCCTCGAAAAATTGTTTGTGGGTGTGGCCAAAAATGCAAATGCCGCATCCGCTTGACATTGCTTTAGATTTTAGTGTGTAGAGAGAGCTTTTCACATGCTCGCGGTGTCCGTGAGTTACATATATTTTTTGCCGGCCGCAAAAAACCACACGGTGAAACGGGTCCGGAGCGTAGTAGTCGTTGTTGCCGCATACGCCGCAAATGCTGTGTGTTGAACCATAAACATGATGCAGATATAACACGTCGGAAGCCATGTCCCCGCAATGGATAATATGATTAATATGTTTGTGTTTTTCAATCGCGTAGTCCATACCGTTGGTATATTCATGACTGTCGCTGAAAACTAAAAATTTCATTTATGAACCCTCATAATCTTTGTATTTGGTTTGTATTTATTATAGGTCATTTATCGCTGATTGTAAATATTTTCTGAACGAAAAAATATATTTTCAAAAAGATTGTTGCAAATTTTACAAAAAAGTAGTATAATTAGTATCAATAATGATAGATTTGTACTACATGTAGTCGTACAGGGAAGATAATGAGGATTTTAGCTTAATTATGAAGAAAAAGAAATGGATATTGCTGTATAAAGAGCACCGGCCGGAAGATGTGCTGAAAATTAGCCGGAAGCTCAGTCTGCCGCCGGTGATTGCAACCATTATGATGAACCGCGGCATTCGCGAACCGGAGGACTTTATTAACCCCACAGAGGAATCTTTGCTGGACCCGTTTTTAATGCTGGGAATGAAAGACGCAACAAAAAGAATTTTAAAGGCAATTGAAGACCATGAAAAAATTGCGGTTTACGGTGATTATGATGTTGACGGCATTACCTCTACCGCTATCATGGTAAAATTTTTGCGCTCTCATAAAGCAGATGTGATGTACTATATTCCCGACCGGTTAGAAGAGGGGTATGGCATCAACAAAGGCGCTATCGACAAAATTGCGCAGACAGGCGTAACATTATTGATAACGGTGGACTGCGGCATCACCGCTGTCGGCGAAATTGCCTATGCAAAAGAAAAGGGAATTGACACCATTATCACAGACCATCACGAATGCAAGGACGAAACACCCGACGCTTATTGTCTGCTCAATCCGAAACAGCCCGCCTGTCCCTATCCCTTTAAAAAGCTTGCCGGCGTAGGCGTGGCGTTTAAGCTTTTGCAGGCGCTGACCATTGAAATGCGGTTTCATATGCGGGAACTGATTGAAGAATATGCCGACCTTGTGGCGATTGGAACCGTGGCGGATGTGATGCCGCTGATTGGCGAAAACCGTGTGATTGTGAAAAAGGGGTTAGAACTTTTGTCCTTTACCCAGAACCGCGGCATCCGCGCTTTGGCCGACGCGGCCGACATTAACCTCTCTAATGTGGCAACCGGCACCATTGGGTTTATGATTGCGCCTCGGATTAACGCCGCCGGAAGAATGGGCGACCCACGGTGCGCCGTGGAGCTTCTTTTGGCCACCGACGATATGACGGCGCGCAAATATGCCGAAAAACTAAACCGTGAAAATCACGAACGCCAGGAAACGGAAATCAGTATTTTAGAAGACGCTCTAAATATGATTGAAAATTCTGCCGCTTTGCAAAATGATTATGTCATTGTTTTAGCCCACGATAACTGGCACCATGGGATAATTGGAATTGTGGCCTCAAAAATTTCGGAGCGGTTCAATAAGCCCTGCATTTTAATCAGCACCGACGGGGAAGTCGGCAAAGGCTCTGGCAGAAGCATTCGTTCGTTTAATTTGTTTAAGGCGTTGGAATATTGCCAGGACACATTGCTGAAATTTGGCGGCCACGATTTGGCGGCGGGGCTTTCCATTGCGCCGGACAGAATAGACGAATTTCGGGAAAAGATTAATTCCTATGCAAAGGAAACGCTCACCGAAGAGGACTTTATGCCGCTGTTATATCTCGATTCGGAGCTGCCGGTGCAGTATATTAATATGAACACCGCCGAACGCCTCTCCATTTTAGAGCCATATGGCATGGGGAACGCAAGCCCAATTTTTTTTGCAAGAAAAATGACGGTTGCACAAGTTCGCCCCTTAAGTGAGGGCAAGCATGTGAAGCTAACGCTTCGCTCCGGCGAATTTTACATTGACGCGGTTGGCTTTAACATGGGGGAACTGAATGAGGTTTTAAAAAACGACGATTTGATTGACATTGCTTTCAATCTTGATATTAATTTATACAGAGGTATGCGCCAGCTCCAAGTCTTGTTAAAAGACGTGAAATTAAGCGAAATTACCGGTTAGGAGCGAGTTACTATGATGCACGAGGGCCACGACTTTGAAAGTCTGAAAAAAAGGGTTTTAGAATATAATGCAAATTTTGATATCGCAAAGTTAGAAAAGGCCTACGAGCTTGCGCGCACAGCCCACGAGGGGCAAATGCGTGAATCCGGAGAGCCTTATCTGACACACCCCCTAGAGGTGGCCTACATTCTTGCTGATTTAGAACTGGACTGCGACACCTTGGTAGGGGCACTTTTGCACGATGTTGTGGAGGACACAAGCTACACTGTGGCTGACATTAACCGCGAATTTGGTGAAAGCGTTGCAATTATTGTTGACGGCGTTACAAAGCTGAGCAAAATTCAATATACCACGGCGGAGGAACAGCAGGTGGAAAACCTGCGTAAAATGTTTTTGGCCATGGCAAAAGATGTGCGGGTAATTTTAATTAAGCTTGCAGACCGTTTGCACAACATGCGCACCATAAAGGCAAAATCTGAAAAAAAGCAGCGCGAAAAGGCCCGTGAAACATTGGAGGTCTATGCTGCATTAGCCCACAGGCTTGGTATGTCGAAAATTAAATGGGAATTAGAAGACCTTTCTTTAAAATATATTGATCCGGTGGCTTATAAGGAAATTACAGAGTCCATTAATTTGAAAAAACAAGAACGCGAACAGTTCATCAATGACATTATGGACACCTTGAAAAAGAAGACGGACGAAATGGGAATTAATTCCCATGTTATGGGCCGGGCAAAACATTTCTACAGCATCTACCGCAAAATGTTTACGCAGAACAAATCTATTGACGAGCTTTACGACCTGTTTGCGGTACGGATTATTGTGGACTCTATTAAAGACTGCTACGCAGTGCTGGGAATGGTTCATGAGCTGTATTATCCGATTCCTGGGCGCTTTAAAGATTACATTGCTATGCCCAAGCCCAACATGTATCAATCGCTGCACACAACCGTAATTGGGCCGGACGGAACACCCTTTGAAATTCAAATCAGAACATGGGAAATGCACCGCGTGGCCGAGTTCGGTATCGCCGCACACTGGAAATATAAAGAGGGCGTCAGCGGTAAAACCGATGTAGACGCAAAGCTTGAGTGGATTCGCCAGCTTTTGGAAATTCAAAATTCTGTTGTCGATACCGACGACTTTATGCGGACGTTAAAAATTGACCTGTTTACTGACGAGGTGTTTGTGTTTACTCCC
>NZ_JAXUNN010000007.1:0-65274 GCF_037235575.1 Congzhengia sp. | reverse complement strand
ATTGCAACCATTGCCACAATACCAAATGCATCGGTTAAGATGTTTCCCTGAACCTTTTCGCAAACGCCCATGGCGAAAGGAAGCAAAAATGTTGCCGTCATAGGCCCGCTGGCTACACCGCCGGAGTCAAAAGCAATGGCAGTAAACACTTTTGGTACAAAAAAGCTTAAAACAAGGGCCAGAATATAGCCGGGAATAATAAACCAGTAAATCGATATTCCCGTAAGAACACGGAGCATGGAAATTCCCACCGAAAATGCGACACCCACAGATAAGCTCAACAGCATTGCCTTTGCAGGAACAGCACCGTTGGTGATTTCTTCCACCTGTTTATTTAAAACATGAACTGCAGGCTCAGCCACAACAATGAAATAGCCCATAAGCATTCCTAATGGTATTAAAATCCAGTTAAATTCCAGTCCTGCAAGCATCTTTCCAATGTAGTTGCCTACCGGCATAAATCCAATGTTTACACCCGTTAAAAACAAAACGAGACCGATGTAGGTGTAAATGGTACCGGATATGACCTTAATTAATCCTTTTTTATGAAAGGTACGCGTTATAAATTGAAATACAATAAAAAACAAAAGAATAGGGGAGAGGCCGAAAGCCACCTCTTTTATGTATGTAGGAAATCCGGCTGCAAATGCTTTTCCAACCTGTTGAGAGTCTGTGATTTCCGGTATTGCAAAATCAGGCGGCGTAACTTCTGTGGAATGTAACACAATTCCCATAAGCAGCATGGTAATAATCGGCCCAACGCTGCAAATTGCAACCAGGCCAAAATTGTTGTCTTCTGCGGCATTTTTTTGGTTTGCCGCAATACCGATGCCCAATGCAATGATAAACGGCACGGTAATAGGACCGGTGGTAACACCTCCGGAATCAAACGCCACCGGTAAAAACTCCGGTTTTACAAAAAATGAAATGAGAAACACAATTGCATAAAGAACAATTAAAGTGCTTTGCAGCCGAATTCCCCAAAACTCGCGAAGGGCGGCAATGATTAAAAACAAGCCAACGCCGGCTGCAACCGTTAAAATAATCGTAAGGTCCGGCACTGCCGTAAACTGTTTGGCAAGCACCTGCAAGTCGGGCTCGGCGACTGTTACGGCAAAGCCAATTAAAAAGCACAGAAAAACAATAATAATCATCTTTTTTGAAGCGGAAATAGACCGTCCAACCTCTGTGCCCATCGGCATCATTGACAAATCTGTTCCCAGAGAGAAAAAGCCCATTCCAACAATCAGCATAACCGAACCCAAAAGAAAAAGTATCAGCATACCGGCCGGCATTGGCGCAAGATTCGTAAAACTCAGAATCAGCACGATTAAGGTAATCGGTAAAACAGATGAGATCGATTCGCTTATTTTTTGTTTTAATAATTCCTTCATGATTACCCCCTTGCTGTTTTATTACTTATTATTATACAATAACAAAAAACGTGAATCAAGAAAAAAGGCTGTTTAGATTTTGTTAAGATTGTTTCTTTGCAACCAGCATGGTTGTGTTTTCACGCCTCCAGACTTCCTGAACGGATGCAAATCCGGCACTTTTCAGCAAATCGATCTGGTTTTCAATGGTGCAGGGCGTGTCGTAGTGATAATATGTATCATTTGAAAGAGACTGTTCTTTTGCTATTCTGTCATATTCTGAAAAATAGAAGTCTTCTTCTTTTTGGCTTTCCACCATGTAGTCGCATTCAATGTAAGTCCCATCAGATGTAAGAGCTTTATTAATTTTTTTATAAAGCGCTAATTTGTCCTGTTTTTTAAAGTGATGCATCGTCTGAAACGAAACAGCACAGTCATACATGCCGCCAAAATCACAGGTGAAATAATCGCCATGAATTAAGGTCAGACTTTTATCATTAAATTTTTCTTTTAATGCGTTGAGCATTTCTTTTGTCATGTCCACGCCGGTAACAAAATTTTTAGGAAAACGTTTAAAGATTTCAGCCAATTCAAGACCTGTGCCGCAGCCAAGGTCTAAAAGAGACCCACATGTTTCTGGGAGCAGACGTGCAAGTTCCTCGTAACCCTCTTTGCAGCCCTCCACGTCTTCTAACATGTGCGCATCGTACATGTGTACTCTTGCGGCAAAAAAATCGTCCATTTTTTCTAATAAGGGGCCTTTAAACTTTTCAGTCTGTGCAAGTTTGTCCACAAGATCAACGTCGGCGGGGCAGAAGTCAAAGTTTTTTAAGTTTTCCCTCTTTACCCATTTTATGTCCCGGTGCACCCGCCGTATAACCTGACCGCGAAGAATTTTTGCATTAAAAAAAGTAAAATCAATATGAGAATCGGGATAGGTAAAACTAGCGGTGTCAAAAATACCATGCAGCTCAATGTCAATATCAAGTTCTTCCTTGCACTCCCGCACCGCACACTCTTCCAATGTTTCATTTTTTTCAAGTTTGCCGCCGGGAAACTCCCAAAGGTTTGCATTTTTAGAAGATTCTGACCTGCGGCAAATTAAAATTTCGTCCTTTTCATTCGTAATAATTGCAGCAGCTACAATTAAATTTTGCATTTTAAAAATTTCCTTTGTCTTTTTCTTTTATTTTACCATTTTTCGCTGCTTGTGTCAACTTCAGGTGAGCATGCAATTTTATATTTTTCTCATATATTCCCGAATGTCCGCGCAGCACCGGGTAAACTCGGCCATTTCATTATTAGTGAGCGGCAACTCCAAAATTTGCTCGGCGCCGTGTTTGCCAATTACACAAGGCACGCCTGCATAAATGTCTGTTTGTCCATATTCGCCGTCGAGTTGTGCACTGACGGGAATGATGCATTTTTCGTCGTCATAGACGGCGCGCACCAGCCTTGCAAGGGTAGTGCAAATGCCGTATTCTGTGCAGCCCTTGCCATCGTAGGTGATCCATCCGCCATAAATCGCTTTTTCTTTCATTTCTTCTTTATCAAATTTGTATTTTTCTTCTCTTGCTTCTAAAAGCGACAGGGGAGATCCGCCAAAAAAAACATTTGACCATGGCACCATTTGGGAAGCACCGTGCTCTCCCATCATATGGGCCCAAATGGATTTGTGGTCGATATTGGCGGCAATGGACAGCACAGAGGCCAGCCGGGCAGTATCAAGCGCTGTGCCGGTACCGAACACATGCCCCTTGGGCAGGCCGCTTAATCTGTTAATCTGGTACGTAACAATGTCACAGGGATTTGAAATATTAATGATAATACCACGAAAGCCGCCGGCAATTACTTTTGGTATAAAATCATTCACCTGGGCAATGGTAAAGTTTAGCTCCTGCACGCGGTCGTGCGACGCTAAAAGTGTAATGTCCCCAACACAGTTCACCAAAATATCGCAGTCTTTTAATTCATTGAAATCTGCGCCGCGAACGGAAAGGTTATGGGGCAGATAGAGCACGGAATCTCTTAAATCCTGAATTTCACTTTTTAATTTTTTCTCATTTTTATCCACCAGAACGAGTTCATTTACAATTCCCTGAACCGCAAGGCTATATGCACAGTGTGCTCCAACGTGTCCGGCACCCGCAATGGCGACACGCCTTAATTTATTTTTCATTTTAATTCTCCTTTTTGTGTTTTGATTAGTTTGCGCTGTTTGGTGGAAGGAAATGCAAAAAAAGACAGCCAATTGCTGGCTGCCTTTCTAACTGTTTTTTATTTTTTATGCGCGTGCTTTTACCTTTTTGCCATATTTTCTTTTTTTCGCAAGGGTTTTCATGCCAACCCAAATCGGACCTGCAAGAAGTACGCTGGAGTATGTTCCTGCAAGAAGACCAACCATCAACGGAAGTGCAAATTCCTTAATGGAGTCCACACCCAAAATATAAAGAAAAATAACCGGGATAATGGTTGTCAGGGTAGTGAAGCAGGAACGACGGAGTGTCTGCTTTAAGCTTGTGTTCACCAAAGATTTTAAATCAGATTTTTGCACCTTGCCCTGGTTTTCACGGACACGGTCAAACACAACAATGGTATTGTTGATGGAATAACCGATAATGGTCAGCATTGCCGCAATAAAGTTTGCGTTAATCGGTATCCTGAATATTGCATAGAATGCCAGCATAATTAAAACGTCATGAAGCAGGCAGATAACGGCCGATGCGCCGGTGAAAAATTCAAACCGGATAGAAATATAAATAAGCATCAGAAGGCATGCAATTAATGCCGCTTTCATTGCCTGAGCACGCAACTGAGCACCCATGGTTGCCGTTACATCTTCTACCTGGAGCACTGCAGCGTCATCAATGGAAAAATGCTCTTTTAAAGCAGTGATGATTTTATTGCGAACGTCACGCTCAATTGGCGTTGTCTGAATAATAATCTGTGTGCCGTCCGATTTTAAAACTTTCGGGGAATTGATGGATGCATCCGCACCTTTAACCACGTCTGCAACCTCGCCGAAGTCAACCTCTTTGCCCATTTCCACATACATGGTCATACCGCCGGCAAAGTCAACATCCTGAACAAAGCCGCCCTTGGCAATCAGGAAAATAATACCCAAAAGGATGATTACAATAGGAATCAGGCAAAAATATTTTGCACGTTCAACGATTTTTAACATCTTATTGTACCTCCTTTACTTTTTTCTTCACACCATACCACCACGGGTTTCTAACCTTTAAGTCCACAATCAGCATCAAAAGGTATTTGGTGATAAAAATTGCAGTGAACATACTTACAATCGTACCAATTGCCAGCGTTACTGCAAAGCCCTGAATGGTACCTGTGCCGAAAATATAGAGCACAACAGCGGCAATAATTGTCGTGATGTTGGAGTCGATAATCGCCAAAAACGCGCGGTTAAATCCGGAAAGAACTGAGGTTTTTACAGTTTTTCCAAGCTTAAGCTCTTCCTTAATTCTTTCAAAAATAATGACGTTGGCGTCCACTGCCATACCAACAGAAAGAATAATACCGGCGATACCTGCCAGGCTTAAATTAATTCTGAAGAACGTCATAATATAAATTACAATTGCCATATAAGCCAACAGTGCAATGTCGGCAACCAAACCAGGCAGCCTGTAAACAAGCAGCATGAACAGCAGGATTAAAATAATGCCGATTCCTGCTGCAATTAAGCTGGTAGAAAGTGCTTCTTCACCCAGTGTGGGCCCGATGGAGCTTAATTCAACGTCTTTAATTGAAAACGGTAAGTTGCCGGAGTTAATTAAAGCTGCAAGCTTACCGGTTTCCGTGGCATCTGTAAAACCGCCGGAAATGATACAGTCGGACGAATTAATCGGACTGCTTACGGAAGGTCTGCTAATCTCGGTTTCGTCCAGCTTAATAGAGATATAATTGCTTCCGGATGGCTTGGATGCAGCGGCGCTGGTAGCCTGGTAGAACTTGTCCACACCGGAATCTTTTAATTTCAGTTTTACATAGTGTGCAGCAGCGCCTGTTTCGTCAATCTGGCCGTAAGCGGCGGTTGCAGAATCAACGTCGGAGCCCTCTAAAACAACGTTGCCGTCAGAATCCTGAAACGAGAGCACGGCGGTTTGTCCCAGCGTGTCAACCGCTTCCTGCGGATCTTGAATGGCGGGAATTTCAACTCTGACCTTTTTATCTCCCTGACGCGAAACGGTAGCTTCGCTGTAGCCCAGCGAGTCTAAACGGTTTCTCAATACGTTTTCCACAGATTTCATCTGTTCGTCTGTAACAGAGTCTGCCTGTGCTTCGTATGTGATTACCGACCCGCCGACCAAGTCGAGCCCCTGTCTGATACCCCAATCCTCGTCTAAAGCGTTGGGATATTGAATGTCATAATCGAAAACGCTTATATTCATACCCACCAGTACGACAATGACTGATGTGATGATAACAAGTAGGGCGATGATTAATTTCGCGATACTTTTTCTCATTTGTGTTTTCCTCCTTTTAAAATCGCATAAAACTATTATATATATTTTTTTCATTTTAGTCAACACTAAATTGTGAAAATTTCCTAAAAAACTTGAATTAACTTCAAAAAAAAGGAATTGCAAAAACTTTTTTTTCTGAAATTCTGCAGTTTTTTTAAAATCAGCTTGCAATTCGTTTTAAACTGTGATAAAATATAAAAAAATAAATATTTTTCGGCAATGATGAAGCAAAGTAACCCCGCACTACCTATAAAAGAGAGGATTTTTCACCGGCTGAGAGAAAATCCGGTTAAGGCGGAAGGCGAAATTTCACTTCGGAGTTCCACGCTTGAACGGGTTAACTGATTAGGGCGCGGCGAATGGCGCACGTTACGCGTAAATGAAGTGTCTTTCTTATTTATTAAGGAAGAAATCAGGGTGGTACCGCGGATATAACTGTCCGTCCCTTTTGGGGCAGGCAGTTTTTTTGTGCCCTTTTCTACAAACCGCGCTTTGTAAGCCCACGCAAAGAACGGAAAAATTGGTGGGCAGAAAGGTTTAGAACAATGAAAGAGCAGTTATTATCCATTAAAAAAGCTGCAGAGGAAAAGCTTTCTCAGCTCCATACGGTTCAGTCCTTAGAAGACGTTCGAATTCGTGTGCTGGGGAAAAAAGGCGAACTGACACAGGTGCTTCGCCAGATGGGGTCTTTGTCGGCAGAGGAGCGCCCGGTTATCGGAGCATTGGCAAACGACATCCGTACGGCGATTGAAAACTCAATTGCAGAAAAACGAAACGAGCTTTTAAAGGCAGAGCGGGAACAGAAGCTGAAAGACGAGGTTATTGACGTTACCATGGCGGGTAAGCGTCCTCATATCGGTGGTTTGCACCCGATTACAAAGGTATTGGAAGAAGTTAAAGATATATTTTTGGGCATGGGCTTTTCTGTCGCGGAAGGCCCTGATGTTGAGCTGGACTATTATAACTTTGAAGCGCTGAACATTCCGAAAGAACACCCGGCCCGCGACACCCAGGATACGTTTTATATCAGCGACAACGTGGTGCTGCGTACGCAGACGTCACCGATACAGGTTCGTGTAATGGAAAAGAGCCGCCCGCCGATTCGCATTATTGCGCCGGGCCGCGTTTACAGAAGTGACGCGGTGGACGCAACCCACTCTCCCGTGTTTCATCAGGTGGAAGGCCTTGTTGTTGACAAAGGCATCACCATGGCGGACTTAAAGGGAACGCTGGAGCAATTTTTACAAACCCTTTACGGGCAGGAGGCAAAAATCCGTCTTCGTCCGCACCACTTTCCGTTTACAGAGCCCAGCGCAGAGGTGGACGTTTCCTGCTTTGTGTGCGGCGGCAAGGGCTGCCGTGTGTGCAAGGGAGAAGGCTTTATTGAGCTTTTGGGCGCCGGTATGGTACACCCCGATGTTTTAAGACGGTGCAACATAGACCCAGATGTTTACAGCGGTTTTGCATTCGGCATGGGCCTTGAACGCATTGTTATGAGAAGAATGAACATTGACGATATGCGTCTTTTATATGAAAACGACATTCGGTTCTTAAAACAGTTTTAATTTGTGCGCTGCAAGTTAACACCCGCAGAGGCGGCGCAAAACGAAAAGCGGGTAGAAAGGTATGAAACATTATGAAATTACCACTTAGCTGGCTTTCAGATTATTTAGATATGACAGGCATTACGCCGGAACAATATAACCACGCCATGACAATGTCTGGTTCGAAAGTTGAGGGAATTGAAAATTTAGGCGACGAAATTGAAAACGTTGTAACGGGCAAAATTTTAAGTGTGGAAAAGCACCCGGACGCAGATAAGTTAAAAATCTGCCAGGTGGACGTGGGAAGCGAAACCATTCAAATTGTCACAGGAGCAGACAATGTAAAACCGGGACAGACCGTTCCCGTTGCGAAAGACGGAGCGCGCCTTCCCGGCGGCAAGAAAATAAAAAAGGGCAAGCTTAGGGGCGTTGTGTCCAACGGCATGATGTGCTCGTATGAGGAAATTGGCATGACGAAAGAAGATTTCCCCGACGCTGAATATGGAATTTTGATTTTGGAGGACGGCCTGCCTTTAGGAAAAGATATTAAAGAAGTATTCGGGCTGGACAACCCGGTTGTGGAATTTGAAATTACCTCCAACAGGCCGGACTGTTTCAGCATTATCGGGCTGGCAAGGGAAACGGCTGTTACCTTTAACAGGCCGTTTCATCTGCACACGCCCGAAGTGAAGGGCAGCGGCGACGACATTCACAATTACATGAAAGTAACGGTTGACGAGCCTGCCCTTTGCAAACGGTACACCGCAAAAATGGTGAAAAATGTGAAAATTGGACCGTCCCCCCGCTGGATGGTGGACCGTCTCCGCTCCTGCGGCATTCGCTCTATTAACAATTTAGTTGACATCACAAACTATGTGCTGTTGGAGTATGGTCAGCCCATGCACGCATTTGACATGAACTATTTAGAGGGCGGCGAAATTCATGTGCGCTGCGCAGAAGAAAACGAAAAAATGACGACGTTAGACGGCACAGAACACACCTTAGACAGTTCTATGCTGATGATTTGCGACGGGAAAAAACCTGTGGCGGTTGCCGGTGTTATGGGTGGCGAAAACTCTGAAGTGCGAGAGGAAACGAAAGATGTGCTGTTTGAGTCTGCAACGTTTTTAGGCTCATCCGTCCGCATTACTGCAAAAAAGTTGGGGTTAAGAACAGAAAGCTCCTCGCGGTATGAAAAGGGTTTGGATACGGAAAACACGGTGCCGGCTGTTTTGCGCGCCTGCGAGCTGGTGGAGCAGCTTGGCTGCGGCGAGGTGGTAGACGGATTAATTGACGTTTATACAGCTAAGCCGGAAACTGTAAAAATACCCTTTGAGCCGGAACGAATCAATCGGTTTATCGGTTTTAATGTGCCGGAAGAATTTATGGTTCAGGCACTCACGGACTTAGGATTTGTTGTTGCAAACGGTGAAATTACCGTCCCGACCTACCGGCCGGACGTGCTATGCTTTAACGATGTTGCAGAGGAGGTCGCCCGCATCTATGGGTATGACAAAATTCCCTCCACGCTAATGAAAGGCGAAGCGACGGTAGGCGTGAAAACGTATGAACAAAAACTGGAGGAACGGGTGAAAAACACGTTGGTGGGCTGCGGACTGCACGAAATTTTGGTGTTCAGCTTTACAAACCCGAATATTTTTGATAAGCTTAACATGGATGATGACGACCCGCGCAGAACCGCGGTTGTCATTTCAAATCCGTTAGGGGAAGAAAACTCCATTATGAGAACAACTGCGTTGGCCTCCATGATGGAAGTGATTTCACGAAACGAAAACTTTAAGGCGGAAAGTGTTCGTCTGTTTGAGGTCGGAAAGGTTTACCGCCCCGTTTTAGGCGAACAGCTGCCGGAGGAAAAGCACGTTGTTACCTTAGGAATGTTTGGCGGCTGCGATTTTTATGATTTAAAAGGCATAGTAGAAGTCTTGCTGAACGATTTGGGCATTGCAAAAGCAAGCTTTTTGCCAAAGAGCGACGATCCCACCTTCCACCCCGGCAGATGTGCAGAGCTGATTGCCGGCGGCAAGGTAATCGGGCGGCTTGGCCAAATGCACCCGGCTGTTTGCGAAAATTATGACGTGGAGAACCATGTATATGCTGCGGAGCTTGATTTAGACGCGTTAATTTCGCTGGCCAATACGGATAAAAGCTATAAAAAACTGCCCAAATTCCCGTCCACGCAGCGGGATTTGGCCCTGATTGCAGACGACGGCGTTTTAGCTGCGCAGATTGAAGGAATTATAAAGAAAAAAGCAGGGAATATCTTTGAGTCCCTGACGCTGTTCGATGTTTATAAGGGCAAACAGGTGCCGGAGGGTAAAAAGTCGATGGCCTATTCAGTGGTGTTCCGCGCGGAAGAGAAAACGCTGACAGACGAAGACGTAAATCCCGTGGTAGACAGCATTTTAAAAGCCCTGTCCGACCAGTTGGGTGTAACCTTGCGTTAATGGTGAATTTTATGAGTAAAACAATTGCGATATCTCCCGGTTGCCTTTCAGGCACGGTTATAGCACCGCCATCAAAAAGCGCGGCGCACCGTGCGCTTATCTGCGCGGCTTTGGCCAAGGGAACATCCGTCATTTCAAACATTGCTTTGAGTGATGATATATCTGCTACTTTAGCGGCGGTGCGCATGTTGGGCGCCGAGGCCACCGTTTCAGATGGCAATGTAACGATTTGCAGCGCGGGGAAAAGAAGTCCCTTTTGCGGCGAAAATATCTTCTGCAACGAGTCCGGCTCGACCCTGCGGTTTTTGATTCCTATTCTGCTGAGCTTTGGCGGACGGTTTACCGTATCCGGCAGGGGACGGCTGATGCAAAGGCCGTTAGACGATTATTTTCAGATTTTTGACCAAAAAGGAATACAATATGAACTGCGGGGAGATAAGCTTCAGCTTGAAGGAACGCTTTTGCACGGCAGGTTTTCTCTTGCGGGAAACGTGAGTTCTCAATATATCACCGGTCTTTTATTTGCGCTTCCGCTTTTGAGCGGCGACAGCGAAATTGTTGTCACAACACCTGTTGAGTCTGTAGGATATATTGACATGACGCTGGAAATGATGAAGCGGTTTGGCGTTAGGGTGCAAGCACAAAAGGATTACAGATACTTTTATATTCCCGGAAACCAAACTTATCAGCCGCAAAACACTGCGGTGGAGGGTGACTATTCCCAGGCGGCGTTTTATCTTGTTGCAAACGAGCTGGGCAGTAAAGTTTGCGTGACGGGGCTAAGTGAAAGCTCCTCCCAGGGTGATAAAGAGATTGTAAATATGATAGAGCGGCTAAAAAAAGACGAGCCGGTTCATATTGTTGATGTGAGCCAGGTGCCGGATTTGGTGCCGGTGTTGTCTGTTTTGGCAGCAAAGGCAAAAGGCATTACCCGAATTGTGGGTGCATCGCGGCTCAGGCTAAAAGAAAGCGACCGGCTGCATGCAGTGTGTACAGAATTAAAAAAACTGGGCGTTTTGATAAAAGAAGAAAACGATGCGCTGGAAATTTGTGGTGAAAGCTGCTTTTTTAGTGCCGTGGTCGACAGCCACAACGACCACCGGATGGCAATGGCGCTGGCAATTGCGGCAACGGCGGCGGAGGGCGACGTTGTGATTTGCGGCGCGGACAGCGTGAAAAAATCCTACGGGAACTTTTGGGAAAAATTTGCAGAGCTTGGAGGCGCAATACACGAATGTCAGCAACCTATGGAAACCTGTTTCAAATAACGATTTTTGGGGAGTCCCATTCCAACGCAATTGGCGTAGTTTTAGACGGACTGCCTTCAGGAATTGCAGTTGATTTTGATAAAATAAAAATGGAAATGGCTCGGCGTGCGCCAGGAAAAAACAAGCTATCCACCCCCAGATCGGAGAGCGATGTTCCGCAAATACAAAGCGGAATATTTAACGGAAAAACCACGGGAACGCCGGTTTGCGCAATTATTTCCAATACAAACACCAGATCGCAGGATTATCAGCCGGAACTGCTTCGCCCCTCCCATGCAGATTACAGCGGCATCGTGCGCTATCACGGGTTTAACGACTACCGCGGCGGCGGTCATTTTTCCGGCAGATTAACTGCGCCTTTGGTATTTGCCGGCGCGATTGCAAAACAGGTTTTGGAAAAAGAGCAGATTGAGGTTTTGGCGCACATTAAAAACATTGGCAGCGTTTGCGACGCAGCGTTAGACTATGCTGCACCTGACGTTGAGTTATTAAGAAAGATAAAAAGCGAAACCCTGCCGCTGCTCGACCGCTCGAAGGCTGCGGCAATGGAAAACGAAATTTTAGCGGCAAAGTTGGAGGCAGATTCGATTGGCGGCGCGGTTGAAGCGGTCGTAATAGGGCTAAAGCCCGGAATGGGTTCGCCGTTTTTCGAGTCGATGGAAAGCCGGATTGCCCAAATCCTTTTTTCTGTCCCGGCGGTGAAAGCGGTTGAGTTTGGCATTGGAACCTCGTTTTCACAAATGCGCGGCAGCCAAGCGAACGATCCGTTTTATATTCAAAACGGTGAAATAAAAACAAAAACCAATCATAACGGCGGTATAAACGGCGGCATTACAAACGGTATGCCGGTTGTGGTTACAGCTGCCATTAAGCCTACGCCGTCTATCGGCAAGCCGCAGGAAACTGTAAATATCAAAGAAATGAAAGAGACCACTTATAGCACCCATGGCCGGCATGACCCCTGCATTGTGCAGCGGGCTGTACCGGTAATAGAGGCGGCGCTGGCTGTGGCGGTTTTGGATATGCTGTTGGAGGAAAAGACATATGCTGGAACAATATAGAAAAGAGATTGACCAAATTGACGAACAGCTCGTGGACCTTTTTGAAAAACGCATGGACACGGCAAAAAAGGTAGGCGAATATAAAAAGGAACGCGGCCTTGAAATTTTTTGTCCTGATCGGGAAAAGGCCGTGATAAAAAAACGGACGGAGCAGACGAAAAATCCTGCCTACAGACAATATACCGCCGAGTTTTTTGAAGACATTATGCGGATTTCGCGTTCGCTTCAGGCAAAGGTTTTAAATGGCGCGCAGAATTTTTTATATCAGCCTGCTGATTTTTTAAACGCCGATTTAAAGGTTGTTTATCCCGGCGTTGTTGGGTCTTACAGCGGTGAGGCATTAAATAAGTTTTTTCCCGCTGTGAAGCATAAGTTAAATGTAAACACCTTTTTAGAGGCGGCAAAACTGGTTGCAGACGGGGAAGCGGACTTTGGCGTTCTGCCTTTTGAAAACAACTCCTCCGGCGCAATTGCCGATACCTTGGATTTAATTTTGTCGGAGCATTTGTTTATTGCCGGCGAAACGTATGTAGACGTGCGCCATTGCCTGCTGGGAACCAGTGACGCTGAGATGGAGGACATAAAAGAAATTTATTCCCACAATCAAGGGTTTGTTCAAAGCGGCCTGTTTTTAAGCAGCCTTAAGGCGGACATTAAATGTGTGCCTATGGAAAACACTGCGTTAGCCGCCAAATATGTTGCAGAATGCGGCAACAAAAAAAAGGCGGCCATTGCAAGCAGGCTTGCCGCAGAGAGTTATGGCCTGAAAATTTTGAAAGAAAACATTCACGAAAACAGCGGCAACACCACCCGCTTTGTGGTGGTTTCCAACAAACTTACCTGTGATAATAATTGCGACAAAATCAGCGCGGCGTTTACCACAAGGCATAAAAGCGGTGCGCTTTGCGATGTGTTGGCTGTGTTTGCCCGCAACGGCGTAAATTTGATGCATATTGAATCGCGTCCGTTAAAACAAAAGGATTTTTCCTACATGTTTTACATAGATTTTGAAGGAAATTTGGCTGACTCTAATGTTGCGGATGCTATTACGCAGATTAAAGAAACCGGTGCGGAATTAATTCTGCTTGGAAATTACAGAACTGAGAACGTAAGATGAAAGGTTGCAGCATGAAAAAGAGCAATATCGTTCTAATCGGAATGTCGGGAGCAGGGAAGTCGACAGTCGGGATTGCTCTGTCTTTTAAGATGAGAATGCCCTTTGTGGACATGGATAACTACATAGAGCGAACACAGAAAATGACGATTTCTAAAATATTTGAAACACGGGGAAACGAATATTTCCGCGACATCGAGGCAAAGGCGGCGAAGCATATCGGCCTTTCCTACCGGCATACCATCGTTTCCACCGGCGGCGGCGTTATTCTGCGGCCGGAAAACATGAAATATTTAAAGAAAAACGGAGTGGTGGTCTACATCAACCGCTCTGTGGAAAATATTTTAAAAACACTGAACGCGGAAAAAAGGCCGCTTTTAAAAAACAATCCGCAAAAGCTTTACGATATGTATGAAGAGCGCCACGAGCTGTATTTAAAATATGCAGATGTGGTTGTGGTGAATGGGTCTGATTTTAAAAGCGGCGTGCAAAACGTATATGATGCGGTAAAAGGGCTTGTGAAGCAATAAAATTGGAGGGAAAAGTGATGAGAACATTAAACCATCAGGTGGATTTATGTGTTGTGGGCGGCGGCTTAGCTGGCCTTTGTGCGGCTGTTTCTGCCGCGCGGCACGGGATTAAAGTCGCAATTATGCAGGACCGGCCGGTTTTCGGCGGGAACTCGTCCAGCGAAATTAGAATGTGGGTTTGCGGCGCACGGGGAAAAGACAACCGTGAAACCGGCATAATTGAAGAGATGATTTTAGACAATCATTACAGGAACACGTCCCTTAGCTTTAGCATTTGGGACAGTGTACTGTATGAAAAGGCGCTTTTGGAGGAAAATCTTCAGGTAATTATGAACTGCTCGTGCTTAGATGCAGAAATGGACGGGAACAAAATCGTAAGCGTAAAGGGCTGGCAGACGACGACCCAAACCTTTCACATTGTGAAAGCAACCTACTTTGCCGACTGTTCAGGCGACTCTATTTTAGCGCCGTTATCTGGCGCAGAGCATACCTACGGACGGGAAGCAAAGCGCGATTATAATGAAACCATTCCCCCTGATGAGCGGGATTTAAAAACCATGGGCATGAGCTGTTTAATGCAGTTCCGCGAAACCGACCACAAGTGCGAGTTTATCCCGCCGAAGTGGGCCTATCAATACACAGACGACTCCTGCTTCAAATGCAAGCGCCACGACAAAGAAGAAAACTATTGGTGGATTGAAGTGGGCGGCCTTCAAAACTGTATTGACGACACAGAGGAATTAAAAGACGAGCTTTTAAAAATTGCGTTCGGCGTTATCGACCACATTAAAAACCACGGCGACCACGGCATGGACAACTGGGAACTCGACTGGGTGGGCTTTTTGCCCGGCAAGCGGGAAAGCAGACGCTATATCGGAAAACATGTGGTGACGCAGAACGATGTGGAAGCAGAAGGAAAGTTTTATGACATAGTGGGTTACGGCGGCTGGACTATGGATGACCATTTTCCTGAAGGGTTTTACTATCAAAAGGGTGAAACAACTATTTTCCACCCAGCTCCATCCCCTTGGGGAATTCCGTTTCGGGCGCTGTGCTCCAAAAACATTGAAAACCTAATGTTTGCAGGCAGAAACATCAGCGTGACCCATGCGGCACTGAGTTCCTCCCGTGTCATGGCAACCTGCGCTGTTTTAGGGCAGGCGCTGGGCACAGCCGCGGCACTAATGGTTAACAGCGGCACAGATATAAACAGCATTGATATAAAAGAGCTGCAAAGACAGCTTATGTTTGACGACTGCTATCTTCCGTTTATGGAAAGGGAGGTTTCGCCCCTCACCCTTAAGGCAAAAACAAACGCTGAAATTGTTCGGAACGGCAAAGACCGCGGGGAGGAAAACTTGTGGAAAGGAAGCGCAGGCGACAGCTTGGTTTATGAATTTGATTCGCCGGAGCTGGTTGAAAAAATAAGAATCATTTTCGACAGCGACTTAAACCGCAAATATCACAACATGCCCTGCAGATTCGACCTTGTAGAAAAAAATTACCGCATGCCAAAAACCATGGTAAAGGAATATGCGGTGAAAATTACAGATGAAAACGGAAATGTTTCTGAAATTCATGTTAAGGATAACTGCCAGCGTTTGGTATTTCATGAGATTGGCAAAAAGGTGAAAAAAATTGAGCTTGTCCCCTTCGCAAACTTTGGCGGAACTGACGAAATGCGCGTGTTTTCCTTTGAACTTGTGTAAGGAGGAGAAAAAAGATGATATTATCCACCACAACAGACAGTGTGTTTGAAACATTTGGGTATGAAAACGGCATTCGGCTTCTGGCAAAGCTGGGCTTTGACGCGCTGGATTTAAACCTGATTCATCCTATTTATGAAGCAGAATTTTCGGAAGAAAATTATGAAAACACCTGCTTAAAATTAAAGCAGTGGGCGGAAGACAACAATATCTATTTTAACCAGGCCCACGCGCCGTTCCCGTCTTACAGGTTTGGTGACGATGAATATAACGAAAAGGTAAAACCTGCCTTAATCCGTTCGATAAAAGCGGCAGGTTTGGTGGGAGCAAAGCAGATTGTTGTGCATCCAACAGCATGTCCCGACAGTGTAGATCAAAAAAAGTTTAACATTGAGTTTTATAACAGCTTACTTCCGTATGCAAAAGAAGCGCACACAAAAATTGCGTTGGAGAATATGTGGGGTTTTGACAGTGCACAGAATAAAATTGTTCCCAACGTGTGCAGCTTTGGCCGGGAACTTGCCGACTTTTTTGATGCGTTAGACCCGGAGTATTTTACAGTTTGCTTAGACGTGGGCCATTGCGGCCTGGTTGGGCAAACTGCGGAGGCCGCAATATTTGAGCTTGGGGGACAGCGGCTTTGTGCGCTTCATGTTCACGATAACGACAATGTGCGCGATTTGCACACCATTCCCTACCAGGGGAAAATTAACTGGGACGCGGTGATGACCGCGCTGAAATGTATTGAATATGACGGTGATTTTACCTATGAAGTCGGCGGGCATTTTTTAAGCACCTATAAAAATGAGCCTGAACTTATGGTGAAGGCTTTAGAGTTTATGGTTACTACCGGCAGGATTTTAATTGCAAAATATGATAATGCTTTTTAAAAAATATTGGAGGAAGGCAGCATGAAAGCGACCAATGCGGCGGTAATGAAAGAAAAAAACAAAAAGCTGGTTTTGGACTTAATTCGCGAACGGAATTTGTCCAGAGCAGAATTGTCGCAGCAAACGGGCTTAACCAAGCCCGCGCTTTCCACCATTGTGGACGAACTGCTAAAAGAAAACATTGTTTTAGAAGTGCCGCAAATTACAAACGAGGTGGGCCGGCGCCCAAAGAAGCTTTATTTAAACCGGGAATATTTATATTTTGCGGGCGTAAATATTACAAGAAACCATTTTGAGGCGGGCATCATCAATTTTTACGGCGAGGTTTTAGTTCAGAAAAGAGAAAAAATGAAAGAAAGCCTAACGGCAAACGAAGTTATAGAACAGGTATGCAGTATGATAGCCCGGGAAATTTCAGAGCTGTCAATTCCCAAAAAAAAGCTGTTTGCAATCGGCGTTACCACCCCAGGGCCGGTTGATCGAAACAATACCACAGTTTTAGCTGCGCCGAACTTTAACCAGTGGCACTTTGTAAACATTGGTGCGCAGATAAAGCACCATTTTCACGTTCCTGTTTATTTAGAAAATGTTTCTAACGCATGGGCGGTTTGTGAAAAATATTTTGGAACGGCAAAAGAGGTTCCCAATTTTATGGTGGTGAAGATTGACGAGGGCATTGGCTCCGGCATTATATTGGGCGGCAGTCTGTATGAGGGATTAAACGAGCTTGGGCACACAACCATAAATTATAACGGAATTCTCTGTGAATGCGGCAATAGGGGGTGCCTAGAAACCTATGCATCAATCCGTTCTATTTTAAAAAATACCCCCTACCAAACCTGGACGGAGGCGGTTGATGCAGAAGACACTGTCCTCATCGAAAAGGAAGCAGAATATTTAGTTCCTGCGCTGGTGAATGTCAGCAATTTGTTTTCTCTTGACATTATTGTGCTGGCTTCAGACATCGCTTACAAGTCCGAACAGTTGTTATCTATTTTAAATGCCCGTGTCCGTGAAAAGAGCCTGAACCAAAAGGTAAGCATCGTGAAAACAAAAATAACGTCTTCCATCCAGAGTGCCGCTGTGATTGCGCTGGACAAATTTTTTCATTTATGATTGACAAATGGAAAAAGATGTGCTACTATCAAATTAATAAGACCAATTAACTAATTTTAAGGGGATGGTTTTTATAAAAATTTTTCAAAAGGGGTTTAACTATTCCCAGGACGGACCGGGAAACCGGCTTGTGTACCATATGCAGGGCTGTAATTTTCGGTGCAAGTGGTGCTCCAACCCGGAAAGCATGGAAAACGTTTGTAAAACCACTGTGAATTACAGTCCGGAGGAAATTGCTGACGAGGCGAAGCGGTGCAAAATGATGTTTTTCGACGGCGGTGGTGTAACCTTTACAGGCGGAGAGCCAACCGTGCAGTTTGAAGAGCTTTTCAACACGCTGCGCATTTTAAAGGAAAACGAGATTCACACCGCAATTGAAACCAACGGTTCCTGCGGCAGACTGACAGAGCTGCTACAGTTTGTAGATTTTTTGATGATAGATGTAAAGCATGTTGATATGGAGCAGCACAAGCAATGGACGGGGGCAGACAACTTGCAAACGCTGAACAACATTGCGGAAATAACAAAAATGGGGCGGCAGGTGCTCATTAGAATTCCGCTCATTCATGGCTTTAACAGTGGAGCGCATAAAGAATTTGCTTCTTTTTTTAAAAATCTAGACACACAAAACGCAGCTTTTGAACTGCTGCCATATCATGAATATGGCAAGGATAAATGGGAGCGTCCCTATGAAATTGAAAACGGATTTGTTTCCAAGCAGGAAATAGACAATTTTAAAGAGGAATTTTATAAAAACGGATTGAAACTGGTTATAACTTAAGGAGGGTTATTTGTTATGCTGCAAAATCTTTATGAAAAAAATGAAATTACAGACAAAGCGAAAAAGCTGTTTGCCTATGAACGCAGCAAAAAACGGCTGGACGGCTGGTTTATCGCCCAGGAAATTGCGTGCGGGGTTGACAAACAGTTTACAGGAGTTCCAGAGGAACTGAAAAAGGCTTATATTTTGCAGGAAATTGCAAAAAAAATTCCACTGGAGCTAAACGAGAACTGTATTTTTGCGGGAACGCAGGACGATGGTTTTGCCAGGAGCTATGCGCTGATTAACCCTTCTTTTAAGGTAGAGGAGTTCAGCGGATATTGCGACCCCACGGCAGTATTTAGTGACATTGAGCCGAATGACGAATTTTCAAAAGACAGAATTGAAGCGGTGAGGAAACAATATGAAAACACCCCATATGTGCAGGAGCTGGGAAAGGTTTATAAATCTGCAGAGAATTACACCAAAGAGGTGGCGTTTTTCGTTGAACAGGTAACGGGCCACTTGATTCCCGATTTTCGGTTTGCGCTAAAACATGGGTTGAACGAGATGATTCAAACGCTCAGCCAAAGGAACGGAACCGGATATCAGGCAATGGCGGAATCTTTAAAAACCGTCTTGATTTTGGCGCAGAGGTATCGTATAATTGTAAAAGAACAAATGAAAACGGCAGACATACATAGGAAAAATCAGCTTGCACACATAGCGGATACGTTAAAAAAAGTGCCGGAAAACGGTGCGGAAAACTTGTATGAGGCAATTCAGTTTTTCATTTTGCTTTGGCAGGTTATGTGCTTAGAGCAAACGCCCAATCCTTTTGCTTTTTCCGTTGGCAATGCAGACCGGATTTTTGGCGAATTCCGAGGCGGCATGGACAGAGAAGAAATGTCGGAGCTTTTCCGCCACTTTTTGGTGTTCTTTAATGTTGCCGACAGAAGCTGGGCCATTTCGCAAAATATCATTATCAGCGGAAAAGACATTTGCGGAAACGATTTGACCAATGAGACCACCTATGCGCTTTTAGATGCATATTACGACATGAATTTGCCGCAGCCCATTTTGTCGGTAAAGCTGCATAAGAACACGCCGGATAAGCTGTACCGCGAGCTGGGCAGATTTTTCTTTTCTCCAGGCGTTCTGACGCCGTCGCTGTTTAACGACGATGCCCTGTTCGAGGTGCTTAAGGCAAGCGGGGTTGAAGACAGCGACTTACCCGACATTGCGATTGCCGGCTGCCAGGAACCCCTTATCATGGGAAAAGACAACGGCAACACCACAAACAGCTGGCTGAACCTGCCAAAAATTTTAGAACTGACGTTAAATGGCGGTATATCTATTTTAACGGGTGAAAAAATAGCAGAGCTTAGCCCCTGTGATTTGCGAAGTGTAAGAGAGCTATTTTATAAAAACGTGGAATTTTTTGCAGAAAAAATGGTGGAAGCTGCAAACGGTGCGTCGCAAGCACTGTCAAATTTAAGAGTGCCGTTTTTATCCTGCTTTATGGGCGGGTTTGATAGTGGAATTGACCTGCGGGATACAAAGCAGCAGGGTACAAAATATAACGGCAGCGGGTGCTTAATTCACGGATTAACTGTTGTGGCAGACTGCTTTATTGCAATTGATAGCTTATTAAAAGAACGGCCTGACGAGGCGGAAAACCTAATTCCAGCTTTAAAGAACAATTTCGAGGGATATCAATCGCTACACAAATTTTTGCTTTCCTGCCATAAATTTGGAAACAATTTAGAAGATGTTGATGATGAAGCGGCGGAGATTGCAGAGCGGATTGCGGACATTGTGTCATCGAAAAAGAACTATTTGGGCAACCCCTTCCGGCCGGACTTCAGCAGCCCGTCTACCCATCTTTTATACGGATATTGGGTTTCGGCAACGCCCGACGGAAGAAAGGCAAGGGAAATGCTGGGCTATGGCGTAGATCCGCTGTATGGGGAAGCCGGCAACGGGCTGGGCTTTCGTATGCTTTCTAACATGAAGCTGCCCTTTGAAAAAATGAACGGCGGATATGCTTCCCATTTGGGAATTGACCCGAAATATTTTAAAGCGGATACCATGGAAGAAAAGGGAATGGAGTTTAAAAACAAGATTATAAATCCGCTGTTTTTTAACGAGCTGAATGAAGGGGCGGCACCGTTTTATCTCTATGTGAACGTAACAACGCCGGAAACCTTGCGGAAGGTTTTGGAAAATCCGAAAAAGTATGCCCCCAGCGGCGTTTATATCATGCGTATTCACGGCACGTTTGTAAACTTTTTGGATTTGTCCCCGGCCATTCAGCAGGATATTATAAAGCGTTTGGACTTAAAGTCAACAGCAATTTAAGGGGGGGAGCAGCTTGAAAGCAATTGGACTGGACATTGGAACCACCAGCATTTGCGGAATTTTGGCAGACATACACAGCGGCACCGTGGAAAAATCAATCACCCTCCCCAACGACAGCGGATTGTCAAGTCCCAATGTTTGGGAAAAAATACAATCTCCGCTGAGGATTTTGGAAACAGTTCACATCATTCTTTCAAAGCTGATGTGCGATGGTGTAGTGAGCATTGGTGTGACGGGACAAATGCACGGAATTTTGTATGTGGATGCGGAGGGAAACGCCGCGAGTCCCCTTTACACATGGCAGGACGGCCGGGGTGATTTGGCGTTTCAAAACACAACCTATGCCAGATTTTTAAACAGCGCAACTGGCTACGGGTTGGTAACAGACTTTTACAATGAAAAAAACGGCCTGATTCCTGAAACGGCGGAAAAATTCTGCACCATTCACGATTTTGTTGTGATGAAGCTTTGCGGCAACAAAGCGCCGGTTATTCATGTTTCGGACGCCGCAAGTTTTGGATTATATGATTTAAAAAACAATGCTTTTACAATTGTAAATGATAGGATTCCGGAAGTTGTTCATGGCGTTCAAACTGTTGGTTACTACAAAAATATTCCTGTTACCGTGGCAATTGGGGACAATCAGGCCAGCTTTATCGGCTCAGTGAAAGATCAAAATGCAGTTTTGGTTAATGTGGGAACAGGCAGCCAAATCTCCGTTCTGTCTGATGAAATTTACAGCGTAAGGGGCCTTGAAACCCGCCCGCTTTATGATGATAAATATATCTTAGTTGGATCGGCGCTTTGCGGCGGCAGGTCTTTTGCCGCTTTGGAATGCTTTTTCAGGGAGGTTGTCTTCCTTGCCACAAAAGAAAAATGCGCATCGCTCTATGGGCCGATGTTAGATGCAATTGATAATCTGAAAGAAACTGGACTCATATTTGACAACCGCTTTTGCGGAACCAGGGAAATGCCGGATTTAAGGGGGAGCATTCAAAATATATCCCTTGAAAACTTCACGCCGGAAAACTTTATTTTTGGCAGTTTATACGCCATATCTGATGAGCTTTTTCAAATGTATCAAAAAACAGGAAAAACGTGCGGTGCCCTTGTAGGCTCGGGGAATGGCATTCGGAAGAACAAAAAGCTTAGGCAGATGTTTGAAGCGGCATTTTCGTGCAAAATGAATATACCGAACCAGCAGGAGGAAGCTTCCTTTGGTGCAATGCTGTTTTCTCTGGCGGGCGCCAAGGTTTATGAAAGCATTGAGGAAGCGCAGAAAATCATTCAATATGAGGAGACGAGATAACATGTTTTATGACAAACCAATATTTTTTGAGCAAAACAGGGTGTACAGGGTATATACCGGCGGTAAATTGTTTGCCGGCTTTTTTGGCGACAGCTCTGAAGACAGTTTTTATCCTGAGGAATGGGTTGCATCTCCGGTGAAAGCAATGAACAAAAATAGCAGCGGCCCAAAAGAAGGCGTTTCCAAACTGCTGGGGGAAGACCTCTATTTTGACGATGCGCTGAAAACCTATAAGCAGGAAATGCTTGGCAGCCGAAACGATTTGGGCTTTTTAGTGAAGGTGTTAGACAGCGGTATCAGGCTTCCTGTTCAGGCGCACCCAACCAAAGAATTTTCAAGAAAATATTTTCACTCAGAATATGGCAAAGCAGAAAGTTGGGTGATTTTAGGTCTCAGAGAAAACGCCAAGCTTTATTTTGGATTTCAAGACGGTGTTACCATTGAGGAATTTAAAGCGGCCGTTGAAAGATCTGAATATGACAAAGAGGCAATGGTTGGCCTGATTAGAGAAGTTAATGTAGAAAAAGGAGACGTTTTATTTATTCCGGCAGGCGCTGTTCATGCCATTGGCTACGGCTGCCTGATTTTAGAGGTGCAGGAGCCTACCGATTTTACCATTCAGCCCGAACGCTGGTGCGGCGACGTGAAACTTTCTGACTATGAAATGTATTTAGGAATTGACAAGGAAACTGCCTTTACATGCTTTGATTTTGAACATAAGGTGCAAGGCAAGGTGAAAGCGCAGATTATTGAAAAAACGGAACAATTTCAATATGAATCTTTAATTGGGAAACAGCAGACAGATTGTTTCCGGGTAAACAGAATCAATGCAAGCGGAACCATTTCGTTAAAAGAACCTGCGTCGGTGTATGTTGTAACAGACGGAAACGGCGTTTTGTCCGGACAGGACTATGAAAGAAACCTGAAAAAGGGCGATTATTTCTTCCTGCCCTATAACGCCGCAGGTAAGTTCAGCCTTTCTGGAAATCCGTCCATTGAAGTAATTGAGTGTTGTAAATGAACAAATTGAAAAGGAGCGAGCCTAAGTGAATTATTTACCGCATATTTTAGGTTATATCGGCGTACTGTGCCTGGTGCTTTCCTTTCAGGTGAACGACAAGAAAAACATTATGCTTATGCAGGCAATTGGCCGTGCGTTTTTTATCGGCCAGTATGTGTTGCTGGCGGCCTTTGAGGGTGCAGCACAAACCGCGGCATGTATGTTATGCGCCATTGTATTTATGAACCGGGACTGTTTGGAACCCAAAAACCGCAAATGGCTGGTTTTGATTAACCTGCTTGCAGTGGTTTTTGGCGTTATTTGGTGGAAAAACTGGCTTGGCCTGTTTGCAATGGTGGGAGCCATTTTGCAAAATGTGGCGTTTGCAATGAAAAAGCCAAAAGTTGTGCGGATATTAACGGCAATTAGTATTCCGTTTTGGTTTACTTATAATTTTTCGAGCCGGTCCTATGCCAGCATGACAAGCGACTGCCTGACCTTTATTTCGGTAATGACCGGCATTGTGCGGTTTGACATTTTAAAACGGCCGGAGAAACCGAATAATCAAAAAGAGGGGATAGAAGCATGAATAAAGATATAAAAATCATACTGCCGCCAAAACTCTACATTTGTTCCAGCCGGGAAAACCAGACCATTCAGACGGACAGGGAAGAATTTAACATTTTTTATGCCAACATCATTCAGCCGTATTCAGAGGATTTTGACGTTTTCGTAAACTGCGAATATGGAGAAAACCTGGGACATTGCTGGCGCATTGATCAGTTACTGGACAGCGGAACGGTTTTTCCGCTGGAAATTAAGGTATATGACGCATATGGCGCATGTCTGGCGGAAAAGAAAACCATGGTTGAAGCTGTGGCGAAACAGCGCTGTGGTGAAGCTTTTCGCGTGCTTGCCGTCGGCGACTCTATGACGAGAAGTGCAAAATATCTTGCGCACTTGGCCACAAAGCTGTATGGCATTGAATTTGTGGGTTCGCGGTCGTTTGATAAAACAATTTATCACGAAGGCCGCGGCGGGTGGAGCTTTGAAAACTATTTTCACGGAACGCGGGAAAAAGGCAGTGTTACCTCGCCGTTTTTGTTTCCCAAGGGTGTTTCTGGTAAGGAATATTTCGGCGATTTAGGATACCACAGGGACATTGCAGATGCACTTCACGACCCTTACCAGTTCGACGGATTTAAAATGGAGCTTCCGAAAGACGGGCAAATTGTTATGGACAAAAATGAAGCATTTCGGTTTGAACACGGGAAAATGACGCAGCTTGAGAAAAATGTTTTGTGGGAGTTTTCTTTTTCAAAATATATAGAACGACAAGGTCTCACAGACTTAAACGCGGTGACGATTTTGATGGGAGCAAACGATTTGCAGATTTGTCCCTATGAGGAGTCGGATAAACGCATTACAAAGTTTATAGACAATATGGAGCGGTTTGTTCAGTCGGTAAGGGAATACAGCGCAGCGCTTCCAATTGTAATCAATTTGCCGGTTTTGGGTGCGGAGCAGCACGCTTGGGGAAAACAACTGGGCTGCAGGGGTACACAGAAAATGTATCGTTTTAACATTCTGCGGGCAAATCAAATGCTGATTGAAGCTTATGGAAACCGGGAAAATGAATTTATCTTTTTAAGTCCCATGTTTTTAAATCTAGACCCGGAATATGGATTTCCCAAAGAGGGGTACCGGGCGAACAAATATGCAGAAGATGTTGTTGCGCACCAGTCTAACTGGGTGCATCCAAACGAGCAGGGATATTGCCAGATGGGGGACGTGCTTGGCGGTGTGCTGGAAAAAATAAGGGGATTAAGCAGCACAAAAGGAGGAGAATGAGAATGGATCATTGGAAGGTTGCTTATGCAGAGCACAATGCTTGCAAAAACTTGGACTTTTTTACTATTGAACAAATAGAAAACGCAGGGCTTCGCATAATTCCAGCCAGCGTGCCGGGAGAGCTGCAGCTTGATATGATGCGGCAGGGCATTATTGATGATTTGTTTTATTCGGACAATGCATTGACAGCACAGAGACTGGAAAACTTGCATGCATGGTATTATACCCGATTTGACACAAAAAAGGACATGCACCTTAAATTTTATGGGATAGACACCGTTGCGGATATTTATTTAAATGGGAAAATGGTTAAGTCTGTTTCCAACATGTTTTTAGAATATGAAATTTTTGAACCGCTGAAAGAAAAGGACAATGAGCTGATTGTTCACATTAAACCGGTATGCATTGAGGCCAGAAAGTTCGAATTGCCGGCTTCGTGCATCTCACTTGCGGCTTACAACTATCCGGCCTTTTATATGCGCAAGGCTGCGCACTCCTATGGCTGGGACATTATGCCGCGGATTGTGACCAGCGGAATTTGGAAACCGGTGGAGCTGGTGAAAACAAAGAAGAACCAAATTAAAAATGTCTTTTTATCTACAAGTTTAATCGACGGAACAGATGCCGCGCTGACTTTTTGTATCACTACTGAGGTTGAAGGTGATTTTATACAAGATTATTCTGTGCGTGTCACCGGCGTTTGCGAAGACAGCAGGTTTGAAGTAGAAAAGACATTGTATCACACCGACTACCGTTTTGAACTTTTTGTGGAAAACTGCAAACTGTGGTTTCCAAGATTTAAGGGAAAACCTAACCTCTATCGTGTGAAGGCAGAGCTTTTATTCAGAGGGGAGCCGGTAGATTCCTATGAATTTAGAAGTGGAATCAGAACGGTAAGGTTAGAAAGAACAGACGTTGCAGGAATTAACGGCGAGTTTTGCTTTTATATTAACGGCGTGAAAACATTTATTACCGGCACGAACTGGGTTCCGCTGGATGCTTTTCATTCACGGGACGAACAGCGGATGGAAAAAGCGCTAAAACTTCTATATGAGTCCGGCTGCAACATGGTTCGCTGCTGGGGCGGCAATGTGTATGAGCGTCGGGAATTGTTTGATTTTTGTGATGAAAACGGTATAATGGTTTGGCAGGATTTTGCAATGGGCTGCGCAATTTATCCTTTTGACACTACATTTGCGCAAAAAATGCTGGAAGAAGCAGAATTTATCATTAAGCGCTACAGAAACCATCCATCCTTAGTGCTTTGGGCGGGAGACAATGAATGTGACATGGCAATTGCAGAGTGGTCCAATGTAAAACTGAATCCGGACACAAATTGGATTACACGAAAGGTGTTAAAGCACGCCTTGGCACTTCACGATTGGTCACGGCCTTACCTTCCGTCATCACCATATATTTCAGGAACGGCTTTTAAACTTGGGAAAAGACCTTCTGAAGAGCATTTGTGGGGCCCGCGGGACTATTTTAAAAGCAACTATTATAGAAATTCAGAATGTCATTTTGCCAGTGAAACAGGCTATCATGGCTGCAATTCGCCGCAGTCAATGGAAAAGTTTTTGAAAAAGACTTGGCCATTTTTTGACGACAGCGGTGCAGTGCGGAAAGAATTACTTGTTCACGCCACCGCAATGGAAACGGTAGAAGACGCTCCGTACACTTACCGCATACGGCTGATGTATGACCAGGTGAAAACAATGTTTTTAAAGGAGCCTGAAAACTTAAACGACTTTGCAAAAATGAGTCAAATTTCTCAGGCAGAGGCAGACAAGTTTTTAATTGAGCATTTTCGAATTCAAAAATGGAGAAAAACCGGGCTGATTTGGTGGAATTTAATTGACGGCTGGCCGCAATTTTCCGACGCGGTTGTGGATTATTATTTTGAAAAAAAGCTTGCGTTCCACTTTATTAAGCGGGCTCAAAATCCTGTTTTGCTTATGTTTGACGAGCCGGACGGAGCCAATCTTCCGCTTTACGCGGCAAACGACTATTTAGATGATAAAGAAGTATCCTTCCGCATTACAAATATTACGGAAGGTCAATTGGTTTTAGAAGGAAGGGTAAATGTCCGTGCCAATTCAACACAGAAGGTCACAGACATTTTATGGAAGGACCAGTTATTTTATCTGATAGAATTTACTGTTGACGGAAAAACGTATAAAAATCACTATTATACGGGCCTTTTAAATATTTCGTTTGAGAATTATCTGCGGGATTTAAAGAAAAGTGGATTAGACGATTTTACGTTTTAAAACAGCATGGCAAGTGTTCCTAAGGTGATGCACAAAAGTCCAATTCCCGATTTAACCGTTAGTTTTTCACCAAAAACAATTCTGGAAAAAGCTACGGTGATTAAAATGCTGAGCTTGTCGATCGGAACAACCACACTGGCAAGCCCGTCGTGCAGGGCCTTGTAATAGCAGAGCCACGAGGCTCCGGTGGCCAGGCCGGAAAGGCAGATGAACAGAAGCTCGCCCTTTGGAATGTTTTTTACCTGGCTGTGTTTTCCGGTTGCGAAAACCACAATCCAGGACATGATAAGGACCACCACAGTCCGAATAGCCGTTCCCAGGTTCGACTCCACGTTTTCAATTCCGATTTTGACTAAAATAGCTGTCAGGCTGGCAAACAGGGCGGAAAGAAATGCATAAACAAGCCATGCTTTTCCCTCTGGGGGTTCCCCGTTTGCTGCTTTGGTATTTTTTTGAATCATAAGGTAAGTGCCGGCGCCGATTGCTACCGCGCCGGTTATTTTCATTGTGTCGGCCTTTTCGCCTAAAATAATAAACGCTAGAATAATGGTCAGAACGGTGCTGGATTTATCAATAGGAACGACCTTGTTCACATCCCCAATTTGCAGGGCGCGGAAATAACAGAGCCAGGAGGCGCCTGTGGCAACTCCGGACAAGATTAAGAAGGTCAGCGACTTTGCGCTGATGGAAGACAATGTTCCCTGCGAACCCACCACAAACACCATAATCCAGGCAAACAGCAAAACAACAATTGTCCGAATTGCCGTGGCAACGTTTGAGTCTGTTTGTTTAATGCCGCATTTTGCCAGGATTGACGTAATACCGGCAAATAAAGCAGAACCAAAGGCATATAAAATCCACATGGAACCTGTCTCCTTTCTTTTTATTTCATTTCATTTACCAAATCGAAAAGTTCTTCATAGGTCTTGGCTGAAAAAGCCTGCACCTTTAACTTGGCCGAATGGGGAAGCCCTTTTACATACCATGCAAAGTGCTTTCGCATTTCCGGAACACCTATACGCTCAGGTTTTGTTTCTCGCATCAATTCAATATGGCGCTGCATTGCGCGTTGCCTTTCAAACAAGGTTGGTTCGGAGTATGTTTCTCCTGCCAGCGTTTTTTTTATGCACTGAAAAATAAACGGGTTGCCCAAAGCGCCCCGTCCTACCATAATGCTATCGCAGCCGGTTTTGTCAAGCATGTTTTTCGCACTTGCTCCGTCTATGATGTCGCCATTGCCGATTACGGGAATGGAAACCGCCTCTTTTACTCGTTTTATAATTTCTAAATCCGCAGTCCCGCTGTAAAACTGTTCTTTCGTACGCCCATGTATGGCAATGGCCGAAATGCCGGTACACTCCATCACTTTTGCAAAGGAAACGGCGTTTCGGCTGTCCGTGTCCCAGCCTGCGCGGAATTTTACGCTGACAGGAACAGAAACAGCCTGAACGACTGTTTCTGCAATTTTTCCTGCTAATATTTCATTTTTCATCAGCGCGCATCCGTCGCCGTTTTTCACAATTTTCGGAGCAGGGCAGCCCATGTTAATATCAAGATAAGAAACGCCCATGCCCTCCAGTGTTTTTGCGCTTTCGGCCATAATTTCAGGGTCGTTTCCAAATAACTGCACAATCAGCGGCGCTTCGGTTTGGTTTGTCTTTAAAAGCGCGGCGGTTTTTTTGTCCTTATAATGAAGGCCTCGGGAACTGATCATTTCAGAAACCACCAAATCCGCTCCGTATTCTTTGCAAATGGTGCGAAACGCCAAATCCGTAACGCCGGCCATGGGCGCTAACATTACTTTGTTTTTATAAAACTCATTCATTTTTAGTGCGATGCTGTAATTTCGTTCCAGATTTCGAGATATTTCTGATTGATGTTGCCTTCGCTTTGCAGCATTTCGCTTCTTTCTAAAACATCGTTGTCCGGGTAAAGGCCTTTGTTGTTTTTCACTTCGTCCGGAAGCTGGTCGCGGCCTTGTGTGTTCGTAATGCCATAGCAGGTTTCCTGCGCGTTTCTTGCCGCAATGTCAGGCCGCTGCATAAAGTTGATAAACGCCTCTGCGCCGTCTTTGTTCTCAGCAGATTTCGGAACAACCATTGCGTCAACGCAATAAATTGTGCCGTTGTTAGGAATGGCATATTTTAAAGAGTCCTTTTCCTCCATGGCCTTTCCTGCTTCGCCGGAATACACCAGGCCAAGATAGCCCTCGCCGGAAATAATTTTGTCTTTCACTTCGTCTGTTACATAACCCAAAATTAAGGGGCGCTGTTTTAACAGTTCTTCTTTCGCCTGGGCAAGCTCGCTGTCGTTTTCAGTGTTCACAGAATAGCCTAACTTTTTCAGCGTCATACCCATGGTGTCGCGCACGCTGTCTAACATGAATATCTTGCCGGAATACTTTTCGTTCCACATGATGGACATGTCGTCAACCTCATCCGTCACCTTGTCGCCGTCGTAGAGAATCCCCACGGTTGACCACATGTAGGGAACGGAATACTGGTCATTTTCGTCGTAATACGGCGATTTAAAGGTTTCATCAATATACTGGTAGTTGGGAATGTTGTCAAAATTCAAAGGCTGAATTAAATCCTCTTTTACCAGCTTGTCTATCATATAGTCAGAGGGAACCAGCACATCATAGGAGGTTGTTTTTATTTTCGTATACATATCCTCATTAGAAGCAAACTCGCTGTAAACCACTTTATATCCCGTTTCTTTTTCAAATTCCTCAATTACGCCCTCGGCAATGTATTCTGCAGCATTATAAACCTTCACAACCTTCTTGGGGTCGCCGCCGCAGCCGCTGAAAACCGCTGAACAAAGTGTAACCGCTAAAACCAATGCAATAATTTTTTTCATCTTAAAACCTCTTTCTTTCAATATTGTTATATTATGCTTTTGCAGCATTTTTATTAGTTCTGGCATTAATAATAATTAAAAGCACTAAAATCACCGCAAACATTAGCGCCGAAAGTGCGTTAATTGATGGGCTTACGCCTTTTTTTGCCGCGTTATAAATTAATATGGACAAGTTTTCCACACCCGGACCTGTGGTAAAATAGCTGACGATAAAATCGTCGATAGACAGTGTAAATGCCATAAGCAGGCCATTTATCACACCGGGCATAATTTCCGGCAGGGTGACTTTTACAGTTGCTAAGGCCGGCGTTGCGCCCAAATCAAGGGCTGCTTCATAGGTGCCTGCGTTCACCTGTTTTAGCTTTGGCATGACCGACAAAATGACATATGGAATACAAAAGGACATGTGTGCCAAAATCAGCGTAAACCGCCCGGTTGGCAGCTTGCCAATGTAAAACAGAAGCATTAACGAAATGCCTGTTACAATGTCCGGATTTAAAACGGGCAGCATGGTTACATTCATCACCGTGCTTTTCTGCCACTTCTTCAGTCCGTCAATTCCAATTGCCGCCGCTGTTCCAATGATGGTGGAAAGAATTGAGGCGATCACCGCAACAAAAATTGTGTTATAGAGGGCATCCATAATTTGTCTGTTATGAAACAGCTCAATATACCATTTCAGCGAAAAACCAGTCCAAACACGGTATTTCGACTCGTTAAAGGAGTAAATCATTAAAATGATGATGGGTGCATAAAGAAATATGAAAACCAGGTACAGATAAAGCTTTGACAGTCTGTCTTTCATAGCATCATCCCCCCCTGACTTTCCTTTTCAGAATCCGGCATGAAGAGTAAGCTCACCAAAATCATCAACATTAAAATCAGCGACATGGTAGAACCAAAATTCCAGTCTCCGCCCACGCCAAACTGCTTTTCAATCACGTTGCCCAACAGGTTTACATTGTTGCCGCTTAAAATGCTCGAAATGGCAAAGGTAGTAATGGCGGGAACAAACACCATGGTAATTCCTGAGGATATGCCGGGAATGCTTAATGGAAAAATAACCTTTCGAAACACGTTCACTTTTCCTGCGCCTAAATCCTCTGCGGCCTCAATGATGGAGTAATCCATTTTTGACACTACCGAATGAATGGGCAAAATCATAAACGGAAGAAAATTATACACCATACCAAAAATCACAGCGCCCTTGCCGTACAAAAACTGAATATAGCCGTCTTGTTCAATTACGCCGATGAACCGAAGAAACTGGTTAATGAGCCCTTCATTTTCCAACAGCGTCAGCCAGGAATATGTTCTGAGCAATAAATTCATCCACATGGGAATTACGATTAACAGCATCATCACACTTTTATGTTTTAAGTTTTTTGAGGTTAAAATCAGCGCAGCGGGGTAGCCGATAATCAGACAGATGAACGTGCTGATTGCGGCGTATAGAACCGACCGTCCTAACACACCCAGGTACACAGGCGTAAAAAACCGTTTAAAGTTGGCAAAGGAAATGTTAAGCGTTCCGTCAGGCCCCTGAACCGTAATGCCATAAACAAGCACGACGATTAAAGGAACAACGATAAAAATCAGCGCCCAAACGATGTATGGATAGCTATACCAACGTCTGTTCATTCTTCTGCCACCTTCCTCATGATATGAATATCATTGGGATAAAGGTCTAAAAACACCGTGCTGCCTTCAGGCTCCATGGCTGTGGAGTGCACAATCCAGTCAAAATTTTCAGCGCGGATATGCATTTCGTAGTGAACGCCCTTAAACACCACAGACTGGACAGTTCCTTTTATCCTGCCGTTTTCCTTATCAAATTTAATGTCTTCCGGGCGGATTACCACGTCTACCAGTTCATTTTCGTCAAATCCACTGTCTAGGCAAACGAAGTCCTGACCGGCAAACTGCACCAAAAGGTCTTTTTTCATAATGCCGTCTATAATGTTGCTTTCCCCAATAAAACCGGCGACAAATGCATTTTTTGGCTCGTTGTAAATATCCACAGGCGTACCCTTTTGCTGAATTTGGCCGTCGTTCATCACGATAATTTCATCCGACATGGTAAGCGCTTCCTCCTGGTCGTGGGTAACATAAATAAACGTAATGCCCAGCTTGGTCTGAATTTTTTTCAGCTCTAACTGCATTTCCTGCCGGAGCTTTAAGTCAAGCGCGCCTAAAGGCTCGTCCAAAAGCAATACCTCAGGCTCGTTTACCAGTGCTCGGGCAATGGCAATGCGCTGCTGCTGCCCGCCGGAAAGGGACGAAATATTTCTGTTTTCAAAGCCCTTTAAGTTTACAAGCTTTAAAACGTCGCTGACCTTTTCTTTTATAATTTTTTTATCTACTTTTTTTATAGACAAGCCAAAAGCCACATTGTCAAACACGTTCATATGCGGAAAAAGAGCATATTTTTGAAAAACAGTGTTCAGCCGCCTTTTATAAGGGGGAAGACTGGTAATGTCTTCTCCGTCAAACAAAATCCGGCCGCTGTCCGGCAATTCAAAACCGCCGATTAAGCGCAGGGTAGTGGTTTTACCGCACCCACTGGGGCCTAATATTGTGACGAACTCGTGCCGCGCAATTTCAACACTAAAATTTTCAAGAATATCCTCTTCACCAAAGCTTTTAGAAATATTTTCAAGTTTAATAATAGCGTTGGACATTTATCACCCTCCCATACTGTTAAAAAAATGCCGGACGCACATCGTTCTTATGCGTCCGACACCCCACATTTTAAAGCTATACGATAACCGTATATTAAAAAATGAAATATTTAATTCTAAACGTATTATAGCATAAAGTTCCAGAAAAAGAAACACTTTTTTTAAATTTAGTCAATATAAATAAAAATGTCTGGTATAATGTTGGGAAAATTATTACTTATGTCAATGACTTTGCTTAAATACTGCCGAATTTCAGGAGAAAACCATAAAAAAATATATTTTTGTCGTATTCTTATGGACAAATTGCCGGAATTTTGGTATAATAAATACAATATGTAATTTTTAGTTGAGGCACGATACTTGCCCGCGGTAAGTGCCAAAATCTAATTTTTGCGGACAGAAAGGTATTGATACAGTCATGAACGAAAGAGTGCATGAAATGACGCATCCCCTTATCCTGCATAAGATTTCCATGATAAGGGACGAAAAGACCACGGTAAAAGATTTTCGGGAATTGGTGTATGAAATATCCCTGCTGATGGGGTACGAGTCCACCAGAGACCTTGATATGATTGAGCAAACAGTGAAAACACCAATTGCGGAAACTACCGGAAAGTTTATTGCAAAGCAGGTTGCTCTTGTGCCAATCCTCCGGGCGGGTTTAGGAATGGTGGACGCGCTTATGAGCATTATTCCTGCGGCAAAGGTGGGGCATGTCGGCCTTTACCGCGACCATGAAACATTAGAGCCAAAAGAATATTACTGCAAGCTGCCGCCTGACATTGATAAACGACAGGTCATTGTGTTAGACCCTATGCTTGCCACCGGGGGCAGTTCTATTGCTGCGATTGATTTTATCAAGCAGCGCGGCGCGAAACGGATTAAGCTCATGTGCATTATTGGCGCGCCCGAAGGGGTAGAGGCGGTGATGAACGCACATCCGGACATTGAGCTTTTTGTAGGTACAATTGATGAAAAGCTGAACGAAAAAGGTTACATCGTTCCGGGATTGGGCGACGCAGGTGACAGGCTGTTTGGAACAATTTAAAGATAGGAGATCGGTTTATGAATATTGAGGTTTTAAGAAAAGACATGGTTGCAGCAATGAAAGCAAAAGACAAGGCAACCAAAGATGCAATTTCCTCACTGATTGCTGCGGTAAAAAAAGTTGCAATTGACGAAGGCGTGAGAGATGACATTCCAGAAGAACTGGTAGACAGGGTTATTTTAAAAGAGTTAAAATCCATTAAAGAGCAAATCGATACCTGCCCGCCGGAGCGCGATGAACTTAAGGCCGAATATACGGCGTCATATGCAGTGGTTGAAAAATATGCGCCGAAGCAGCTTAGTGAAGATGAAATTAAAGAAATCATTAGCACAAAATTTGCAGATGTTTTGGCTGGAAAAAACAAGGGCCTCATTATGAAGGCCGTTATGGCGGAACTAAAGGGTAAAGCAGACGGTAAAGTTATCAGCGCAGTTGTTGCAGAACTGTGCAAATAAAACAAATAAAAACACAGCCGGCTAATTTGCCGGCTGTGTTTTTATTTAAGCATTTTCAGGTTCAAAATCCGAATCTGGTTCTATCGTCTTCGTTTCTTCCGTTTCGTCGTTTGTCGTTTCATCCATATGAAACAGCTGAACAAATTCATCGCCGTTAATTTTTTCCTTTTCAAACAGAGCGCCTGCAACGTTGTGCAGCTTTGCCATGTTTTCTGTTAAAATATCGGTACAGCGTTTATAAGAATCTTCGATAATTCTGCGAACCTCGCCGTCAATTTCAGCCGCAACCTCTTCGCTGTAGTCTCTGGAGTGGGAGTAACTCATTCCTAAGAAAACTTCATCATTGTCCGAACGGAACGAAATTGGGCCAAGCCGTTCACTCATGCCATATTTTGTAACCATATCACGGGCAATTTTACTTGCACGCTCAATGTCGTTGGAAGCGCCTGTTGAAATATCGTCTAAAACAAGCTTCTCCGCAACGCGGCCGCCTAAGAGGCTTACAATATTGTCCAGCATATCTTCTTTAGAAACATAGTTTTTATCTTCTTTCGGCAGAGACAGCGTATATCCGCCGGCGCGTCCTCGCTGGATAATGGAAACCTCGTGAACCGGGTCGCAGTGGGGCAGAACATGGTGGATAATTGCATGGCCGGCCTCGTGATAGGAGACGAGCTTCTTTTCTTTGTCTGAAACCACCTTCGAGCGCTTTTCAGGCCCTGCAATTACTTTAATCACAGAGTCTTCAATATCTTTCATATTTATTTTCTTCTGACCTTTTTTTGCTGCCAGCAGAGCAGCTTCGTTCATCAGGTTTTCAAGGTCAGCACCGGTAAAGCCGGAGGTGGTTTTCGCCAAAACAGATAAGTCCACATCGCTGGCCAAAGGTTTTGCGCGGGAATGAACTTTTAAAATTTCTTCCCTTCCCTTAGCGTCCGGTGTGTTAACTACTACCTGACGGTCGAATCTGCCGGGACGAAGCAGGGCGGGGTCTAAAATATCCGGCCTGTTGGTCGCCGCAATTATGATAATGCCTTCATTTGCGCCAAATCCGTCCATCTCAACCAAAAGCTGGTTTAAGGTCTGTTCGCGTTCGTCGTGCCCGCCGCCGAGACCGGCACCTCTGTGACGACCAACAGCATCAATCTCATCAATAAAAATAATACTGGGCGAATTCTTCTTTGCCTGTTCAAACAAATCGCGGACGCGGGACGCGCCAACACCCACAAACATTTCAACAAAATCGGAACCGCTGATGCTGAAGAACGGCACCTTTGCTTCACCGGCAACTGCTTTTGCAAGCAACGTTTTACCGGTTCCGGGAGGGCCGACAAGCAAAATTCCTTTCGGAATGCGTGCGCCAAGTTCTATAAATTTAGAGGAATCCCGCAGAAAATCTACAATTTCCTCAAGTTCTTCTTTTTCTTCATCTGCACCGGCAACGTCTTTAAAAGTCACATGGGTTTCGCTGCCTTGGGTCATTTTAGCGGTACTCTTGCCAAAGGACATTGCCTTGCCGCCGCCCTGAGCCTGCCGCATAAAGAAGAACCAAAAGGCAATAAAAATGCCCACAGTGAGCAGGGTAGGTAAAAACGACACCCACCAGGGGAATTCTTCCGGTGCGGGAGTGTCGAGCTTTAAGCTTCCGCTATCTAACTGTTTCTGTATTTCCTCCCCGGCGTTTTCATACAAAATTCCAATAGAAGGAATGCTGGCAATCCGCTTGTTGGAGTCGCCCACGGGGTTTTGTTCTTTTAATGCAATGGTTACCTTTCTGTCCTCGATTACCATTTCTGTAATCTGTTCAGATTTAATATAGTTTAATAAATCAGAGTATAGAATTTGTTTGATACCGGGACGGTAATTTAAAACACTGAAAATCAGCAGAACAATAGCGAGCAGAACCACATAGAACCAAATTCCACTGAAATTTCGTTTGTTATATTTTTTCAAAAATTTTCACTCCTAAAAACCATAAATTCATCTTAGTCTATCATATTATCTTATAAAATACAATCACTAATTCAAAATATTCATTTAATGTTAACGATTTTCATAGACCTCAGACTTTAAAATTCCTATGTATGGCAGTTCGCGGTAACGCTCTGCATAATCAAGCCCATAGCCCACAACAAACTCGTCGGGAATGGTAAAGCCTGTAAAATCGGCTTTAATATCTCGCTCCCGGCGGGAGGGCTTATCTAACAAACAGCACAGCTTTAGGCTTTTGGGGTTTTGCTTAGACAGGTGAGCAAACAGGTTAAAAAGCGTGTTGCCCGAGTCTAAAATATCTTCCACAACCAAAACATTTTTACCCTCAACCGAGGTACTTAAATCTTTAGTAATTTTCAGTGTGCCGGAAGACTTGGTGCTGCTGCCATAGCTTGAGGCGCATATAAAATCAAACATAACTGGGAAACTGACGCATCTTGCCAGGTCGACAAAAAAAGGCAGGCTCCCTTTTAAAACCCCGACGAACAACACTTCCTCGCCTTCATAAACTGCATCGAGTTCCTTTGCCATTTCAGTAATTTTGACTTTAATATCCTCTGCACTGAAATATATTTTGCTTATGTCTTTATTCATGATTTTTCTCCTTAAGATAACTAATTTTTATATACGCATCGCCTGGTACAGCGCGATAGGCGGGATTGTCACGAATTCCGCAAACCCAGACGATTTCGTCACCCAAAAGCAGTATTGGAATTTCATCCCTTAAAAACGAGGGAACTTTTTCGTCAATCAACAGTTTTTTTATAGTTTTATGGCCAAACCCCAGCGAAATGCTATCGCCGGGCAGGCGGTTTCTAACTGTAAAGCATATGTCTTTACACATGGATTTCTTGATATAAATAACATTTTTCTCGTGCGCAAAATCTCCGGAGCCTTCTGAAAACATAAGCTTGTTTCCGGTTTCAGATATGATAATTTTCTCTAAACCTTTGCTTTCATAATAAAACTGCATTTTTGCATTTGCTGTAACAAAATAGAGCCGGTCATACAGTTTGTAAACAGTGAGAAGTGCGCTTACACTTAGCGAGGTGCAATTTCCCAAAACTACGTTTTCATATACGAGCCGTACCGTTTTGCCAGATGCCTCTACTTTTGTCTGTTCCGATATCGCTGTCCGAATCAGGCATTTTACCACATAGCTGTCTTCCTGCAAAAGCGCAGGCAAATTAAAATAAATGCCGTAGCTTTGCCTGTTTGCAAGCTTTAAAAAAGCACTGTCAGCCTGTTTTTTTAAAAAATGGCTGGCCTCGCGGTAAAGTAAAATGTTTTCACTAAGAGTTTCCACAAAATTTTTGTTATAGTTTCTTATAACATCCGGAAGAAAGTGATGCCGGATACGGTTTCTTAAATAATCGTCAGAAAGATTAGAACTGTCGGTAATATAGGAAATGCTGTTTTCTTTTAAATATGTTTCAATATCCTGCCGAGAAGTGTTTAAAAGTGGCCTAATAACAGAAAAATTGTTTTTTATTGGAATTCCTGCAAGACCGTCAATCCCCGTTCCGCGCAAAAAACGCATGCAAACCGTTTCTGCATTGTCGTTTTTATTGTGGGCAGTTGCAATTTTGTCAATGGAATATTTTGTTTTTAAACGCAGAAAAAAATCGTATCTTGCCTTCCGGCCCGCCTCTTCGCAGGTCATTTTATTACAATTTGCCATGTGTGCTACGTCAACACGTTCGCAGTAAAAGGGAATGTTAAGCCGTGCACACAAGCTGCGCACAAATTCTTCATCTCTGTTCGCCTCGCTGCCACGGAGCATATGGTTTAAATGGGCAACCGACAGGGTAAGATTCAATTCATCTTTCAGCGTACACAAAACATGCAGCAGACAAACAGAATCTGCACCGCCTGAAACCGCCACCAGAACAGAGTCTTTGGGGGAGAGCAGACCGTTTCGTAATATTGTATTTTTTATGCAATTCATAAACTCATTTTTCATATGTTTTTAATGCTGGTTGTCAAGGTTCATAAATTTCGTATATTGACCAGCCCAGACCATTTTAATATTTCCCGTTGAACCGTTACGGTGTTTTGCGATGATACATTCCGCAATATTTTTTTGTTCCGTGTCGGGGTTATAAATTTCGTCCCGGTATAAAAACAAAACAATATCTGCGTCCTGCTCAATGGCGCCAGACTCACGAAGGTCGCTCAGCCTTGGTCTATGGTCGTCTTTGCGCTGATCCGGCGCACGGGAAAGCTGGGAAAGGGTTACAATTGGCACATTTAGTTCCTTTGCCAATATCTTTAAGGAACGGGACATATCGGAAACTTCCTGCTGCCTGCTTTCCGACCGGGAGCCGGACATGAGCTGCAAATAGTCAATCACAATCAGTCCTAAGCCCTTTTCCGCCTTTAACCTGCGGCACCTTGCACGGATATCCGATACGGTGATGTTTGTGGAGTCGCTGATGTAAATCGGCGCGTTTCCTAAAGTGTTTAACGACACCGCAATTTTTTCCCAGTCGTCGTCTTCCAGTTCACCACTGCGCAAATGGTTGCTGTCAATGAGCATTTCGGAACTGATTAGCCTTGAAACCAGCTGAACACCGGACATTTCCAAACTGAAAATAGCCACAGGAACATTTCCCCGAATAGCTGCGTGGGACGCGACATTTAAAGCAAAGCTGGTTTTTCCCATTCCAGGCCGGGCGGCAATTAAAATAAGGTCAGACTTCTGCAGCCCATGAAGTTCTTTGTCCAGCCCCTCAAAGCCTGTTGGAGCGCCGGTGAGCTTACCCTTGTTTTGATACATATCCGTAAGGTTGTCGTGTGTCTGCAGAAGCAAATCGCGAATGTGAACCATGCCGCGCTGGCTGTTATCTTCCAGCGCATCGAAAATCAGTTTGCCAGCGTTATCCGCCACTTCCTGGGAGGAGCCGCCTGCGTTGTAACTTTTGTCAATAATGTCGTTTGCGGTATGTATTAATTTTCGTCTTAAGGATTTTTCGCACACAATATCTATATGCTGAACGATGTTTGCTGTTGTCGGCAGTGTTGTGGCAAGATAGGAAATATATTGAATTCCGCCTACCGCTTCCAACACACCGCCTGCGGTGAGCTCCTCAGAAACCGTTACCAAATCGATTGGGGTATTGCGGTTAAACAACGCCTGCATTGCGGCAAATATTTTTTTGTTGGCTTCAATGTAAAAATCGTCTGCACTCAAACGCTCAAAAGCAGCAGTTACGCAGTCGCGGTCAATCAACATGGAGCCGAGCACAGACTGTTCCGCTTCTTTGTTGTGCGGCAGGGGAGTTTGTATGAAATTATCGTTTTGCACATCCATTTGCGGGCAGCCCTTTCCTTTGTGTTTTAAAGCGGTAAAACCTCAACCGTTATCTTTGCGGCAATATTGGCATAAACCTTTATCACAACTTCCGTGCTGCCAAGGGTTTTAATACTGTCCGGCAGCACAACCTTTTTTTTGTCAATCTCAACGTGAAGCTGCATCTTAATTTGTTCGGCAATGTCTTTTGCTGTGATGGAGCCAAACAGCTTTCCGTTGTCTCCTGCCTTTATCTGGAATTTTATCTTAGAGCCTTCTAACTTTTCGGCCAGCTGCTTTGCATGGAGTTCCTCCTGGTTTTTATGAAACTGCTCAGAACTTTTTCTGTTTTCCAGTTCATTTATGGTTGTTTTATCAGCCAAAACGGCAAGGCCTTTTGGAATCAAATAGTTTTTCGCATATCCATCTGATGCGTTTACCAAATCTCCTTTTTTTCCGTGCCCCTTAACGTCGGCCTGTAAAATTACTTTCATGTGTAATTCGCCCCTTTCATACGTTGTAAGTTTAGTTGGTTGATTCTAAATAATATTCGTCAATCGCAGCAAGCAGCTGCTGTTTTGCCTCCTCAGCAGAAGTCCCGGGAAGCTGTGCGCCGGCAATGGTTAAGTGCCCGCCGCCGCCGAGCTTTTCCAAAATTACCTGAACATTAATTCCGCCTAAAGACCTTCCGCTGATGGCGACGCCGTCGTTTGAATTAAAAATAACAAAAGACGCGATAATACCCTTAATATTGAGCAGTTCATCAGCTGCCTGGGCGGCGATGATGTGGGTGGACTCGTCTGATTTCGGCGCAATGCTCACTGCAATGTTATCTCTGATAATCGTAGAGTTTCTGATAATGTCGGACCGCTTAACATAAGACTGCAAATCCTGCTGGAACATGGTTTTCACAGCCACAGTATCAACGCCCTGACGCCTTAAAAAAGAAGCGGCTTCAAAGGTACGGACGCCGGTTTTAAACGTAAAGTTCTTCGTATCTACAACAATACCGGAATAGAGCGCCTCGGCCTCTAATTTTGTTAACGACATTTTGTTCGTTGTATACTGCAAAATCTCTGTAACCATTTCGCAGGCAGAGGAGGCGTAAGGCTCGTGGTAGACCAATGCGGTGTGTTCAATAAAATCTGCGCTTCTTCTGTGGTGGTCTACAATGACAATTTGTTTTGTCGGCTTCAGCAGGGCAGGCGCTTCCAAAAGGGAAGTTTTGTGGGTGTCTACCACAACAATCAGCGTGTTCTGATTGATTCTTGCCGCCGCCTGTGATGCGGTGATAATCAAACCGTCATATTCTTCGCTGTTTTCCAAACGTGTTATCATATTCGCCACGGTTTTGTCGTAGGTTTCCATACAAATGTTAATGGGCCTGTTGTGAATGCGGCAAATCCGATAAATTCCAAATGCCGCGCCAAAACCATCCACATCGGCGTTTTTGTGGGTCAGCACAATAACGTTCTCAGCATTGTTTACAAGGCCGGAAAGGGCAAAGCTTACGACGCGCGCCTTCACCCGGGTGCTTTTTTCGTGTTCTTTTGTTGAGCCACCGTAAAAGCGGAACTGTTCGTTATCCTTCATTACAACCTGGTCGCCGCCGCGGCCTAAGGCCATATTAATGGCATTTTTAGCAAACGTGTCGTTTTCAGACAGCGTCTGGCCGTTTAAGCCGATTCCAATACTGACGGTTGCGGGAATGGTATTTTTTTCGCTGATGGAACGAATTTTGTTTAAAATTTCGAATTTGTTCTTAATAAACTGTTCCAAGTGGCGGTATTCAAAAATAATAAAATATTTGTCTTTTTCATATTTAATGAGCATACCGCTGTGCTCAGCTGTCCAGTCGTTAATTTCCTTATAAATCTGTGCCTGAAGCTGCGGAACGTAGGCCGAAGGGGTAGATTCCATCAGCTCGTCATAGTTATCCACAAAAACCAGGCATTCAAAAGTTTTTTCACTGATATATTTCTTTTGGATTTCCGCTTCTTCTGTTATGTCCTCCAAATAAAGCAGGGTCATGGGCTTGTTTTCTTCTGATGCTTGTGGTGTGTTGCCGATTGCTTTAAACACCTTGTCGCCAGACTTCAATTCACAAATAAACCCATTATTTTCGTCGTCTGCGCGGAGCAGTCCTTTATTAAACTCTGGAAACAGGTCCAAAACAGAACATTCACTTAGGTGCCTGCCCGGAAAAATGTCCCGGAATTCGGTGTTATACCACCGGATTGCACCCTCTGCGTCTAAAAGTGCAATGGGCAGAGGGAACGACAGCAGAGCATTGCTGCTGGTGTCGCCGGCGTCCATGGTGACCTTTTCTATCATGGCGTTTAAACGCTTGCGGGAGATTTTTTTTAAAATAAAATTTAAAACAAGTGAAATAACCGCAAGGGACAGCTGAATAACGCCGATCCAGAAATCGCTGAAAATTAAAACCACGCCTAAAACGGCAAACGCTAAAATATACACCTCACCGGTCAGGTAAAGCTTTTCTATCTTATTATTGTTTTTCATAACGACTCAACTCCTAAAGAAGCTAACGAATGATTTTTTTTCTGTGCCGGAAGTCAAAACAGCCGTCCAGCGCGCCGCAAATGGCGAGTGCTAAAAAGGGAAGCCCCATTAAAACAAAAGCCGACAAAGAAATGCCAACTAAAACGAGTTTGCGCACGCCGGACTTTTCGATCCTATTTTTTAATTTATATTCAAGAAAAGACAGTCCCAAAACAAAAAAGACAAAGGTCATAACAGTAACCATGTTCAGCAGAGTGTCTGACAGAAAATTGCCGGCAGGCACCACAAAATAAAGTGCCAGCAGAACAAAGTAGGTTATGCTGATCACTTTGTCCGCTCTCCAATCAGAAAACGATGCGAACATTGATAGGTCCGATTTTCTAATTTTTAAAATCCGTTTAAACAAATAGTAACTAAGAAGCGCAAAGCAAATACATGCAATTACGATAAAGCTGGGCGTAAACCGCAGCAAGGTGGAGGTCAGCTCCGACACAACATTGTTTATCTCCGTGCCCGAAAGCTGGGAACCATACATTGCAGTTAAAGACTCTTTATAAACCTGCCCTACGGAGGCAATCGCCTCTTCAAAAATGTTTTGCCCCGGCGATGCCATGCCCGCCAGTTTTATATTAACCGCTATGTTCAATACATATACAGAGGTAAAAATACTGAGCAGCTTGAAAACAGACAACTTCACATTATAACAAATTCCCAGCGTAAGTCCGCACAAAATCAAGGGAAGGGAAGTTATCAGTGCACCTGACAGACTCTTTTGAAACAAAACATAAACGGCGCAAATAACAAACGCCTGGAACGCCACAAAACCATAGTGGAACCGCGTGGCGGAATAGCCAAGCAGTGCAGTGACGGCAGCAGCGCACAAAATAGACAGCGCAGCGGCCGGAAGCAATGTGAGCAATGTAAAAACAACTGTTATTAAAACAGCCAGAAAAAATTCCTTTAATTTGTTAGAAGGCAATTCCTTTCCTCCTTATACTCATATATTATTTTACATTTTATCACATTATTTTTAAAATATCAAGATATATCAAAAATTATTCCGCTACCTACCTGACGCCGGATATAGAAATAGCCGCCCGGCAATATGCCGGACAGCCTTTCTTAAAACCAAACCTTATTCATTTTTGTCGCTTACCGCAAGCTCCTTAATGCTTGTCACAAGACCTGCTAACCCCTGAATTTCAGAGGGGATTATAATTTTTGTTGCCTTTCCGTCTGCCGCCTTTTCAAAGCTTTCCAGCGCCTTTAAGGAGATGTAGGCTTCGGTGGGGTGAGATTCGTTAATCTTTCTAATTCCCTCCGCAATAGCGGTTTGAACGGCCACAATTGCTTCCGCCTGTCCCTCCGCTTCTTTAATGGCAGCCTGCTTTTTCGCCTCAGCGCGCAAAATGGCAGATTCCTTTTCGCCTTCCGCCATCAAAATAGCGGATTTTTTCTCGCCCTCGGCCCTTAAAATAGATTCACGCCGCTCACGCTCTGCCTTCATCTGTTTTTCCATGGCGTTTTGAATTTCTTTCGGCGGAATAATATTTTTAAGCTCCACACGGTTCACTTTAATGCCCCAGGGATCTGTAGCTTCATCCAATATGGCGCGCATTTTTGTGTTGATGATGTCTCGGCTGGTGAGCGTGCCGTCAAGCTCCATATCGCCGATAATGTTACGCAGCGTTGTGGCGGTTAAATTTTCAATGGCCATCATGGGGCGTTCCACACCGTAGGTATAAAGCTTTGGGTCGGTAATCTGATAGTAAACAACCGTGTCAATCTGCATGGTTACGTTATCTTTTGTAATAACGGGCTGGGGAGGGAAGTCCACAACCTGTTCTTTTAAATTCACCTTTTTTGCAACCCGCTCCACAAACGGAATTTTAACATGAAGCCCAACCTGCCACGTTGCGCTGTATCCGCCGAAACGTTCAATGATAAATGCGTTGGCCTGGGGGACGATTCTGATGTTTGCAATTACCAAAACCACTAAAATAATGATTAAGCCAATTAAAAATGGCATTTTACCCATCCTCTCATTTTTTTATTTTATTTGGCAACAATAAGTTTCACACCGCTGATTGCCTTAATTGTTACCATTGTTCCTTTTTCTATTGGCTGCCCGTCTTCACTTTTCACAGACCAAACTACGTCGTTCACTGTTAGCTTTCCAGTGGACAAATCGTTGTTGACCTCCTCTGTGAGCAAAGCCGTTTGCCCAATTAACCGATCCGCATTGGTGGGCTCTTTCTGCCTGCGCATTTTTTTCATAAGCGGCCTTGAAAGAACAAGCAAAACTGCTGACACCAGGGCAAACACCAAAACCTGAACGGTGGGACCGGCGCCAAGCAGGAATGCAATTAAAGCACCCAAAGCGCCGCCGGCAAACCAAATGCTGACAAACTGAAACGTTGCTGCTTCTAATATGGCAAAAACGATAATACCAATAAACCATACAAATCCCATGGCACTGCCTCCAACTTTAAAATTTTATCAAAATATACAAATTTATTATATCATTTGTCGAATTTGAAGTCAATATACGCAGAAAAGAAAGAGCAAGGAAAATTCTGCCTGACGCGCAAGATTATCCTTGATATTTCATATTCTGTGTGATATAATAAATATGTTTTAGGCTGGATTAATTTGCTAAGATGTAAGAGATAAGCACCAAACAAGCTTTTGACGTTTATCTCTTATTTCTTGCGGTTAGCCGGTCTTGAGCGATACACCGTTTTGCCCGCATCACGGCGTATTATTTTACTATATTCTATTTCGCGGGCAGAAAGGTTATGAAACAATTTATGTACAAAAGTTTTAAAACAGAATTTGCGGGCAGACCGCTGGAGATTGAAACAGGCAAATTTGCAGAACTGGCAGGCGGGGCAGTTATGGTCCGTTACGGCGAGACCTGCGTTTTGTCTACCGCAACTATGTCGGCAAAGCCGAGAGAGGGAATTGACTTTTTCCCTTTAAGCGTTGATTTTGAAGAAAAACTCTATTCCGTAGGCAGAATTCCCGGCGGATTTACACGGCGCGAGGGCAAACCCTCGGAGAAGGCAGTTTTGGTGTCCCGCGTTATCGACAGGCCCATCAGGCCCCTGTTCCCGAAGGATTTGAGAAACGATGTGTCTGTGGTAAATACCGTGATGTCTGTTGACCAGGATTTTTTGCCTGAGGTTGCTGCAATGATTGGCACGTCCATCGCACTGACAATTTCCGATATTCCGTGGAACGGCCCCATCGGCGGCGTTGTGATGGGATATGTTGACGGTGAAATCATTACGAATCCAGACGTTGCACAGCGGGAGAAAAGCGATTTATATTTAACCGTTGCAGGCACCAAAGACAAAGTCGTTATGATTGAAGCCGGCGCAAACGAAGTGAAAGAAGAAGTTGTGTTTGACGCAATTATGCAGGCTCATGAAGAAATTAAAAAGATTTGCGACTTTATTTTAGACATTCAAAAAGAAGTTGGAAAAGAAAAAATTAAATATGAGCCGCACGTTGTAGACGAAGAAATGTATGAGGCGATTAAAGCCTTTGGTTTAGAAAAATTGAAAGTTGCTTTAGACACAGATGACAAAAACATCCGCGAAGCAAACATGAAAGTGTTTTACGAAGAACTGTATCAGCACTTTGAAGGAACATATACAGAAGAAGAAAACGGTGCAGAGATTACCGAAACCGTGGAAAAACTGATGAAGTTCATCGTTCGCCGCTGGATTTTGGATGAGGGCAAGCGTGTAGACGGCAGAGGTATTTTAGATATTCGTCCCCTGCATGCAGAAGTTGGCCTTCTTCCCAGGGCACATGGCTCCGGCCTGTTTTCAAGAGGTCAGACCCAGGTTATGACCGTGGCTACTTTAGGCCCTGTCGGTGATGCGCAGATATTGGACGGAATTGACTTAGAAACCGAAAAACGCTATATGCACCACTATAACTTCCCGTCCTACAGCGTCGGCGAAACCAGACCGTCCCGCGGGCCGGGCAGACGTGAAATCGGCCACGGTGCTTTGGCAGAGCGTGCTTTAGAGCCGGTTATTCCTGATGTTGACACGTTCCCTTATGCTTACAGGCTGGTGTCTGAAGTGCTCTCCTCAAACGGAAGTACGTCTCAGGCCAGCGTCTGCGGAAGCACATTGGCGCTAATGGACGCAGGCGTTCCCATCAAAGCGCCGGTAGCGGGTATTTCTGTAGGCCTGGTGACCGAGGAAGACCGGTTCATCACTATGGTGGATATTCAGGGACTGGAAGACTTTTACGGAGACATGGACTTTAAGGTTGCCGGCACAAAAGAAGGCATCACCGCAATTCAGATGGACATTAAAATCGACGGGCTGACCCCGGAAATCATCAAGCAGGCTTTTGCACAGACAAAAGAGGCAAGAAACTACATTATAGACGAAGTCATTTTAAAAGCAATTCCGCAGCCCAGAGAGTCGCTGTCGAAATATGCGCCGAAAATCTTTACCATGAATATTGACGTTGACAAAATCCGCGACGTTATCGGTTCCGGCGGAAAGGTTATTCAGAAGATCATTGCTGAAACTCAGACCAAAATCGACATTGAAGACGACGGCACCATTTACATTGCCACTGCCGACGAGGAAATGGCAAACCGGGCCATGGAAATTATCAAAGCAATCTGCGGAAACATTGAAGTTGGAAAGATTTTTAAAGGTAAGGTTGTTACCGTTACATCGTTTGGCGCTTTTGTGGAATTCATTCCCGGCGTAGAGGGCTTAGTGCATATTTCCAAACTCGAAAACAGGCGTGTTGCCAAAGTGGAAGACGTGGTAAACGTTGGCGATGAAATTATGGTTAAGGTTATGGGCGTGGATGAAAAAACAGGAAAAATCAGCCTGTCCCGAAAAGATGCTATATACGAATTGGAACACAAAAACAACGAAGAAAAATAGACAAAGTTGGAGGCAGTAATTATGAAAATCACACTCAAAGACGGAAGTCAGCTTGAATATAACGAACCAAAACCGCTTTATGAGATTGCGGGCGATATCAGCGAGGGCCTTATGCGCGCAGCGCTGTCTGCGGAGGTAGACGGCAATGTGACTGAGATGCAGACCGTAATTGACCGCGACTGCACCGTTAACTTTTTAACCTTTCAGGACCAGAAAGGGAAAGACACCCTTCGCCACACCGCATCGCATATTTTGGCTCAGGCAGTGAAACGGCTGTATCCTGACGCAAAGCTTGCCATTGGGCCGGCGATTGAAAACGGCTTTTATTACGACTTTGACTGCGATGTTTCCTTTTCTGCTGAAATTTTAAAGGCGATTGAAGCCGAAATGAAAAGAATTGTCAAAAAAAACCTTCCCGTTAAAAAATTTACAAAACCCAGGGAAGAAGCCATGAAATATTTTGAAAAAAATGGAGAACCCTATAAAGTAGAGCTCATTCGTGACCTGCCGGAGGACGCTGAAATCTCCTTTTACCAGCAGGGCGAATTTGTAGACCTCTGCGCAGGCCCTCACGTCTCTTCTACAGGAAAAGTAAAGGCTTTTTGCTTAACAGGAACGGCAGGCGCATATTGGCGCGGCAATGAAAAGAACAAAATGTTACAGCGAATTTATGGCACGGCGTTTTTAAAGAAAAGCGATTTGGAAGAACATCTGGCAGCAATGGAGGAAGCAAAAAAACGTGACCATAACAAGCTGGGACGGGAGTTAGAACTGTTTACGACATCTGACGTGATCGGCCAGGGCCTTCCTATTTTGCTGCCAAAGGGCGCCAAAATCATTCAGACGTTACAGCGTTTTGTGGAAGATACAGAGGCCGCACACGGCTGGCTGCTGACCAAAACGCCCTATATGGCCAAAAGCGACATTTATAAAATTTCAGGCCACTGGGATCACTATTTAGACGGTATGTTTGTAATGGGCGACGAGAAGAAGGACAAAGAGGTGTTTGCTCTGCGCCCCATGACATGTCCGTTCCAGTATCAGGCTTATTTAAACAAAATGAGAAGCTACCGTGATTTGCCCCTGCGCTATAACGAAACGTCAACCCTCTTTCGGAACGAGGCCTCCGGCGAAATGCACGGCCTTATCCGAATTCGTCAGTTTACCATTTCCGAGGGACACTTAATGTGCCGTCCAGACCAGTTAGAGGACGAGTTCCGCGGCTGTTTGGAGCTTGCCATTTACATGCTGAAAACCCTGGGGCTGTATGAAGATGTGTCTTATCGGTTCTCCCAGTGGGATCCTGATGACCGCGAAAAATACATTGGCACTGAGGAACAGTGGAACGAAGCGCAGAGCACTATGAAGCGTATTTTAGACCATTTGGAAATACCATATAAAATTGGAATTGGCGAAGCGGCATTCTATGGGCCGAAGCTGGATATTCAGATTCGAAATGTGTTTGGAAAGGAAGACACGCTCATTACGCTGCAAATTGACCAGATGTTGGCAGAAAACTTTGGCATGGAATACACCGACAGCGACGGCACAAAAAAGCACCCATATATTATTCACAGAACTTCCATTGGGTGCTATGAACGCACGTTAGCGCTTTTAATTGAGAAATATGCCGGCGCATTCCCAACATGGCTTGCACCTGTGCAGGTAAAGCTTTTGCCCATTACAGACGGACAGAAGGAATATGCGCGGGAATTTGCGCTTGAGCTTCAGAAAAGTGGAATTCGTTTTGAAGTGGATGACAGAAACGAAAAAATTGGATATAAAATCCGCGAGGCACAGCTTGAAAAGGTTCCCTACATGCTGATAATCGGTGAAAAAGAAACGGAAACGGGTTCCGTCAGCGTCCGTTCCAGAAAAGACGGGGATCTGGGCCAGATGAAAAAGGCAGAGTTTATCGAAAAAATCTTACAGGAAATAAAGGATAAGGTGAGATAAATGGACGAAATTTTAGGCGGCGGCACGGGAGAATATATCGTTGTGCGGGCGGAGGAAGACGGCGTGAGCATTTTCGGCCTTACCCGGGGGCGCGACACCCGCTTTCACCACACAGAAAAGCTTGACAAAGGTGAAATTTATATAGCCGAGTTCACTGAAATGACGTCGGCTATGAAAATTAAAGGCAAGGTGACGGTATTCTGCCGTCACGGCGTTGTAAAATCCAGCGAATAGGCTTTGCGCAATAAGCTAACGGAGGTGTTAATGGTTTGTGGATTGTTGTGTATATTACGCAAAACAAAGAAACGGCTATGACAATTAAAAAGCTTTTGCGTGACGCAGGGCTTTTGGTAAAAATGCGGTCTATTGGACTAAGGTCTGATGAACAGTATGGCTGTTATGAAATTTTACTCCCTGAGTCTGAGGTAGAGGAAGGTCACAGCGTTATCATTGAAAGCATGGTTTAATTTAGCAAAGAATTTGGTTAGGATGTGAATAATATGAAAAAAATTGGTGTTTTAACAAGCGGCGGTGATGCACCGGGAATGAATGCTGCAATTCGTGCGGTTGTGCGTGCCGGTATTAACCAAGGGCTTGAAGTGCTTGGAATTAAAAAAGGATATGTTGGCCTGTTAGAAGGGCTTTATGACGAAATGACGGCCCGGTCGGTTTCAGATATTCTCCACCGGGGCGGCACAATTTTGCAGTCGGCCCGCTGCAAGGAATTTAAAACGCAGGAAGGCGTTCAAAAAGCCGTGGAAACCGCAAAAGAAATTGGGCTTGACGGTTTGGTTGTTATCGGCGGCGACGGTTCTTTCAGGGGCGCGCGGGATTTAAGCCTTGCCGGCCTGCCAACTGTTGGAATTCCGGGCACAATAGACAACGACATTGGCTGTTCCGATTACACCATTGGGTTTGACACGGCGCTTAATACCGTTCAGGAAGCAATTGACAAAATCCGCGACACATGCAGAAGCCATGACCGTTGTTCGGTTGTTGAGGTTATGGGTCGTGATGCAGGGTATATTGCCGCTTATGTGGGCCTGTCTTGCGGGGCTGAGGCTGTAATTGTTCCAGAAAAACATTTTGACTTTAAAAAAGACGTTTTGCAGAGCATTGCAGAAGGTGTGAAACGCGGTAAGGAACAGCATTTAATTATTGTGGCCGAGGGCGTGACGAAAGACAACATCAGCGCAATTGATATGGCGAAACGGATTGAAGAAGAGACAGGCGTTGAAACAAGGGCAACCATTTTGGGACATATCCAGCGCGGCGGAAATCCATCTGTGAAAGACAGAGTAGTGGCCAGCAAAATGGGCTATTTCGCCGTAGAGCTGATTAAAGAGGGCATCGGCAACCGTATTGTGGCAACAAAAGGCGATGATATTGTTGACTACGATATTTTAGAGGGCCTGAACATGTCGAAAAAGTTAGACGCGGAATTGCTGAAAATTTCAGAAATTCTTTCTATGTAATGAAAATAAAATTTAATATTTATGAGGGATTGATGTGTGTTGAATCATCAGTCCCTCATAAACATTCAAGGAGAATAAAAAAACGTGCAAACTACAGAAAATGAGCTAATGGGCACGGAAAAGCTGTCTAAGCTGATGCTGAAAATGGCAATTCCGTCAATCCTGGCTCAAATTATTAATATTTTATACAATATCGTAGACCGAATTTATATTGGAAGAATTCCCGATGTTGGAATTAACGCGCTGACAGGCGTTGGCGTTACTTTTCCAATTTTAACTTTTATTTCGGCGTTTTCTGCCTTCGTTGGCGCCGGCGGCGCCCCGCTTTCCGCCATTTGGCTTGGCAAAGGTGACCGGGATAAGGCCGAAAAAATTATGGGAAACGGCGTGTTCCTATTAATTGTATTTTCTGTTTTGTGTATGGCGGCGTTTTATATTTTTATGCGCCCGATTTTATATGCATTTGGTGCAAGCGATAGTACATATGGGTATGCTAGCAGTTACCTTTCGATTTATCTGGTAGGTACGCTTTTGGTGCAGCTTGTTCTGGGGCTGAATCCTTACATCATTACCCAGGGCAGATCCACTCACGCAATGGTTTCCATTGTTGTCGGCGCGGTTACAAACATTGTGTTAGACCCCATTTTTATTTTTGTGTTTAAAATGGGCGTTCGCGGCGCCGCGGTTGCCACCGTTATTTCTCAGTTGTTCAGCGCTATTTGGACGGTTTATGTTCTGTGTGACAAAAAGTCTACACTTAAAATCAAACTTAAGTTTTTAAAACCGGATTTCAAAATCATTGGCCACATCTGTGCGCTTGGGGTTTCACCTTTTATTATGCGGTCTACAGAAAGCCTGGTGGGCATTGTGCTAAACCGCGGCCTTCAGCTTTACGGCGGCGACTTGCATGTGGCCACTGTTACGGTTATGCAGAGCATTATGCAACTGATTTTCGCCCCCATTTCCGGCTTTACACAGGGAGTTCAGCCAATTATCAGCTACAACTATGGCGCCGGCAAGTTCCATAGGGTGAAACGGACTTATCGTAGCATGATCGGAATTTGTTTTGTTTTTTCATTGGTAGCCACATTGTTAACGATTTTTCTGCCCAGGTTCTTTGCGTCCATGTTCACCACGGATATAACGCTGATTGAGCTGGTGGGCAGACAAATGCCGGTCTTCATGTTTGGTATGCTGTTCTTCGGACTGCAAATGGGTATTCAGCCAACCTTTTTGGGACTGGGCGAAGCAAAGCTTTCGCTGTTTATTGCACTTTTAAGAAAGGTGCTTCTGCTGGTTCCCCTGGCAATTATCCTGCCGAAATTTTTCGGCGTTTGGGGTATTTATTATGCAGAGCCTATATCAGACATTCTATCGGCAACAATCGCAACGCTATTGTTTATTTTTAATATCAGGCGGATTTTAACAACAGAAAATTTAGAAAAAATTAAATAAAAGGAGAGAAAATCATGCAGGTTGAAACATTTCAGCTATGGAAAAATACACCAGGGATGTGCGAAGAGGTGCCAACAATTACGGCGTATATTCCTGAACGGGGAAAAAAGCAGGGCGCAGTGGTAATTTTGCCCGGCGGCGGTTACTGTCACAGAGCGCCCCATGAGGGAATGGGATATGCAGAGTTTTTGGCGGTTCACGGATATAGTTCTTTTGTGGTGGAATATCGTGTTTCGCCACACGAATTCCCTCTGCCGCTTTTAGACGCGCGCCGGGGCATTCGGTATGTCCGGTACTATGCGGAAAAGTTTGGAATTGATAAAAACAAGGTTGCCATCATGGGTTCTTCTGCCGGCGGCCATCTGGCGGCGCTGACGTCTACCTATTTTGACACAATTGATTATGAGGGAAAAGACGAAATTGACAAAGAGGATTTTCTTCCAAATGCGCAGATTTTGTGCTATCCGGTAATTGACCTGCATACTCCCATAGCGCACGAGGGAAGCGGCATGTGTCTATTAGGGGCAAGATATGATTCCGACTTTGAAAAGTTTATTCCACGGCTTCTGGCTTCGGAAAACACGCCCCAGGCGTTTATCTGGCACACCTTTGAAGACGACGCTGTAGACGTGCGCAACAGCTTAGGCTATGCTGCCGCACTGCGGGAAAAGGGCGTTCCAACGGAACTGCACGTGTTCCCCAACGGCGGTCATGGCAAGGGACGGTCTGAAGCAGATGACAAGATTTCAAGGCATATTTACCAATGGAACGGCCTTTTGTTAAAATGGCTGGAATACATAGAACAATAAGAAACCCGTCCGGCAGAAAATGCCGGACGGGTTTCTTATTGTTCTGTTGCCTTAAAAACAGCCTGCGGTATTGTTTTATCTGACGGTTTTAGCACCTTCTTTTTAATGTAAAGGTAGCAGAAAAAGTGCACCAGTGATGTAAAGGTCCAGGACAATACATAGGAAAGATACAAACAGTCCAGTGTGTGAACATATTGAAACGCTGTAAAAATCCAAACGATACGAACACCGCATACGCCAAAAATAGACACTACCATGGGCATGACAGTGGAGCCTGTTCCGCGGATTACGCCGGTAAACACCTCCATAATTCCGCAGGTCACATATAGCAAACAAATGTATTTCAGACGAATCATGCCGAAATAAATGGCGTTTAAGTTGTCCGGGCTGTAAATTTTTAAAAGAGGAGTGCCAAACACATATAAAAGCGGCCCCAAAACCAGACCTACAGCTCCTGTAAACAAAAGACATATTTTTAATGTGGAATTCACGCGCCGGAATTGTTTGGCACCGAAATTTTGCCCGGAAAAGGTTGTGGCGGCCTGCCCGAAAGCGTTCATAATGGAATATAAAAACCCTTCAATGTTTGCGGCGGCTGCGTTGCCGGCCACCGTGTCGGAGCCAAACGAGTTGATAGACGACTGGATTATGACGTTTGAAAAGGAAAAGATGGAACTTTGAATGGCAACGGGCAGCCCAATTTTCACCATTTTCAGTAATGTAGCTCCGTGAATTTTCAATTCCTTTAGATAAAGACGGCAGATCCCGTCCGTCTTTATAAGGGAAAGCACAACAAAAATGGCGGAAATATACTGTGAAACGATTGTGGCAATTGCCACGCCCGCAACGCCCATATCAAATTTAATAACGGTAATCAGATTCAAAACAACGTTTACCAGTCCTGAAATGGACAAAAAGAACAACGGGCGCTTTGTGTCACCCACGGTGCGCATAATAACGCTTCCAAATGTATAAATCATAAATGCGGGCATACCCAGAAAGTATATTTTCATGTAGAGGGTCGCCTGATCAATCACATCGTCCGGAGAGCCCATAGCGTGAAGCAGCGCCCTGCAGGAAAAAAAGCCAAAAATGCTTACCATAATGCCGCCAACAAGGCTGGTTAGCATGGCAGTGTGCACAGCGTCGTGGGCTTTGTCATAGTCGTTTGCACCAACGTTTTGCGCTAGCAGAACGCCGGTTCCTACCGAAAGGCCAATAAACGCATTTACAATTAAATTAATTAAAGAAGATGTTGAACCTACTGCGGCAAGTGCGGTGCTTCCCACATACCGTCCCACAACGATAATGTCAACAGCGTTATATAAAAGCTGCAATAAACTTGTTAAAATTACAGGAATTGAGAACTTGACAATTTTGGGGAACAAAGAACCCGAGCACATGTCAATTTCATATTTTCCAGCCAAACTTTACACCCTCTTAATATTCATTCATGGCTTAGTATACCACCACAAATTTTTTGTGTCAATAACAGAAAATACGGTTTGGTGAAATAGAACAAATTTACATGCTTTTCCGAATTTAATTTATTGTTTTGTCCCATGCAAAAAAATTGAAAAAAAGTTCCAAACATGATATAATAAATAAAAAAGGAAAAGAAAGCCATTTCTTTACAAGACAGGAGTGCAGTACAAATGACAAATATTTTAATTGTTGGCTTGGGGCTTATTGGCGGTTCGTTTGCTAAGGCGCTGTCGGGTTTTCCAAATGCAACGGTTTATGGCTTAGATATTGACGAAAATGTAATTGCGCAGGCAGAAGCAGATGGCGCCATTGCAAAAGGTGTGTGCGAAGCAGACGCGATTTTACCAAAAATGGATATTGTCATTTTGTGCGTTACACCAAAAGCTGCAGTGGACTTTATTAATACGAAGACGTTTCAAAAAGGCGCCCTTGTCACGGACGTGTGCGGCGTTAAGGGAATGATGTTTGCAGAAATTAAAAATGACGACATTGATTATATTGGCGGGCACCCCATGGCAGGCAGGGAATGTGATGGTTATGAAAATTCCACAGGCGACTTGTTTCGCGGGGCAAACTATATTATGGTGACAAAAGAATCCAACTCTGTGGAGCATATTCAAATTCTACAAGATATTATAAAATATATTGGCTGCACAAAAATAACGAGAACTACATCAAAAGAACACGACGTGATGATTGCCTATACAAGCCAGCTGATGCATGTGGTGGCGGCCACCCTATGCGACAATGAAATTTTAGACCGGGCAGAGGGCTTCAGCGCAGGCAGTTTAAGAGACTGCACGCGAGTAGCAAAGCTAAATCCCAAAATGTGGGCCGAACTTTTCGTTGAAAACAGGGAAGCGCTGTCTGAGCAGATTGACATTTTCACAGCCAGCTTAAAAAAAATTGAGATGATGATTAAAAATTCAGACGTTTCGGGAATTGAGGACTTTTTAACCGTGACCTGTGAACGCAAAAAACGGTATCTGGCAGAAAAAGAAAAACGGTGATTGCGGAGGGATCTTATATGAAACAATATGATCTGGTTGTAATCGGCGGCGGTTTTGCCGGCACGGCGGTTCCCATTGCAAAAAAAGATTGTGTGCAGCTAACTGCGGTAAATATAGATAAACCGAGAAAAACACTGAAACAAAACGGTGCTTTTTGCGGCTGAGAAAGGGGTGACAAATGTGGGTGACAAAAAAATATTAAAGCTTGTCATTGCGGCAATGTTTGCATCCTTAGTTTGTGTAGCGACGATGGTAATTAAAATCCCTACGCCGACGAACGGATATGTGAATTTGGGCGATTGCATTGTTCTTCTCTCCGGCTGGTTGTTAGGGCCCGTTTACGGAGTTGCAGCCGCTGCAATTGGCTCTATGCTTGCAGATTTGTTTGCAGGATATCCTGTATATGCCGCGGCAACCTTTGTAATTAAAGGCGCGGTGGCGCTGATTGCATGGCTGATTTTTGGCAGAAAGAGCAGAGGTGCTGTTTTAGCCGTTGTTTCTGCTGTTTGCGCGGAAGCTTTTATGGCGTTTGCTTATTTTGTGTTTGAGTGGCTGTTAATGGGCCAGGGAATATCCGCCGCTGCAGGCATTCCTGCGAACCTGGTTCAGGGTTTAATTGGTGCAGTTTTAGCACTTATACTTTTAAAGCTTTTTACAGGCAGCAAGGCGCTTTCAGAGTTCTTTGAAACTTTTAAAAAGAAAAATTAATGCGGACAACTTACCGAATTATTCGTTCTTACATAGTATGTAGCATAACGAATAAAGGAGGTAAGAGTTATGGGATGCAATGGTGGCTTCTTAGGCGGCTTCGGCGATAACAACTGCATTTGGATCATTCTTATAATTATCCTCATTTGCTGCTGCTGTAACGACTAGTTATTAGAAAAGGGGGCGCCGTCTTGCAGGCTTTGCCTGTGGGGCGGCGCCTTATTTGCGTTTTATTTGGACAAATTAATCAAAAAATGTCCGGCGGCATACTTGAAAAACAAAATACCGTGTGATACACTCAACCCAAGAGGTGAAAAGAATATGCAAAACAGCGGCATAATGTTAAATGAAGATCCCAATCATATTTATGTTTCACGGATGAACGTGGCCAACGAAATTGATGAGGCCTATTTAAGAAGTTTTATTGACCAGTATCAAGACACAGACGTAACAGACTTTTTAATCTGCGCAAACGGCCCTTTGTCTTCCTTCCCGTCAGAGGTGCTCATGTCTTTCAGTGATAAATATCTTGTACGGGAGGAGCTGGGCCAACCGGTAGATTATACGGGTACCTTTGTAAAAAACGCATATAAAATTTGGAATGAAAAGGGACTTGACCTTTTTTCCATTTGGATTGACCAATGCAACCGAAACGGAATTCATCCGTGGATATCGTTTCGAATGAATGATGCACATTGCCATTATGACATTCCAAATGTGCTAATCAGTCAAAATTATTACGATCACTTTAAAGATTTTTCCCGCGTGCGCCACCGCCGGCAGTTTCAATATTATGACCGATGCCGGGATTTCGCAATTCTTGAGGTGCGCAAGGAGTGGATTGCCTATATCACCGAAACACTGGAACGTTATAGCCCCTATGGAATTGAGCTGGACTTTCAAAGAGAGTTCGACTGCTTTCAAATAGGCCATGAGTGGGCGGGCATAGAGATTATGACGTCGTTTTTAAAAGAGGTGAAAGAAACCGTTATAAACGCCGAAAAGCGGATTGGCCATCCAATTAAAATTGCCGTCCGCTGCCATGCGGACCCTGTTTATTGCATGGAATTAGGATTTGATATTTTAAAATGGGCTAAGCTGCAATATATTGACATGGTTATACCGTCGCCGCGGTTTCGCACAACCGACAACGATATGCCCATCCGGCTGTGGAAACAAATGTTACAGCCATATCATGTGGAGCTTGCAGGTGCAATGGAAATATTGGTCAATCAAACCCCTGTGGGCGACACTTACGAGGTTCAGGCAAACACCGTCAGCACAGCGTTGGGAACGGCGGCAAACATACTGTCCCAGGGCGCGGATAAGCTTTATCTGTTTAATTATATGGATACGGCAGACCATATGATTTTGGACAAGTCAAATATCGACAGTTCTGCCGATGAATTGATTACTGGAGAGACATTATATATTAATTCCAGCAGTGCGTATTGCCGTTTGCTGACAACTGCTGGGTCTTTAGAAAAAATTAACAAAGCATTTAGACGGCATATTGTTACCTATCAGGATAAAAATCCTTTGTGGCGGGATACGAGAGCTCAACTTCCATGCACGGTCCAATCGGCAGAAGAGCCAAAATTTATTAAAATTGCTACCGGAATCATTCCGCAAACCTGCAGCACAGTTTTAAAGTTGGGGATTACAGGGAACGTGAATCCAAAATCGGATTTGGAATTATACATCAACAGCAGCGAAGTGCGGTTCTTGAAAGAGGTTTCCCCAGAGCCGCCAATATTAACGAAAAGTCCTGTATACTCCTTTGTAATTCCGAACACCGCCATCCAGCAGTTTTTTCAGGTGCTCGAAATCTTTACCAAAGGAAAAACGTTTACAATCGATTATGTTGAAATAGCGGTAATACCAAAATAAGTTTGGGAGGTGCGGGTTTCATGAATAAATATTCTGCCGAATACTTTGCAAAATCATTTTATGATGAACATAATTTTCCATTGGCATATCAAAAAGGCATGAGTTGTGAAGAACGGGAAAATTGGAAACAGGCGCTAACAGATAAAATACGAGAACTGATGGCGTTCCCGAAAACGATGTATGAAGAGCCAAAAGTTCATTTGTTGCTGTCAAAAAAACGAGAAAACTATCGCATAGAAAAGTATGAAATGAGCCCAGAGCCAAATTTGTGGATTACGTTCTTTTTAATGGTGCCAGATTTTGCGTCAGAGAAGCATCAAACGCCCGGTGTTTTATGCCTTCCGGGCACAGGATGGACAAAGGAGGCACTTTGCGGTGAAGATTTCTGCGATTTGGACTATGATCCCCCGCAGCCAATAACTGGCATCGGTCACAGATATTATTATGCCAACGTGCAGGCGTTACACTACGTCAAAAATGGCATGACCGCAATTGCCTGTGAAGATATTGGCGTTGGAGAGCATGCAGGGAAAAGCCTCGATGTAAATGACATTGAGAAGCTTTTAATTGGGCAGGGGAGAAGTATAATGGGCGTAACCGTTGAGATTCGCCTTGCTCTGCTGAAGTGGCTGAAAAAACTTCCCTTCGTGGACCGCAACCGTATTGCTATCAGCGGCCATTCGCTGGGAGTGGATTCTGCTATGCATGTTGTTTTGCTGGACACCGATGTCAAAGCTTTTGTGTATAATGATTTTATTTGTGATACGCAGCAAAGAATTTCCGCTATCTGTCCACCGGAACACTTTTACCCAAACTGCTGGCACATGTATCCTGGAATTTACCGTTGGTATTCTTATCCAGACCTTTTGGCAGCTTATGCGCCGCGGAAACTGTTTATCACCGAGGGAGGAATGACGGAGCACCTTGAACGGTTGGCTAATGTTTATGCAGAATATGGAGCGTTAGAAAACTTCCGTTACGAACATTATCGCGAATACAGCGCCCCGGAAAATCGAAAACATGACCACGAACCGCTTCCCAAAGGGTTGACGCATGCTGAATATTTCGAATTTGCCAATGTAAATCCGGAAAAGCATTTCTTCAAGTTTGAAGCGGCAATTCCCTGGCTAAAGGATGCATTAAAATAACAAAATAGAGCGGCCTGTTATGGCCGCTCTATTTATTTGTTCCAACATTAATATATTCAATTCCTGATTCAACAAATTTATCCATATATTCATCACTGAGGTTAGAATCCGTAATAAAATAGTCAATACCGTCTAACGGGGCCAGTTTGTAAAACCCGACTTTGCCGATTTTTGTGGAATCGCATAAATAATATTTTTCATTGGCATTAGCCAGCATTTGCTGTTTGATGAAACACTCCTGCTCGTTGCTTTCCAAAATTCCTGCATTAGGCGTAATCCCCTTGCTGGAAAAGAAAACCTTGCCGGCAAAAAAGTTGTTTTTAATGGTGTTTTCCGCCAAAGAACCAACAAAAGATTGATTGCTGCTGACCAAACCGCCAACAGTGATCAATTTTACCGACTCAACGCCGGAAAGCTCATTAATAATCCGTAAGGAATTGGTAATTACCGTTATGTTTCTTATTTTTTTTATTTCTTTTGCCATGTAAAATGTGGTAGTGGAGGAGTCTAAAAAAATGGTGTCGCCGGGCAGCAGATGCTCTGCGGCCTCTTTTGCCAGCCGTTCCTTTGCAGCGGAGTTGGTTTGTTTCCGTTTCTCAAGCGAAAGTTCATACGAACTGTCAGTTATGGGAACAGCGCCGCCGTGCGTGCGAACCAAAACCTCCTGCTTTTCAAGCTTTTCCAAGTCCCGCCGAACGGTTTCCTCCGTAACGCCCAGTTCTGCGCTGAGCTTGCTCACCCAAACAGCGCCGTTGGCATTTAAATTTTCCAATATTCGTTTTTGGCGTTCTAAAGCAAACATAGGTTCTCCTTAAAAACTACTGTTTTTTTAAAATCTTAACCTTATCGCCGTTTCTAAGCATAGTGGAATTTGCATCGTCTGTGTCGATATGCATTTCACAGCGAAAATCGTCGCGCACACGAACCTGAACATCATAAAACCTTGTGGGTTTAATACCCTCAACAAAAACATCAACATATTCGTTGTCCGAAATATTGTTTGCCGCGGCATATTCAGGGTCTAAGTGAATGTGGCGGTTGGCAATGATAACCCCCTCTTTTAAATACACCGTTCCGCAAGGACCGACCAGAACGAGGCGTTCTGAGCCTTCAATGTTTCCCGAGGGGCGCACCGGGGGACTTACTTTTAATATGAACGTGTCAGTTTTCGAAATTTCCACCTGGGTGTTCTTTCTCACAGGTCCCAAAACGCGAACCTTTTCAATGGATTTTAAAGACGGGCCAACCAGCGTTACAAACTGGTCTGATGCAAATTCGCGGCCCATAAGGGTTTTCTTTTTGGTAAGCTCAAACCCCTCGCCAAACAGAATATCCAAATCCTTTCTGGACAAATGGACATGACGCTGCGACACGCCGATTGTTACGGAGTCTCTATTCTTTTCAAAATCAACAAGCGCATTTTTCACCGCTTCTTCAATTGTTTTCATATCTATCATAACAATACACTCGCTTTACGTTAATTTAGTTTTCCGTGTCAAAAAACTTGATTACTTCGTCGTGGGGGCGGGGAATAACCGCTTTTCCATAAATCTTGCCAAGCTTAGAGGCGTGCGTTTCGCCTGCCTCAATGGCAGCTTTCACAGAGGACACGCTGCCGCAAATTACAAAGGTACAAAGTCTTCCGCCCAGTCGTTTTTCTGTATGGATTAGCCGAACGTCTGCGGCTTTTAGCATTGCGTCTAAGCCTTCAATGGAAGCCACTAAACCTTGAACTTCTAAAAGGCCAATGTCAGCGGCTATACCGGGTTCTATTTCTGCACCCAAAAAGCTTTTAGGAAGCTTTTTGTTAAACTTGTCTTTATTAATATCCATTAAATATGCCATTTTTTCCACGTCTGTGCCCGGATTGGCAATCACGTGGGAAACAATGAATTTACCCTGAGACTTTGCATATTCCACACCGGCCTCAACTGCGGCCTTAACGGCAGACACATTGCCCTCCATTTTTACCACCATCACCAGCGGGGCGGGAACGTCGGGGCTAAGCGGCCTGTTTCTGTCAAACGCAATAATTTTTACATCGGCAGCTTTTGCAGCAACATCTGCAACGCAAACCGCTGTGGTAAAGCTATATACTTCAACTAATCCTAATGCGTTCATAACATACATCCTTTATCGAAATTTTAAATAATATGAAGCCCGTCAACCATAACGCATCTTCTCGCACGTGTGAAGGAATGGGCAGCGGTTAATCCCTCGCCTGTGGGTCCTGCAATTGTAAAGGTTGTATAGCCTTCGCCGCCTGCGCCGATTCCTGCATAAGAAGGTGCATTCTTCACAAAGATGGTAGTTTCAACAGCTTTTGCAAAGGCTGTTAAATGGTCAATATTTTTTGAATGAATGTGTGCAGAGTGGCGGTTACCGTGCTCAGCATTCACAGCCATTTTAATTGCTTCTTCAATACTGTTCACGCGGACAATTGCCAAAATGGGCATCATCATTTCCACCTGAACAAAAGGATGCATTTCCTCAGTTTCACAAATAATGAGTTTCGCGTCGGAGTCAATGCCCAGTTCCTTTAAGAACAGGCTGGCGTCTTTGCCCACCCATTTTTTATTAATTCCAAATTTGCCGTCTTTTTCAATTAAGGCAATTTTCTTTAAACGTTCAACTTGGTCGCCGTCAATCATGTATGCGCCGTTTTTTATCATGCTGTCAATCAGCTCATCGGCAATGTTGCTGAATGCAAAGCACTCTTTTTCCGCAATGCAAGGCAGGTTGTTATCAAAGCTTGCACCAAGAACAATGTCGCGGCCGGCTTTTGCAACGTCGGCGGTGTCGTCTACAATGACAGGCGGGTTGCCTGCGCCTGCTCCGATTGCTTTTTTGCCGGAGGAGAGAAGCGTTCTAACCACGCCCGGTCCGCCGGTTGCAACCAACATTCTGACAATGGGCGAAGCCATCATTTCTTTAGAAGTATCCATCGTCGGTTTCGCAACAGAAACAACTAAGTTTTCAGGGCCGCCGGCTTCCACAATTGCACGGTTTACCAAATCTACCGCATAGTTTGCTGTTCTGCAGGCGTTGGGGTGTGGATTAAACACAACGCCGTTTCCGCCCGCAATCATTCCAATAGAATTACATATAACCGTTTCGCTGGGATTGGTAGACGGTGTGATGCTGCCGATAACGCCGAATGGCGCCATTTCAACTAATGTTAAGCCGTCGTCGCCGGTTAAAGCGGTGGGTTTTAAATCCTCCGTGCCGGGGGTTTTGTTGGCAACGAGCTGATGCTTAATAATTTTGTCAGCAATCCGGCCCATTCCTGTTTCTTCAACGCCCAATTTTGCTAACGTTTCTGCTTCCTCTAAGGTGAGCTTGCGGATGTTGGCAATCATTTTTTCGCGCTGTGCAATGGAATAACTGCGGTAGAACTGATAAGCCTTGTTAACCGCCTCCAGGGCATCGGTCATACTGTCGAAAACACCCTTTAACCGCTGCTGGGGAGCTGCCTTTTCTAGGTTTTTCACAACATTTTGAACAATTTGGTTGATATAGTTTTCATTTAATTCCATATTCTAACCCTCCGGTCTTATTTTGTATCTCGTCCGCAAAGCGGAAATTTTTACGTCGTAAATTATAGAAGTGTTTGCCATAACTTTTCGTCAGGCCGCGCAATGATAGAACTGTCTAAGAAAAAGCCGTTATCGGTTATCTGCGCTTTTGTCTTTTCAATTGCAGCGGTAACAGATGCCACGCTACCCGTAATTAGCATATAGGATTTACCGCACATGCCCTTTGCAATTCTCAGTTCAATCAATTCGACCTCAGCAGTTTTTGCCGCCACATCGGCTGCAACAATAATAGAAGCGGCGGAATAGGTTTCTAAAACGCCCAACGCCTCCACAGTTTCTATGCGTGTTGCACCATAAATGGCCGAAAAAATGGATTCGTGGGGATTACCCAGAACAAAACTGTCAATCAGTTTTTCGTCAAACTTGGTTTTCGAGGCGTCAACCGCGGCGCGGACGGCGCTCAGTTCACCTGAAATGATGATGATATATTTACCGGGACAAACCGTTTGTGCTTCCAAAATATCCACATCAGCGGTTTTCACCATGGTATCTGCGGCCAGAATGCCGGTTGAAACTGTAACATATTCCACCATGCCGATTGCTTTACTCATAAAGTGGTCTTCCTTCCAAAATTTTATTTATTACACTGAATCAAAATAAAGTGGTCGTTCGCATCAATCACCGTGCCGCTGACGGGGGAGTGTAACGAAAGCCCCAAAACTTTTGGATCAGCCTGGGCGATTACGTCGCCTTTGCTGATCGTTTGCCCGGCAGAAACCACCGGGGGATTGGGCGCACCAATATTTTGCTTTAAAGAAATTCTCAGTTTATCTAAGTGAAGCTCTGTTTCATCCAAACGCGCTGGTTTGTTATATTTCGTAAGTCCCAGCCGGGCAATTAATCGGGGAATGGGAACCAGCTTCATGCTTCTGTTTGGGTCAACCGTTTTCACAGGAATATCCACGGGGATTTTCACACCATTTGCTTTAAGCCCGGCTTTATATTCAGAAATAAGCGTTCTGGGAGCTAACCCCTGAGGACAGGAATATAGCTCGCAAAGACCGCAGCCGGAGCAAAATAAGGTATTGATAAACGGCCCTAAGTCCTTCGTGTCGCCGCTGGTTGCGCTCCGCATAAATGCGTGAGGCTCAATGGGGTGGCCCAGCAAATTGCGGGAACAGGTGGTTGTGCAGGCGCGGCATTGGCAGCAGGTGCCCATGGCGCGCTTTAAGCTGATGGATATTCTGGTCTTTTTCATTTCAACAACGGGGTGGTTTTTGGGAAACACCAAAATGCCGTTTGTTGTTTTCGTTACCGTGTCTAACGGATTCACCAGCGCACCCATCATGGGGCCGCCGGAAATCACGGCATAATCTTCTTCTGTTGCGCCGCCTGCCAAGTCAATAAGCTCCGAAAAGGTCATTCCCAAAGGGGCTTTCACTGTAATCGGATTTTGAACAGCGCCGGAAATGGTCACATATTTATGTGTAACAGATTTTCCCTCGAACACGGCGCGGTAAATGTTTAAAGCAGTTTCCACATTAAACACCGTAACGCCGACAGAAATTGGAATGCTTCCCGGAGGGACCACCCTGCCTGTGGTTTCATAAATGGTGATAACCTCATCTCCTGCAGGATAAACCTCAGGAAGATAAGAGAGTTTTATATTATTAAATTTATCTAAAACAGCGTTCACTGCATTGATTGCATCGTTATAATTTTTTTTCAGGGCAATAATCACATGCTCTGCGTTGGTCGCCTCTGAAATTACATGAAGTGCCGAAAGAATTTCAAAAGCGAATTTTGCCAGAACCTGCTGATGCAGTTTTAAAAGCGGCTCACATTCGGCACAGTTTAAAATAATGGTATCGGCCTTATCGCTGAGCTTTGCGTAAGCGGGGAAACCCGCACCGCCTGCACCGGCAACGCCGGCGTTTTGAAGTATTTTTTTTAACTCTTCAAGTGACATCTACATCACAACTCCAATTCAGAACCGTTATCTACAATACCTACAATTGCGGCGTCAACAGGGGAGTTATCAAGATTGCAGCCAATCCGCGCGGCGCTGCCCTGTGCTACCATTACGACTTCGCCAATTCCGGCGCCAACGTTGTCCACTGCAATAATTTTGGATTTGCCGTTGTTCATCTTTTCAAAAATTTCAACAATCATCAGCTTGCAGCCTACAAGCTTTTCGTTTTTGCGTGTAGCGACAATGCTTCCGGTCACTTTTCCGATAATCATAATTCACCATTCCTCACATCTATTTTGGAACATCAGCGTAAATTTCTCCCGTGCCGGACTTTTTATAAAATCCGGCACGAAAGGAATTCTAAATGGAAAAGATTTGTTATTTAATAGCCGGTAAAATCTTTTCAACGTCGCCGTGGGGTCTCGGAATTACGTGGGTAGCTACGAGTTCGCCAAGTTTAGCAGCATTGTTAGAGCCTGCTTCAACAGCGGCTTTCACAGCGCCAACATCGCCGCGAACCATAACGCTTACCAATCCGGAACCGATTTTTTCTGTGCCGACCAAAACAACATTCGCTGCTTTGAGCATAGAATCTGCAGCTTCAATTGCTGCAACCAAACCTCTTGTTTCCACCATTCCTAATGCTTCCTGTGCCATTGTAAAGTCTCCCTTCATATTTTCATTCATAGTTTTATTTGAATTTTCATTTACTGACTTTTTTGCCTTTTTTTCTTTTTCAGCCATGATGCTTCACCCAGCTTTCAATTAGAATGACGGTAAAATCTTTTCAACGTCAGCATGGGGTCTGGGAATTACGTGAACCGCAACCAGCTCTCCAAGCTTTGACGCACATTCAGCACCGGCTTCTGTTGCAGCTTTCACAGCGCCAACGTCGCCGCGAACCATAACGCTTACCAATCCGGAACCGATTTTTTCTGTGCCGATGA
>NZ_JAXUNN010000006.1:0-94475 GCF_037235575.1 Congzhengia sp. | reverse complement strand
CCGACGTGAAGGTTCAAGTCCTTTCAGGCGCACCACCACCCAAAACACTTATAGGATTTCCTATAAGTGTTTTGTTGTTTTAGTGTTTATGTATCGTAATTGCGAACAATTATTTTCGTATGTTTGTTTCTAAATCTTTGCTCGCTTTTCGCATTTTCCCAAGCTTAATTTTACGCCCAAGCTCTTCACGATACATCTTGTCTATTATCTCTCTGAATACCGATGTCACATCGTATGCCATATCATTTCTTCTTATCATAATCTCACGCTCCTTCCTGTAAGACTTCATTGTCTACTATCATATATTTTTTGAGTAAAGGTTCTTTTGCCTTGCTGATGAATGGTGACTTCAATTTTAGATCAAGATTTAGTCCTTCATCTGTTTCCTCTATGATGATTTTGTCGAACATCAGATGCAAGTTTGCATTGCTGATATTGTTCTCGGCTATGATGTCATCGAGAAGCTCTATGGAATGTTTGAGAGTAGATTTCCTTTCCTTGATGGTTTTGTCAAGGTTTTCTATCTCGTAAACTTCCTTTTTGAATTTCTCAATGTCATCTCGCCTTGTTTCAATCATCTTGTCGTACATATCAGCATTTTGCTTATCCTCAATTCTCTCCATAAGGATTTTTTGTATTTCAAGCTCTGTGCCGGCGATTTTGTCCTTTAGATTTTCAAGTCTTTTTTCTGTTGTAGATTTGCCCGCTGCCCATTTCTTGACATCGTCTTCTACATTCTCCCACAAGTCATCGAATACCAATCGAATCCCCTCAAGCTCGGCTTGTACAATTTTGTCAAGCATCTCTTCACGAATCCTGTGTGAAGTACAGTTGACATCGCTGTATCTGTGGTAACCATTGCAGACATATTCAACCCTATCCGGATTACCTTTTGTCTTTCTTATTTTTGCTACGAATGAGCATCCACAGTCAGAACATTCAAGCAAGCCCGCATATTTATGACAAGGCTTACTCTCGCTTGCCCTAACATTTTTCCGTACTTTAGCATTTAGAAATTCTTGAACTCGTTCCCACATTTCACGGGTGACAATCGCAAGAACCATATTCTCGTGCCTATATTGCTCCTCTGCCGGTACTGCGACTTGCTTTTTTGTAATTCTGCTACGCTCGTTCTGATGATTTACTACCGTTCCGCAGTAGAACTCATTTTGCAGAATCCTTTTTACCGATGAGTAGTCCCACAAGAACCTACTTGTTATTTTCGGTTTGTTATACCCTTGCTTTTTTCCAATCAGCTTTAGTTGATAGTATGCGGGAGATTTCATACCTTTCTCATTTAATATCCTTGCTACCGCCTTTAAGCCGTAGTCCTCAAGGTAGAGCTTGAATATTGTACGAACAATTTCGGCAGGCTCTTCAACTATTACAACCTCATTTGTATTCTTGTCCTTGAAGTATCCCATCGGTGGAATCATCACAAGTCCCTTTTGTTGTTTTTGTCTAAAACCGTATATAACCTTTCTTTGTATGTCTTTTGAATAACTGTCATTGATGAGCCCCTTGAAGCCTATTAGTAAATCATCCTCGTCATTGAAACTGTCAATGTTCTCTGTTACCGATATAACTCTTACTCCTAAAAGTTTGAGTTTATCTATACATTCCAAGGTTAGTGTTCGATGCCTGCCAAGCCTTGACAGGTCTTTTACGAATACTGCATCAATCATTCGCTCTCTTGCGAGTTCAAACATTCGCTTAATTCCCGGTCTGTCATAGTTCATTCCGGTATAATTGTCGTCCATTGCAATTTCGATAACAGTGTGGTTATTTTTATTCATATACCCGACAACAAGGTCTTCTTGATTTTTCAAGGATTCTTGTTCACTGTCCTCGTCTCTTGACAGACGACCATACGCTAAACCTTTCACTTAATATCACCTCCGGTGTTTTTCCGAAGACAACATTACCACAAATAATTTGATATATCCAGCCGTAAAACCTAACCAAAGTTATGCACTCTCTTTGTGCATATCATCCTCTGTATCAGGATAATTTGCCGTCAAATACTCAAAGGTAATTGCCTTCAAAAATTTTATCAAGTCTTCTTCCGTTCCCACAAATTGATAAGAAATATTATTTATGGGCAATTCCTTTTCTTTTCTTGCCATTGTCCTGCTCCTTTCCATCGTATTTGGCATTGATATATCAATTCTGTAAATACTCCTACTGATGATTTCTATATGATGATACGTTAGTTTTCTGTTTAAATTTAAAATAATAAGTAAATGCAAAATTGACTGTCATTTAATTTTGATTGCACATTTTAACCGCTCCTTCCAAAAGAAATATACAAAACTCTTGACGAACAATCCTTTTCTATGATATACTAATTACAGGATTTCTTATACTATCAAGTATCTTGTAAGGGTATTCTAACACATTTCAAATATTTTGTCAAGTATTTTAAAATGTGCAACTATTCTGTAATATCGTGAGGAATTTTAGATGGATTTTGAAGTTGTATTTAATCAAAGTGAAGAAAAAATTATTACCGAAAAGGGTTCGTATGTTGTGCCGATTGGCAGCATCGCTTGTGCGCTTGCCGAGGGTAATCGAACACATTTGAAAACTATTTTACCCGACCTTGATACGGAAAAAGCAAAGATTGAGGCGACAAAAATGCTTGAGCGTTGTTTTTCAAGCAAAGACAAAGGAAAAAGAGTTGAGGGATATTTATTGTGCGATGAAGAATTTAAATTAAGCAAAACAAAATATTCCGTAACAAAAACAATAGAGAATGTTGACGCAGGCGGCGAAATCAACTTCGTTGATATGTATTATCTAAGTGATTTTCTTGATTTTCTTCGTTTGGAAATGATGTATGCTCTGACAAACAATATGCCTATTGTCAAATGCGGAAGCTGCTCAAAATTCTTTCTTGCGGATAATCCTACTATGGAGTATTGCAATAACGAAGCTTGCAGACATTACGGTGCAAAGAAGCGCTCTAAAGAAACAAAACAAGCAGATAGCCTTCTTTTGCTTTACGATAAAGTTTATCAGGCAATCTACTACAAGCAAAAAAAATGTACCGCAAAACGAGAAAAAATATATCTTAAACGTAGATTACAACAACTTATGGATTATCGCATGAAATACAAAAAAGGGGAAATCACCGCTGACGAATTTACATCGGTTCTCGAGGAATAACCTTGGACATCGTAATTGCTTTGTTAGGCTTTTATAATGCCATTGTTCTCGCTCTTGTTGGACACAAAAAGCAGATAGGGTGTAGGGTGTAATTTCCCTACCTGCGTGAGTTTATGCTTGAAAGCCCTTTGTCCGCTGTCGTAACGGAGCCTCAAAATTGATTTCAAACAGAGCAAGAGGCCAAGCATAAAACTGACCTCTCAATATAGGGATGAAAATCTGCAAATATTATATCGTAGGCACGGGAATCAGCTGCTCGTACCTATTCATTCTCTTATCAAAGTTATTTTATCGTTTCAGCGATGATTGATTTGATATAACAATGGAGGATTATCTATATCCTCGCCATTTGCATCTTTAAGGTGTGAATTAATGGACACGGGCGACACATCATAACGTGCTTGTGCAACCGTATACAACTTTGAAGAAAGTGGTTTACAGGCAGATTCATCGAAGATTACATAGTTTACTCCGTCCATAACTAAAGAACTTTTAAACTTCAATCCGTCATAGCCCATACTTTTTACCAACATCGTCAAATACTGTGTTGCAAAATAATCATTCTCGTTTCCTTTATTGACCATAGAGAAATCCGAACTCATAGCCATATAAAACCAATCACTCAAAGTATCTTGATCGCCAAAATCATAACAGAAATCAGCAATCATTAAATCTCTCAAGGTTTGGAGAGAGGCAACGCTAACTGTATCATTAATAAACGGGCGAGTTTCAGCTATGGCTGTATGGATATCCGAAGCGCCATATAAATGTGGAGAGTATGGCATATTGCATCTTCCATTAGAAACCTTATATGGCTGCGGACACATACATTCAGAAGCCGGAAATCCCTCAAATCCATTTTTGTATTGCTTATAATATGAATCGTAACCCTCATCTCCGGCAAAGTGTGCAATCATTTTATCTACTTCATCTTTTCCTGGAATGTACTCTTTTTTCTTAAGTTCCGTCAAGATATCAACATGCATTAAATTGCGAGCACGCTCCCTAAGTGTAGCATTAGTATCAATTCTTGCTCTAAAAAGAGTGCTATCGATAGGCAATGTAATTACATGTTCACCAATTTTTTTCTTCACCGTAGCCAATAACGCATGATTAAAGAAAAAACGATTGTCAGTTAGCAGACAAAATTTGAAATAGTCCCACAAGTCTGCTATATGTGATGTAGGAAATTTCCCGGGAGCAGTTCCTGTTTTGATATATATTTGTGCAAGTTCCTCCCAATACTTTCTATCAGAAAACACATCAAACCATTGTTTATCCATTTTTAACCTCATTTCAATCTTTCGCACATCGGCAGTAGTTCTTTCCGTTTAGCAACGATACGTTCTGTTCGGCAAAGGTTGGGAGAGGAAGGACCATTTAAGCGATGTTTGTCCATTGCAATTCGATTGAGTAGTTGCTATCGTCCCGTTTCTTAATTGCATCCGATACAACTGTGTCTGCACAAAATAATACAAATACTCGAAGCATAACTTTTCACTGTATCTTGTTCGGATAAGGTATCCTGCATATATTGCTTCTTTTCGAATTTCCTTTACAATATACGACTTTCCACCAGTTCTGACAAATAAAATATCATTTGTGGACAAAAGATGTGTAGAAATTTCACCGTCCTTAATATCACAAAAAGGAACTGATTCCCAAATTACTTTACCGTCTTGCATTGAAAAGATAAATCGCCCCAGTGCACCACTTTCAACTTTCTAGAATATCAAATGGAATGTCAATCTCTGTAATTTCTGTTGTTGGTTAGTCACTAATAGTTTCAAGAATATCTTCGATTTAGCAATCAAGTATATTGCAAACCCGAAGAAGAATATTTGTGGTAATGTCCTCTCCCTTACCGAGTTTTACAAGTGAAGCAGAACTGATGTCGGCCTTTTCTTTCAAATCACTCTTTTTTATATTTTTGTCAGTAAGCATTTCCCAGAGTTTGTTATAGTTGATAGGCATAATGGAAGCTCTCCTTGTAACAAATCAACTAATCTTCTATATAATAACACAAAAGTGTGAAAATTTCTACCATTTTTACAAATTTTATATCTGCGAACACAGATTTATTTTTGCGATTAAGAATATCTAAGGTATAGAAAATAGGATTTTACGAAGTTTTTATACCATGCCTTTTCTGCACATTCTCTCTTGCAACCTCTTAGATGTACTTCTTATAATATTACTCATACTCTCTGGAGATTATGAGATTTTGTCATTCAGATTTTTCAATATAAAATCAGCTAAAAAAATCCCAGTCAAAAGCAATAAGAGAATGTGCGTAATTGGCAGAAAAGGACCTTGAAAGTGGGATAATACCAACATCAAGGTCTTGTTTTTTGTGCATTTTACCACCATAGTCCGTACAATCGAACAGAAAACTTGCAGATGATGTTACCGGTCGATTTACACTCGAAAAATCGCAAAAACGGCACTTTTTGCAAAAGTTAGAGGTTACGCATACTTTTTGTGCGTACCTCTATTTCTTTATAATATTCATTCTTCTTGTTTTTTTAACTACGCAGAAACTAAGTCGAAAAACAAATGATGCAAGGTAATTTCTTGCCCATCAAATATTCTCAAATGGATGCTTTTATAATGTGGATCCGAACTTTTGCTTCGAGTGAGATTTGCAATTGGTCCACTTTTTGCCATTTCTGTCTTTAGGTCATTCGCAATTTCCGAGATTTTCCCCGAAAGCACATATCCAATTATAGATGATTCAGAAGATTGTGAACCATATCTGCCTGTCGTATAATTATCAACACCTGTGGATACATATCGTGCAATTTTATCTGGACGGCTCTCATATAAGTTCTTAGCTTCAGCTCCAAAATAACTATTATCGGTTGACCAATCTTTGAAGCAAAAATCGATAGTTGGTGATTTAGAGCCTTTTCGTTTTTTCATAGTATTGTCTGAATATTGATGAATGGGGCGAAGTCCATTAAGAGCAATTGATGTGGCTCTATTTCTTGAATCCCAAATACCAACAACTTTTTCATACCACTTTTGAGTTATATCATCTTCCGCTGTGGATGTATCAACCACGAAAGAAGTGTCGTCTTTTAATTTATAATATCCTTGCCAGAAAACACACAAAATTTCATTCACACCACCAACGCCTATTTTTTTTGCTAAATCATAAGGCATAGGTGTAGAGGATTTGATATTTCTAATGCTACTCATTTTAATTTCACCCCTTTGCGTTCATAATGTCGGCGAACAATTCATCTGCGTCCCTGCATGCCGATGAATAGTTCCAATACTTTTCTTGCTTCGGTTTTACGATGTAAATGACATCGTTCCCATACACTCTAACATTTCTTCGAATATAGATATTGTGCCGCTCTTCTGTCAGTAAAGAATCTAATTTGGAAAGACATTGCTCGGTAGATTCGTTGCTATTAAAGAATCGTAACCCTTCACTATTGCTACCGTCAATCGATAACACTAATATAGACAATGGAGATTCACCAATATAAAACGATGCTTCAGGTGAAAATGTTTGACCTAAAGAATTATTCAGTACATCCATCAAAGTAGAATAATACTTTTGATATGCCTCTATTGACGGTTTCTTAAATGCAATGGAATTTGATTTTCTATCAAAATAGTTATAGATATAATTTAAAGCATCTAACACCAAATATGTTTCATATTCTTTCAGCCTATAAACATCAAATACAAAATCATCCATTACAGATTCATCCCCACAAATTTTGATGTAGTCATAGATCTCTACTGCTCTTGCCAACATATCCTCGGAAGGTTCTGGGATTGGAATAGTTCGTATATCTCCTGCCTCCAAAGCATCACGTTCAACCATCCATGTTCTACTTGTTAAAAGATGGTAATAGGAGAATAATTTTGAGTTGATAATTAAACATAAGTATTTAAGCGTACGCTCATCACCAGAAACACCCAACAAACTATGATTAAAAACCGCATCATAATCAAGAACCGCGGCATAGAACCTTCCTTTCCTATGGCTTTGCTTCATAATTAAGTGTGGAGCTTTGAAAATAGCAAGATTGTTATTGGAAATACGCTCATAGGTGTTATCTTCATTATTGAGAAGCATTTCTTTTTCCATATTGAATGGATAGAATTTTTTAGCATCTACAATTGGCAAATTAGCAAAACCATCGTATATCAGTTTTCTGTTGCCTCTCTTAAATCCTTCAGCACTTTTCATATTATGATTCAATAGAAATTGTTCTAATGAAGGGTAAGTACTTTGAAGCCTGTCAATCAATTCCAAATCTCTTGGACTTCCCCACATAGCAATTTTCCAAATGCGATCATCATATACCAAGTCACTCGGTATTCTGCAAATATCCGTTGGATCAATAGAGAATTTTTTAGTATCTTGCAGAGAATATTGCGGCTTTGGCGTACAATAGAAAATGGTTGTGTTATTTTCATCAGGCTTTTGGGGGTAATATATAATCGCCGAACAAGGTGCAGTTGCATTATCAAACAATACCTTTCTGTAAATAGAAAAGTTGATAATGACAGACACAGTGTTTTCATCAAAAAATCGTTTTCTATATGCTCGGCTCTTGGGTGAGCGATTAAAAAGCAATCCTTTACTCGGCATAAGAAGACATACAACGCCATTTGCCTTACATATTGTAGCACATTTTATCGAAAAAGCTTGAGCGATTTGTTTGTCTCCAACGATATAATTATTGGTATTAATATACTCAACGGCTTTTTCCGTAAGTTGACTTTGCCACGGAGGATTTCCAATAACAATATCATATTTTGTCAAACGAGACTCCAAAGCATTGTCAAAAAAATCGCTAACAATCAAATTAGTATTCACCAACTTTGGGAAAGATAATTCATTCCATATGCTACGAGGATCCAAAAAATCACATAATGCCAAACTTAAACTAAACGAAGCAACTCTTACTGCTTCTTCATTTAAATCCACACCATATATGCATTCTTTTAATATAGTTGTCAGTTGTTCATTATTAATTTTAGAAACATCTTTTGTACGCATCCATCGACACACAATTCTGCGGTACGCCTCGACCAAAAAGATACCTGACCCACAAGATGGATCAATAATGGAAATAGGCTCATAGCTGCCCTCCCAAGGATACACTTCATCTAACAATGTATCAACAAGATGCAAAGGAGTGTAATACGTACCTTTGTCATCATCTCCAACATCAGAGAGATGAAAGAATAGTTCGTATATGCTACTTATGATTTTAATTGGGATAATATTAAAGTCATACAAAGGCCATAATGTCATCTGCTGGCTTTCCAAATCCGAATCACCAATTAAAAAAGATTTCAATTCCTGCAAATCACCTTCGGTAATAATTGCACGTTCGTTGTCGATAAGCGGCAACATATCACCGTTAAATTTACTTTCTAATACACTAAATAGGTTGTATGTAGCCTCTTTATTTTCAAGAACATCCGTATACTGTTTGCACACAGTAGTATCGAAGGAAAATTGCTCATAAAAGTCTTTCGGAAAAACAGATTCGCCGTTAGAATCCTTTCTTTCCTCCAAATACTTTATCAAGATAGAACGGCTCAACAATCCGTGAACAATTGAAACTATATTTTCGGTTGAAATCTGAACGGTGTTTGTTCTTGATTTGATCCGAAAGATTAATCTTCTTCTCATAACACGCAAATTATTCATCAAGGTTGTATCAATTCTTGTATTAATATCAAAACGTCCCTCCGTACGCCTCCAATACTCACCACTTTCTAACATTATGCGGTTATACGGAGCAAGTTCTTGCCTCTGGGTTTCAAGATCTGAGAGCAAACTGATAGTATCTATCAAGCCGGCTTCCGGATCCAAACTGCCGTCCTTCTTTCGAGGTGTTTGGTAATTATTATATATTTTTAGTTCTGTTGGCGAAACCACAAAAAGCAGAGGGGCTTCACCCATGTTCCAAGACAAGCTATGAAGCTGAGCCGCCTTAGCTGTATTAGTATCTTCAAGCACAGAAAAGTATATCAATGGAATTTTTGCTACGCCTTCTTCATCTCTCAAAAAATATACTGCATCTACGCCTATTTTACTTCTTGCCTGTTCGTAAAACATTTTTTGAAAGGCGGATAAACTTTCTACATTATTTTGAGAAGCCAACCCTGTTTTATCATTAATGTCAAGGTATGAAAAAATACCATTTAGTTTTTCATTCATATTGAACTCCTACTTTCGTATAGTTTCAACAGATATCACTCCATTGGTTTAATCATAGATTCAATAAATGCAATTTCTTCCTCTGTCAGTCCGTATTTTGCATACAAATCGGTATCCGTCCAGGCTTTCGAAAAGTCTTGAACAGGCACAAAACGATATGTTTTGGATGTTCCGTGTTGGCTGATTTTTGCCATACTTAACAAGAAACGAGCAAATCGTGTACGCAAGTAGTTTGAAAGATTTGTTGCCGAATCTTCATTTAAGGGCATATCTATTCCAGCAATTAAAAAGGTTTCAGTACAGATGGAGTTAGGTGCACCTATAAAAGTGTTTTGATTATCGTCATTCAATTCTGTACCAATGTTATTTGCGTATGGCATAAACACTTTCCATTTGTCAATCCACTCTGAATGAGAAGTGATGCTTGAGCGTTCTACATATCCAACAGTTTTTGCTTTTCCATAACATTTTACGGGATCCTTCATTCCTGTCGCTGCTTTTTCAAAATCCGCAGTTTTAATAAAGTTTCCGTCCAAGCCAAAAGGCCTACGAGGAGATATGTGTCTCTCCATTGTATCGACATTTTCGTCAATAATTACTTTATTTAAGATGCTTATTGCTGCACTGTTTCGGATAAATATATCAAGATTTTTGTATCTTAATTTTCTCGTTGTTGTTGTAACAACACCCTTACCCTCATGCGAAACAATTCTAACAGTAGAGTCGGTCTTTCCATGCTTATGATCCCACAGCAGATAACATACACCGCCACGATTGTTTGTGTCGGGAAAGACTTCCTCTGGATGCAAGAAGTCGTGAAGCTCGGCAATACTCGTATCATTGAGCATATTATTTCTAAATTCATCCAACCCTTTGCCACCTGCATACCAACGTGTAGGCATAATCAAAGTCATAAACGGCGGATCAATCTTCTTTGAAATATCTACAAAGTTATGGTAAATAGGGCGAGCACTTGCCTGTGCGCCACCGTCGCTAACTTGATATGGTGGATTTCCCACTACTACATCAAAATTCACTTTCTCAGCTCCTTCTGTAATTTCATCGTTCATTGTAATGTTGTTGAAAGGTTTGTTCTGCCTTAACAACAATGCTATGCGTTCATAGTCAATATTGCCGTCCCTATCCTTAATCTCCAAAAGACTGTACGAGGTAAACTTAGAAGCAATATTATCCACATTCAATCCCAAAATCTCGTATATCATACGGGTAAACTCGTAGGTAATACCCGATGTCGGAATGGTATAAATCGCATCCTTTAAGGCTTCTTCGTCATATCCCAAGGCAGTATACTTTTCAAACACAGCAAGCGCAAATTCGCCTGCCTTTCCTGCAATATCAAGCACCTTGTTTCCATTATCTACAACTGCTATCAAATCGGCATCATCAATCATATCTATCATATCATTGCAGATATGTTTAGGTGTGATAACCTCAGATTCCCCGAGCTTTCCAAATTTCTGAACAGATACGGACGCACGAATAATTGGATCAACACTGTCATCGTGAGAAAGCTGATTGAGATTATGAATTTTATAATCCAAGCGGCTGAGAACAAATTTGTCAGCATGCGTAAGCATACCTTCGAGCACAGTCTTGCTGATGCCAAGATTTTTCGCAATACGAGCATTATTCGATTCGTCAATGCAATCGATAATGTCATTTATTGAGATGACTACATTCTTCGTAAGAAATGCAAAGAATAGAATTCTTGCATAGTATGATCTGAACTGCTTGACTACATCCTTACCATTTTCTTCTTCCTGTGTAATATCGGTTGGCTCATCGGTCTGCGTTTCCGTTCCTGTAGTCATGTTTGTTCCTCCGGTTGTATCTGTCGGCTCGGTATTGTCAGGCGTGTCCATATCAACACCATCTCCGTCGGCACCCTTGATAGTAAGACCTGCTTTGGAGCCCAGTCCATTTTCACGCTCAATAGCTACACGAATTACATCAATGTCCAGCAAAGACATATCTACAGGAATTTCAACAGTTTCTTCTGCAACACCACGTGTTTTTGAATATTCGCTGACAGCTTTTAGTATATCTGTTGCCGTGATTTGAACAATTTTATTTTTGTTCATAACGATTACGGGTGAGATACGCAGTTCTTCTTCAATACGCTCCCGAAGCTTGCTGTTACCGGCTTCGTCGGTATTGACATTATAAATCTGTGCTTTCTGCTCCTGCATAACGAAAACACGGTCGGGATCAAAGTCAACGAGAAGGGTTTGAGGTTTCATATTGAACTTAATCGTTTCGCCGTTTTCATCCAAGAAAGTCTTTATGTATTGATTTTGCAGACGGAAGATTGCCTGATCATATTCTTGTGGCGATGCCGTGTCCTTGAGAAACAACATTGTATCCCATTCGGGAACGGTACTACCTGTTAACATACGGTTGACCGTAAGTGTAATAGTTTTCTTCCCTTCAGATTCACATTTACTAATCGCTCTCTTAATATCGCTTGGCTTCTTATAGCGGTTAGGGTTGTCAACACTGGAAATGTTGATAATATCGTACTCACTTAAATTCTTAAACGCATCTGCGTTATTTTTTATCAAAGATTCAAGTGCATCACAAGAAGCACAATATGGAAGAACAACAACGATATGACGGCACATTTTACCATTTTTGATTTTATCATAATCGAGAAAGCCGAGCAGTTCCTCATCTTCCTTGCTGCCATCGATGACTTCAAGTAACTCAAGGATTTCTTGTTCATGCACGAACAACTTATGACCTCCGTCCTCGGCTTTTACAACAGACTTAGGTTTAAAGAGTGCGGAAAAAGCATCAGACACACCGCTTTCACGCAAAGCTGCCATCCGTTTTCGCGCAGACTCATTCGGATTGAAAGCAAATCTTATCATTTGAGGAAAGCCAAAATAAGGATTTTCCCATTCTTCTTTTGGTTCGTCTTTAGCAAAGTTATTTCTGTCCCATTCCTCTTGTTCACGAACAATATCAGTAAACTGATAAAAAGCTATCAGATCCTGTTCTCTATCAAATTCATCACTCATCAAGATACGATAAGGTGTGCCGGAGAGATGCAAGGTTACATTGACATCAAATTTCTTGGTGCTTTCCAAGATATCCTCAACGGCGTACTTTTCTTCTTTAGACAACTTCTCGCCTTGGCTTGCACGGAGAACCGCACCGTATTTCTCGGCTCTTGCGCCAAAGTGTGTTTCGTCAACGATAAGGAGATCTATCTTGCGACCGAAAATTTGAGCGTGCTTCTCTTTGACATTTTCGCCTTGAAGATCTTGTAAAGTTAAAAACAAAACTACTTTCTTCTGCTCAGTGTGATGATCAAGAATATCGTTTATGATATTATGGTTGTTGATTAAGTCAGCGGAAGATAGAAACTCATAATCGTTTCTAAAATTTTCAGCACTTTCTACAGTTTTACGCCACTCGTCGCATACATCAGCTTTTGCAGACACAACGACAACAAGATTTGCTCCCATTTCTTTTGCGCAACACATAGAAGTGAATGATTTTCCAAAACGCATAACAGCATACATAAGCAGATGCGTTCTACCATTATCAATAGCCTTTTTAAACGCTTTCACAGTTTTGTCTTGATTTGGACGAAGATCCCACATACCTGTTGAAGCGTACTTTTCTGTCGTGGGCAGCTGTGTTTTAACATCATAATAATGATATTTGCCGGATTTGCTATTATAATCTTCGTGAATATCGGCTATAGCTTCCTCTACATCATCCGCAGTTGTTTCTCTAAAGAATTCCTTTGAATAGTAAACCCCAACAGGAATATCCGATGCCGTAAGACGAACTTTCTGCTTTTCTGATTCTAAAAAAGAATGTACAGCAAAATCACGGAAATATACATCATCGGCAATTTTTGCACTGTCTTCAAATTTCTTTTCAAGATATGGAAAATATTCTTTCCATTCTCCAAGTCTCTTAGACACCGGACGATATGTATCACCAACTTTTAAATAGTTTGGAATTGTATTTGTGGTAAAAGCATATATATGTGGCTCTACACGTCCGGTTATTAAGTTATCAAGGATACTTAAATCACTCATTTTGTCACCTTCACTCTTTTCTTAGTATTGATATAAATGGTACTTTTTTGTTTTTCTTCCAGTCTTTTATGATACAGTATTCTCCGGTGTGGGAATATGGATCGTTTTTAGAACATCCCGGACACGGCTTTTTATCATCAATTTCAAATAAAGTTAATTGATTTTCTTCAACCTCCCTACAACTGTCCGGAATGACAAATTTAAGCCCATCCATTTGCCATATATTCCATGACAATATTTTTGCTATATCATTCAAAACTTTAATTTCCGGATCTGCATCAAATTTAGCTTTATAATAATCTATGAATGTGAATAAAAGGTTTTCTCTTGCAAGTAAAACATTGTCACCTTGCCAATCGAAACCATAAATATTTTGATATGATTTTTTTGCCCATTTTATCCACTGGTCTTTGCTATCAACATTTTCACTAACAACACGTAATTTTCTGTCAAGAAGACCAATTCTTTGCGACAAATCAATCATTTCACCACTTACAGTGTCATAACGACTTACAAGATATGGTGCTTCGCCACAAGTTATTTCCAATCGCACATCGTTTATATAATCTTGCCAACTTTTGCCCGTTTGAGTTGGGAATATAATTGGTTCTGTAGTTGCCTTCCAAGTTCTGTCTATTTCTTCGTTGAATACAAAATCTGTTCCAAACCACGCATTATCAACAAGATTGTTTTGTTTATTACAGATCCATGATGGTGTAAAAACCTCTGCCTTTTTACGAATTCTATCAGATTGTTCTTTTTTTGATTTTTCAGAACGGGGTTTAATAACATTTCCGTGAAATCCTGTAATGGATTCGACAGTAATATAATCGGTATTTCTATATCCATATCCTCTATCTGAATAATTATCTGTAGCCCAAATAATGTTTTTACCGGATGTTCTATCCATAAGAAGCGTTGCTAATAAATCCTTATTTAGTTTGTATATATGGTTTTCTTTTACATCAATCGAATTTATATCCATATTGTTCCTCTTTTTACTATTGCTTATTAACCATCTTATTTTCAGGACAATTACAGGGAATTCATCTCTTTTCCCAAATTCTCAATACCCTCCAAAATTGTATCAAACGGTATCTTTTTACCGAATATCATATTCTGCATATGCTCGTAGTCATCTTTTAAGACTTGCAGATTTCTTTCGGACGGCATAAGTTTCATTGTGCCGATTTTGGCATCCTCATATTTTGCCCAAGGGCAACGATAGAGCTTTTCTTTGAAAAGAACAACTTTTTCAAGTAATTCTATATTTTTAAATGCGGCATCTTTAACAGGTGAATTTGCCATACAATACAAATCGTAATAGTGTCTTGAATAACGAGCCGGGAAAGTTTTATCCTCCGGTCTGTTTGCTTCACGATGAAGTATTGTAACCTTTTCCCAAAATGTTCTCTCCGGCAAAACAGTCAAAATATCCGTTGTGGGCTGTTTGAAAAGTCTCGGATATTGGGTGGCGGCATAAGGTGTAATGGGTTTTACCGCCGCAGGAGTCCATGCTGCAAGTGCTCCGATTTCAAGGCGTATAACCGGCAGAATGGAAAAATCGTCAAAACTTCTGCTGTATGCAAAAACAACAGTCTGCGGGTCACTTTCTTCTATGTAACACTTAATAGGCGACGGAAGCTCTTTTTCAAGGTCAGCCACAATCCCAGGCATAAATACCTCTCTCAAAAATTCTTCCGTTCTGCTGTTTGCCTCTTTATTAAAGATATCTTGTTTTGTATTACTGCGCTCCTGCCAAGGTTCGTCAATGCTATATCCGAGGACACGCCAATCAAGAATTAAATCGATATCTTCCGAAAAACGCTCAATAAGCCCATAGGATTTTGAAAGGCTTGTACCGCCCTTGAACGCAATTTTATCCTTCCATTTGCATCTGTGAAAAAGGTAATCAAGCATAAAACACACCCAGAAATCCTTTTCAATGATGGCATCTGTCAATCCCATTTTAGCGGCGGTGTTCTGGAACAATGCTTTTCGGTCATTTTCATTGATTTTAGCTATATCAATCATTCTTTTTCACTCCTGCAAATTTGTTTTATATATTCATATACCCACGATGTTGCGGCTTTTGCTTCATCCAAGGCAGCTGTTTTTTCATCATCGGTTAAATCACTCTTTAATTTGCTGATAACGGCATCATCAATATTCTCTTTTCCTAGAGCCTTTAACGCCTGAACAATCAAAGCTGTCTTGTATGATAATTTTGAAATTTCTTTATTAGTTGTCCGCTTGAATTTTATCGTGATGTTATCGTAAGTGTATTCTTTGTATGTTCCGTCACTCACATACGACCATATCGCAGGAACCTGGGTTGAAAGCCCAAGAATATTTAATGCAGTATCTCCGCAAGGGACAATAGTCCAACCGAAGTTGCGAGCAAGAGCATGTGCAACCTTGTCCGGATTTGGAGCAATATATTCTTGTAAAAAATCATTAAATTCAGCTTTATAATATACGCCACGCAGAATACGAACAATAAGTTTTTCTTCTTCAAGGCGCAACAGAGCCATATTAACGGTTTTCTTATCCGTAATATTTACAAAGTCAACAGCAACAAAAACTGTACCGTTTTTTGCGGTCAAAATATTTTGTTTTATTTCACTCAAATAATTTGGTCTGCTCATGCAATCACCTCGTAGAAATTATTATACACTTTTTTCTACGAAATATCAATAGTTTTCTGAAAATTTTATATTTTTCATTCACAACCGCCCATGCCTTTTCTGCACATTCTCTCTTGCGAGTTCTTCGATGTACTCCTCGTAATAATCGCTATACTCACCGGAGTTTATGAGATTTTGTTTCTCAATACTGACCGCAAGCTTGAATAGCATATCGGATATTCGGTCTGCGTGTATGCCGATAGTTGAGTCCACCGCCTGAACCAAAATCTTATTTATGTAATCGCCGTTTTCCTCGCAATTTAGTTTAGTAAGATATTCATTTACAGCTTTATTGCAAAAATCACTCTCGCTTTTAAATCCGAGCAGTTTTACATAATTTTTAATCGCTACTCTTGTTTCGGGATTAACATTAAATGTCATCTTTTCTCGTTTCATAATTTTTCACATCCTTTCTGTATTTTACATAGACAGTCCCATGCCGTGATTTCGCTTATATTCCTTAATTTTTTCCTTTGAGTCCACAATGGATTTCGTAAAACCTTCCTCAATTTCGTACTGCATCGACTGCTCAAACATTTTACAAAGGCTGAATATTATATCGTTATATATGTGAGAAATATCAGCCTTGTTTGTGTAAATATGTTCGTTCCTATTGTCCCTCAATACGGATTTCAACACGGCGTTTTGCAGACGCCTTTCAAAGTTTTTATTCTTCTCCAACGCATCAAAACTTTCCTCAGGGTTCTTGCGATAATATCTTTGATTTGCAAGTTGCAATCGACACCATTGCCTATATAACTCTTGTAGGTTTTCGTCCTTACAAACAATTTTCACAACCGCATTAACTTTTTCTTTCTGCTCCCGAGATATGAATTGATAATTTTTCTTTCCTGTGTAGCCGTTCATAGAGAATTTTAGTTCATTGAACGCTTCAAGAAATTCATCACTCGCTCCGCCAATATCTATTTGAAAATTGTTAATTTTCTCTTTCACTTCCTCAATAATCTTATCTTGAAGCGTTTGCTTTTCACCATAAATTTGTTTGAGGTCATCTTTGAAAATGGTTTTTGTGAGCATAGCTCTTATGTCATTGCAACTTTTCTTTGAGAGATATTCACTGCCGGGGTTCTTGTTATACACAATCATATGTATATGAGGGGGATGACCTTCGTCGTGGAAGGCTCCATACCATACCAAATCCTTTGACGGAATATTGTATGCTTCTGCGATTTCAAACTGCTTGGAACGAATTAAATTTCGCCATGCATCTGCGTTATTATACCCAAGTCTATCCGCGTCCTCTCGTTTCAAAGATATGATAGGCATCCACACAATTCCGTTATGATTTCGTATATCATTCACGACTTTTTTGAGATTTACATTGTCATCTTGACCGAATAAACCATGCTCTCCAACCTTCTCAACACGAGGTCTTGTTGCAATATAGTTTAGGTTTATTTCAACTTTTTTAGTGTTGATGCTTTTGTCAACTCTGTCACGCTTTGCGATGTAATTTACATACCTGCCGCCGACTTTTTTGCCTGTGGAGGCATACGGCGATTTAAAAATAACTTTGCTCATAAAATCTCCTTTCTTTCGTAAAAAATGTTAAAATACCAATAGCACCGTCAACGCACCAATTTCAAGGCTCAACCGTGCGAAAAACTGCTTTATAGCACCAAAACAGCACTATGAGATGCACTTTGCAACCTCTCCGACGGGCTTTGCACGGCGATGTAGGCTTGCTTGGGGCGAATAGCGCACCAAGCTTTATCCCGCTTCTTTCTTATTTTTTCACTTTTCAGGTTGAATTGTAAAAATCCCCGTATTCTATTTCCTTAATTTCCTCTGCCGTATAACGCAGAGAGTTATACAGAGCGGTCACTATGTACGGTACCATTTTGTAAACTTTTAGCGCAATTCCGTTTGGTGTAACCTCTCTCGGCATATTGTTACAGACATAAACTATATGCTCATAACTGATATTTTCAAGCCTGTTTCTAACCTCATCTTGAGGAATTTCACAACCACCAACTTTAATGTATTTTGAGTTATACATAATCTCAATCGCAGACTCAAAATTCTTTTTAAGTTCTCCGCTAAGTTCATATGTTTCCGCTCTATCCATCACATCCTCTATTGATGATAGATGATTATTTATAAAATATTTAGTATTATTATTTATATATTTATTGTGGTCGTCTTGCACACCACCCTTGGGCTTTTCACAACCGACAGGCGAGTCGTCCGGCACACGAGGTGTAGTACTTTCTACGACTACATCAGGTTTTTCTGCGACCTGCATGGTGGTCTTTTCACACACTACATAGAGATTGGAACCGGCACTGCCGTCTTCTTTTGTGCGATTGGTTTTATTGATAATTCCGAGTTCAATCAGACGCTTAATCGCACTCTTGACTTTGGTTTCGCCTATGCCGATTTTTTCTGCAATCGTGTTGTATGACGGGAAGCATACGCCCTCATCATCCGAAAGCATTAAGAGGTAACAAAGTACCCGGAATTCGTATGTGTCAATGTCCGTATTCGTGATGTGTTTATTTAAAATAATCGTAAAGTTTTCAGTATATAGTTTCATAAAAATACACCTCCGATGAAGAATTTTATTTCTTCACCGAGGTGTATCAAGCATTAGGATCTAGTGGTACTCCCGTGCAGGTTCAAGTCCTGTCATCCGCACCATACCGAAACAGTAGGATTTGACTGTTTCGGTTTCTTTTTGCCCTGATTTTACTGGGTTTTCAAATGGTAAGTCCTGTAAGAACACTCGCAAACGACTTGTGAGTAACAGGATTTTTTTGTTTACTCAATATCTTATGAAGTAATCGGTTACATGAAATCCATGGGCATGAAATTAAAGGAGTTCTTTTGGTAATGACTTTGCCGGTTTTTTTCTTATTACTTTGTAATATCCCCCTTTTTCAGTATCTTCTTCATAATTATCAATCCAGTTACTTTCTTTGAATGCGGTTAATAAATTTTCATTTGTAGTATTAATCTTGAATTTTGGTCTACTACGTATTTCAAAAAGTTTTATATAATCAGACAAATCCAGTAAAATAAGCTTTTCTTTGATAGCATCCTCTTTCATATTAGGTAACATTGCTATAAGTAGTTCAATTTTTGTATCTCTGCTTAAAGCTTCGGATTGCATTAGCTTTTCCTTCAAGCTTTCTGAAATCTCTTTGGGGTTATTAATTATATCTGTTACATACTCTATGGAAAATGTAACTATTATGCTTTGAATTGAATTATCCCACTTGTCAAACGAAGAGAATAATTCGCCCAAATCATCTATCAAAAAGTTATTGCTTAATATGTACGTGCAAACGGCAGGAGTATAATTCTTTCCTATTATTGAAATCTTCTCGTTTGTAAATTCAAGCAATCCAATTTTAAGTTCATCGGCAATGTCCCAAGATAATATTTCCGTCAATTCTTCAATTGAAAAGAGGTCGGTGGTCATTATCTCAATATATTCACCTATGTGTTTCTGTATAAAACAGGAAACTTGATTTGAATAGTTTTCACGGATAAACCCTAAAGTTTCTGGGTTCATTTTAACAATATTCTCATTAATTAAAATAACAAGCTTGTCGTCGGAGATATTTGGAACGCCAAAATCCTCATACGTGAAGCCGAGTGAAACTAATATCTGTCTGTATTTCTGATTTTCAAGCAAACTACATACAACAACCGCATCAAATAACCCCTCCGCTTTTTCATTCCCATAAACAGTGACGGCTTCTGTAAAATCTAAAGCGGATGGAAAATTATTGACGAAGTCTATTAAACTTTCATCCAAAGATTTTGTTGCACAAAAATACTCCATGATGTTTTCCTCTGAATACATAGCAATGCCGGTATTTAGCAACAGGGCCCACAATGAAGTATCATTAACCGTCTTTATAGACACGATGGTAATTTGTAATGCTTCAATATAGGCGTGTTTTTGCTCGGTAGAAACATCTGTATTATTTAGAATATTAAGAGCAATACTCTCATCATCAGAAATTGCACCACCACTTGCTTGCAGAATAACGTCTAAGTATTCATTAATATTCTCGTCCACATATTGCGTCAGAGGAGAATCGGGTTGTGTTAAGATTTGAGTGTAGTTTTTATGAGAGATATCATCCTCATTTTCAATTCCAAATATCTGCCGCAACATAAGTTTCAGATTTTCAAAATTGAGCTCATACAAAGAACTCTGATATACAGCACGAAACAATGCTTTGTTTGAGCTTTCATACTCAAACTTGGAGAAGCGTACTTCGAGCAAATTTAGCCCATGAATGAGTTGTTCTATATTTGGTTTGTTTATTGAAAGGTAATCAGGCGCACCGGAAATATAACGGCTTAAACAGCCATCCTTATTCATTATCTGTATGATATCATCGTCTGAATAGTAAAGCGTACTAATAGAATATTCACGTATTTGCTTATCGGATAAAGCATTTGTTTCAAGTACCATCATAAACATTTCTGGCCATTGAGAATTCAAATATTTAATATAGGCAGGCAATTCAGATGTGGCATCGAAAAACGCACCGATAAATTTAAAGTTTTTTGTTTCTTTAAGCTGATTGATAAATCTTTCAAGATACTCAACAGGAGATAGGGATTGCAACAAATATGTGAGCAAATCAAAATTGAGGACTTCCTCTTGGTCGAAATCCACTAACCTAAGCCTGGAAACCACTAAGCTGGGATTTTTTAATTGATATGTATATCCCTTTGCCTTTTTATCTGTAATGCTACGCAGGAAAGTCTTGTCAATACGGCTAAGGCTGTTTTCGTAAAAATAAGTCATATAGTCAGCATAGGTTTCATCTATATATCCGTTACGGATAAGGTACTTCAGAAGATCGAAATATTCACTTCCCTTAATTTCGTTAAAAGAAGTTATCTGCCCGATTTCGTTTGTGTTTGTTATGCTGAATATAAAATTGATGTTATCCCTTGTGATGATTTCGTGTAATTGCTTGCTTTCTGTCAAAGCCAGTTCATGCTCAAGAAATGATAATTCATCCTCAACTTCCGGGAGTTTATTTTGTGACCTAATATCTATTGCATTCCTACGTTTCAAATACTCTGCTTTATCTGGATCGTTAAGCTCTTGTTTTCGCCCATAATAATCAACAGGCTTTTTCCCATCATAAATGGTATCTAACTCCTTAATGCTATACAGGTGCTCACTTTTCACCAACTCAATTTCTTGCTTTTTCTCAATAATTTGCTGCCTTAGCTTTTCAATTTTGTCTTTAATAAAACTATCTTTTTTATCAAAGAGCGTAAATACGAATCCTTGATTTAACTGGAGATCGCTAAAATCTCTCGGAAACAGATTTTTATAGGCAATAATGGCAAGCATCTTATTGTAATCAAGTTCCGTTGTATTGAGTCTATTGTAATAAATCAAAAATTCATTATATATGTTTTTTAAGAGGCGCATATCATCAATATAGAGCGATAACCCCTGTAAAAAGCTCTCTTCAAATTTCTCAAAGAGCCCACTCTTTTTGAAGTGGGATATAAATTGGTCATAAGAGTTTGAACTATCAACAACCGGTATGACAGGAATAATATAATCAAAAAATTTGGTTCTGTCCTTGGAAATAAATATATCATCGCGCAATAAATAGAAAAACCGGAGTGACTTTTTTTCTTCTTTTTGATGTTGGATATTAACAAGGGTATTCACTTCACGGAGGCGTTCAAAAATTCTATTTGCATTAAAGCGATCCATATCCTCAAATACAATAACATCCGCCTCCGCATTTTCAAAGAGATACAAGACTTCATTGAGATATTTATCAAAATACGAATCGTCGCTTTCTTCAAATATCTCAATTTCATTACCTTGTAAACTGAGCTTACGGAAGACATTTTTGTTCTTTTGAATTTTAATCAAACAAAATATAAAAACGCATAGTGTCAATGCGAGAACAAGACCACCTACCAACGGAGCATATGGATTGGTGGACAACGCTAGTAATGATTTCAACCAATTATTTGGTAACGCTGAAACATAGCTATTCCACAAATTGAAGAAAGCAAGATATAACGTAGTGATTAACGCCACAACAATTATCGCAGTGTTTTTTACAATACTTTTAGAACCAACCTTTTTCTTCACTCTAAAATTTGTCTGTGGAATTTTATCAGCTGGAATTTGGTGTATTAATTGGTTGAGTATTTTCCCCTCTAAGACAGATTCTTTTACTTCTGCTTCCTCATCTTGATCAGGCGACTTGAAATGTGCAAGCGAAATGTGCAGAAAGCGTAAGTCACCATGCTTTTTCTTGTATGACGCTAAAACGCTGCTTTTTCCGGCACTATAAGCACCCGAGATTGCAACATTTTTTACATCAGGGTTTTCAAATACGTAATTAATTGCATCTTCATATACATCTAAATCAATATTGTCGGTTGGCGTTAGCCGTTCAAATTGATATTTTCTTTCTGCCACCACTAACACATCCTTTCCTTTTTAATACTCAGCACTCAGCAGAAAATCCGCAATGTGCATGGTCTTAATTCCCTCATGATTGCCCCCAGCGAATGCGTCTGTGCGCAATACATATTTGGGGTAGTTATCTCGAATATCGAGCAGTCTGCCGTATTCACGTTTCTCTGTTTCAGGAGAGCCGATCTCCTGAGCTACTTGAATGTACAGCTTATTTTCCTGCCTGGTAGCAACGAAATCGATCTCCGCATTGTCCAGCTTTCCAACGTACACTTTATATCCGCGGCGCAGCAATTCCAGATAAATGACATTCTCCAGCATAGCGGCCACGCTGTCCGACGAATATCCCAACACACTGTAACGCAGCGCCGTATCCGCCAGATAGAATTTTTCCTGCGTTTTCAGGATTTCTTTACCCTGTACGTCAAAGCGGGAGCAACGGTGGAGGATATAGGCGCTTTCCAGCTTGCTGAGATAGTTATAGACCGTTTCATTATCAATCGCTCGGTTTTCGCTTTTCAGATACTTGGAAATAGAAGCGGCGGAAAAAGTCCGTCCCACATTGTCAAAGGCGAACTTTACAATACGCTCGAGCTGATCCACCTTGCGGATTTGATTGCGTCTGACAATGTCTGTGAAGATCGTGGAATTATAAATGTCCTTAACGATGGTATAGACCTCATCCGGCGTATATTTTTGCAGATGAACCGCGGGGAACCCACCAAGCCGCACATAATTTGCAAGCTCTGTGTGAGAATCCAGAACTTCCGTGTATTCCTTTCGGAAAATCATATATTCAGAAAAGGACAAAGGATAGACGCGGAATGAAATATAACGGCCGGTCAGGTAGGTGGATATCTCAGAGGACATCATCCGGGAATTTGAGCCGGTCACATAAATGTCCACATCATAGTCCGTCATGAGAGAGTTTACAACTTTTTCCCATGACTTTACTTCCTGAATCTCATCGAGGAAAAGGTAGGTCTTACCCTGCGAAAACAAATGCTGTTTCAAGTGGGCAAACAGAGCCTTTGCTGTCTTAATGTCCTCATATTCCAAAGAATCAAAACTGTAGTGTAAAACCTGTTCGTCACGGATACCACGTTTTTTCATCTCATCCATCAGTAGCTTCAAAATGGTCGATTTGCCGCAACGACGTATTCCGGTCAGGATTTTTACAAACGGAGTATCCGCATAGGACATTATCTTATTAATATAAATTGGTCGGTTAATCATGGTAAACACCTCCTATTTAATATTATACCGCATCTCTTTAGAAATATCAATGTTTTTTTGGGATATAACCGCAAAACATTCTTCGCTTTAAAATAGAAAAATATCACGATTTTCAATCTTCGTGATATTTCAGAGTAATGATGTTCACTTTTTATAGTTTAATACTGTTTATCGACTGTCAAAACCCTTGATTTTACTGCATTTCTGATTAGGTTCTGTAAGAACACTCGCACCACGTTACGGCGAGCCATAAGGCTCGCCGTATTTTTATAAAAATTAAGGTTTCACTTTTCTTACCATTTCTTATCTTGTATATCACCAGACAGCTGTCAGCCAGTAAACAGTATGGCATAACTGTTTTTCGCAGGACTGAGTTTTAAAATTTAACTTGAATCCAATCATAAAATATAGTATAATTAAGAAAAAAGCAGTTTTGACAGGATGGGTGACTGGCCGTGGAAAATATTTTTTTTGTGCTTGCCATGTTAGAGATGCTCTGCGTGAATATGTACACGTTTCATAAATGCTCTGCAAAAAGGGTTTCCACTTTTGCAGTCATATTGGTAATGGGTATTTTTACGGTTTTGGTCTTCAGTACATTTGGCTTGCTTCTTGGTAAATTGAATATATTGGGCAGCGGGGCTTTTATGGTATTAGGCGTAGTATATCTGGTGCCGCTGACATTTTTGTACCGTCAGCCCGTCAGTTACAGCGTTTCTATTATGTGCTCCTGCTGGATTTATACTATGCTGATTTTTGTTTTGTCCGCCCAAGTTTCAAGCCTTTTTCCCCAATGGAGTTATAAGATTTCTTTACTGGCGGTACAGACAGGGCTGTACGTGCTTACAATACGGCCGTTTTCTAAGTTCGTCACCCAAAAATTTTTGTATATTTTAAAAAACGCAGACCAAAAGACGAAAAAGCTTTTACTTTGGCTTGGAGTATCCTGGTGTTTATTTGCCATCCTGCTAAATTATACGATGATTTTCGATATGCCTTCTTTCGGCGCAAAAATTACAAAAATATTATCACTGTGTGCATCCGCCGCAAATGCGCTTATGACATATCAGATTTTTTATTCCTTTCGCCGCGAGAACCAAAATGCTTTGGAATTTGGGATTGCGCTCAGGCTTGATGCTCTAACCGGTTTGAAAAATCGGACGGCTTTTTTTGAAGAAGCCCAGGCTTTGATTGACAGCCACATTCCATTTACGCTCTTTTTTATAGATTTAGATAATTTTAAATCTATAAATGACGACTATGGCCATGTTAAGGGCGATCTGTATTTAAAGCAATTTTCTGACAGCTTCTCCGCCGGTTTTTCATCTTTCGGAACTGTTTACAGAATTTCAGGAGACGAATTTGTTTTCCTTCATATCAACGGGAAGCATGACCACTTAATTTGTCAAAAAGTAGGACAGTTTAATATGCGCGACTGCGATGGAATTCCCTTTAAGGGCTTTAGCGTAGGCAGCGCGTCCTATCCGGAGGATGCACAAACTTTGAATCTGCTGGTTGCAGCTGCCGACAAACAGATGTACGAGGGAAAAAAGGCACAGGATTAGAAGAGAACCAGATTCTTTCGTTTGCCTATGACGAAACGGATAATAAGGTGCCGGGTTTTGCGCAAGTTCTGAACGGCACTCATTTTTTTGTTGCATTCTGTAAATTACGCGCATAACTCCTGGTTTTTAGAGTACAATAAAATGCACCTCCAAAAGTAAGACAGTTTTGAAGGTGCATTTTATAACGGTGGTTTACTTTTTATTTATTTTAAATCGTCATCGTTTATGGGGTCGCCGCATTCAGGACAGAACTTCGGCGGATTACTTGGATTTTCCGGTTTCCAGCCACATTTATCGCATTGATAAAACGGACGTTTGGCTCCACACTCCATACAGAATTTTCCGCTGTTGGCAGTTCCGCATTTGCATACCCATACAGCGGCTGTCGCAGGTGCAGGCGCGGCAGACTGGTTTTGGGCAGGGGTTCCCGTCTGACCATTTGTCATGTTTTGCATCATGTTCATTCCCATCATGCCAACCATGGCATTCATTATACTGCCGCTGTCGGCGCCGCCGGGCTGTTTTCCCATGTTTTCGAACATGGCCGCCTGTGCCGCAGTCATACGGCCCTGCATGGCGCTCTGGTTGGTACCCAGCATTACAGCGTTGTCAAAATCTTCAATTCTGGAACGCGACTTATCGTCGGGTGTAATTTTTTCTATACTAACCGCTGTTACTTCCAGACCGCGCAGCCGTTTCCAGGTGTTGTCCAAAACATTATTCATACTATCAGCCAGTTCCATTTGATGTGAAGGGATTTCGCTGAATTTAACGCCTTTCATAGACAGCTGATTAATAGAGGTGTCAAGAGCAGTTAAAAATTCGCCTCGGCACTGCTCTAAAAGCTGGTCGCTGTCATAAGAGTCACTGACATTTCCGGCGATGCTGTGATAAAACACCAGCGGGTCGGTAATTTGAAACGTAAACATGCCGAAATAGCGGATATACAGCACGGTTTTATAGTATGGGTCGTTATAGGGCATAGGCTGTGCGGAACCATATTTGTTGCCCAGGATTTCTTTTGTGTTGATATAATATACGCGCTGGTCGTTTCCGGTGTCGCCTCCGAAAGTGAACCGTTTGCCCAAATTGCGGAAAGACTCTTTTAAACCTTCAGAGAACGTTCCGGTGAGCATGGAAGGTTCGGTGCCGCTGTCGAAGGTATATGCCCCGGCCTCACAGGTAAAGTCGATAATTTTACCCTGTTCCGTTACAATCATAGCCTGGCCTTCGTTCACCACCAGCAAGCTGCCTTTGGTAATAATGTGTTCGCTGCCTTTGGTATTGCTGGATTGATAATTGGTATCATTTATGCGTTTTTTTCCGAGCTGCATTAATGTGCTGCCGGTCATGCTTTCACAGATAAAGTATTCTTTCCACTGGTCTGCCAGTTCTGAACGAAATGCGCCGGTAAAGGCTTTTATCAGTCCCATAATCATTCTTCCTTTCTAAATTAAAGATTTTCTCCGATGAATTTGCAAAGTACCCAGTTAAATGTTCCGGACGTAATAACCGATTTACAATAGGGGCATTCTCCGGCCGAGGTAATTTCCGTAGGCGCGCCGCAGTTGGGGCAATTGGTAACATGAAGTGTTTCGGGATGTTCTACGGTTTGTACGCCGGCTGTGCGCATAAATGTAAGCGTATGAACCATTTCCCACAGCTGCGTTGTGCTGCCGGCTAAAATGCGGCCTGTTTCGGTTTCTTTTACATAATCAATCATATTTGTACGCATTTTAACCACAATATATTCTTTATTTTGGTCAACATAATAGCGATCAATAAAGCTGTCTTTCACAGCAACGCGTTCCAGATAATTTACCGTGCCGTTGCGGATATATTCGTCCAATTGCATAGAATGTTCCCGGAAAAGCTCTTCCGATTCAAAGGGGCGAATCATCTTCCAGTCTTGTTTCGTCCAGGCGACGTTTAGCGTAATAAACACCTCGTTTGCCCAGGCCAGAAAGGCTTCTTCTGAAAAATTGGGGTCTGTGCGCCGAATTTCTGCTTCCGGGCTGACAGCGGGCTTTATAAACGGATTTGGTTTTGGCTGCGGCGGGGCATATGTTGTTTGTCTCGTTTGCGCCTGACCTTTTTTCACGCCGCTGTAAATTGAGACAATCACGATTATAATAAAGACGATTACAATGACGCCCTCAACAAAACCAAAGGAGCTGCTGCTTCCGCTGTATGTATGGCCGTATCCGGTGTAAGAACTGTTGTATCTGCCTGAAGAACTTCCATAATCTGATGAACCACCGTAGCCTGATGAGCTGCTGTAATCTGATGAACCGCTGGAATAACTGTTTTGATTTCCAACTCCGGTTGGAACAATTTGATAACCATAGCCCAAAATCTGTTCCTCTGTCATGGCAAAAGCAGAATAAACCGCCAAACAGGAGTATGTTAACACTATGAGTATTACAAAACAGGAACAAACTTTTAACATTTTACGCGTATGTTTTTTCATGTTTCTTCTCCTTTACCACACAAGTTATTGTTTTAATTTAATCTTAACATGATTTTGATAATGTGTCAATTGTTGATCTTTGTAAAAAATTCTAATATGCAATTTTTTGTTTGATAATAAACGATAATTCACAATATCACTTGAAAACGGGGCATTTGGCAAATATGAAACTTGAATTTACTATTGATTTACTACTTGAACTTGGGGAAAAGGCATATGAGATAGGTGTTACCATTAGAGAAAAGTCAGCAGTCTTTTTTATTTAAATATTGTGTTGGCGTCATACCAACAACCTTTTTGAACACAGATGAAAAATACAAAGCATCATTATATCCCGACAGAGCTGCTACATTTTTTATGCTATCAAGACCGCTGTCAAAGAGAGAAATCGCAAATTTAATACGCATATTCCGAAGATACTCATTATAGCCCATTCCAACTTTATTTTTAAATAAATGTGACAGATATTTTGAATTATATGATAATTCTTTAGAAATATATTCTATGGAAAGTTTGGAGTCGGTAAAGGATTTATCGGTCAGCTCAAATATCTGCTCTAATATACAGTTGTTTTTATCAGGTTTGCTTATAATTTTTGAAAGAGCATACAGAAGCATGCTTTCACTAACCAGGTCGATTGTTTCTTTTTTCGCTCTGGCAAGACTCTCGAACCAAAGGGGGACAACACTTTCAAAATTTTGAAAACATCTTGAATAATGATTGATATTTAAACGATGAAAAAGCTCTTCACAACGCAAACCGTCAAAATCTAAATACATATATTCGGAATCCGCTTGTGACACACATTTCATCGTTTCACCCTTAAAGCCGAATATAAGATTTCCTGATGTATACGGACAGACTTTTCCTGAAAAGTGAATTTCTCCTCGTCCGGTTGAAATCAGAATTGCCCTGTTCTGAGCAAGTACAGACTCCTTTGAATAAACATTTTTATTTGTTTCATGTACAAAATTGGAAACAGTTAGCCTATTAAGAGAAATAAATTCCGAAAATTTGCATATGTTCTTACTCATATATATCACCCTCCCTGACACATATTAACACATAAAAAAGCATTTTTCAATACATTATCAAACTATTTTATATGTAAATATAGAAAATTTCTATTTATTGCAGTGTTTTTTTATGATATAATCATTTCACGTTTCGCAGGAAGGGGGTGAGAGTATGTATTATGGACTTATAATGCTCTCGACATTGATTTTTTCAGGGTGCTTTTGGTTTAAGGATATATACAGGGAACAAAAGGGCAGTTCATTTAAGGCGAGCTTCGAATTTTCTTTTTACAGCGGAATAGCCGGATTTCTCGCACTTTTAATTATAAACAAATTTTCTTTTGAATTTTCGCCCTTTACATTTATAATAGCAATGATAGCAGCAGTAAATGGACTGTTATTTACAATATGTTCTTTTAAAGCGTTGGATAAAATAAATCTTTCGGTATATTCTGTGTTTTCAATGCTTGGCGGTATGGCACTTCCGTTTGCTATTGGTATAATATTCTATAATGAGGCTATGACATTATCAAAGGGATTATGCTTTGTCTGCATTTTAATAGCTATTTTGTTTACATTACAAAAGGGTGAGAGCAAAAAAGGAACAAAATACTATTTGGGAGTTTTTGTTTTAAATGGTATGTCAGGCGTTCTAACAAAGATTTTCACCGCGGCGGATTATACCAAGACAAGCCCAGCAGGATATTCAATTCTTACATCTGTTTGCTCAATTGCACTTTCTGCTATTATGCTCTTTATTATTTCGAGGAAGGAAAAACTTCCAAAAACTAATTCGAAGGTGGTTTTTGCATGCTTGGGAAGCGGAATTGCAAACAGATTAGCAAACTATATTTTAGTTGCAGCTCTTCTTTTTGTGGATGCTTCGGTTCAATATCCTATGGTAACAGGCGGTGTTATGATTATTTCAACGCTGATTTGTTTATTTACTGGCAAGAAGGTATCTAAATGCGAAATGTTATCGGTATTGATTTCGTTTATAGGTTTAATGTGTTTATTTTTAATTAAGTAACAGGAGGTTTAATTATGAGAAAAATTAAAATAGGAGTATTTGGAACAAATATACGCGGAGTAGACCTTGTCAAGTCTTTTATGTTGTTAAATTGTGAAATTGTTGCTGCCTGTGAAAAAAACAGCGACAGAATTAAATACGGAAAGGATAGCTTGGGAGATATTCCGTTTTATTCCGATTTTGATGAATTTTTAAATTCGGGTATAGATGCAGTTATCTTGGCAAACTATTTCCATGAGCATGCATCTTATGCTATAAAGTGTTTTGAAAAAGGAATTCATGTGTTCTCTGAATGTATCAGCAATGGTACAATGGCGGAAGGTGTACAGCTTGCCCAGGCATTTAAAAATACAAATTCAATATATTTTCTTGCCGAAAATTATCCACAGATGATTTTCAATCGAGAGATGCAAAAGGTATGTAAAAGCGGAACTCTCGGCAAAATATTATATGCCGAGGGAGAATATAATCATCCGGGAAATCCTCAGGATACTAAATTCAAAAAAGATTATAATTACTTTGAAAAGCATTGGCGAAATTTTTTGCCGAGAACATATTATATAACGCATTCATTAGGTCCCATTATGTGTGCAACGGGAGCAACCCCTCAGGTTGTAACCGCATTTGCGGCATATGCTCCAACCGAGGGGGATGTAGCTACTGCTTCTTACAGTGGTGACAAAGCAGCAATTATTACTACACAAAATGATGATGGCTCAATCTTCAGAATCACAGGATGTGCGGCATTTGGCGGTCATCATAATGCATATCGTATTTGCGGAACTGAGGGACAGGTGGAAAATCTGCGAGGTATGGATAACAAAATAATGCTTCGATATAATGATTGGACAAAACCTGAGGGCAAAGATGAAATCAATCTTTATGACGCACAATGGAATGATAAGGACGAGGATTTGATAGAAAAAACCGGCCATGGCGGAGCTGATTTCATTACAGCGAGAATGTTTATTGAATGTATAAACGAAAATCGCCAGCCGGAGCATCCTTTTAACCTAAAATCTGCTATTGCAATGTCGTCTGTTGCAATTTTAGCAAATCGTTCTATGCTTGAAGGCGGTAAGCCGTATCAAATTCCTGATTTTGATAATCCTGAAGATGTAAAATTATATGAAAATGATACATTATCACCATTTTATTCAAGCGATGGAAGAGAACCATCCATTCCTTGTTGTTCGCATCCCGACTTCAAGCCTACTGAGGAACAAGTTGAGCTTTTTAAAAAGTTGGTTGTTGAGATAGATGAATAATCTTATGTTTTTTGTTATAGAATGATGAAAGGAAGCACAAATAAAAAGTAAGGAGTTAATTGTCCGTCTTAAAATTTTACTTTAATAGACATTTTTTTATAGATATTAACAATTTGACAGAGCAAAGCGCAAAAAAGCCCGGCACTTTCACATAAATGCCGGGTTTTTATCAGTGTTTGGCTATTCCTTACCGCTTAAGCGATTCTCCGTTTGTTTCAATTACATTTTTATACCAATAAAACGACTTCTTTTTATACCGCTCCAGGTTTCCTTTTCCGTCGTTGTCCCGGTCAACATAAATATAGCCGTACCGCTTTTTCATTTCTGCCGTAGAGGCGCTGACAATGTCGATGCACCCCCAGGAGGTATATCCCATTACGGGAATTCCGTCGTCAATAGCCTTTTCCACCTCAACAAGATGGTCGTTTAAATATGCAATCCGGTAGTCGTCGTTTACGGTTTTCTCCCCATTTTCCCCGGTTGTTAAAACATCCTCTGCCCCCAGGCCGTTTTCCACAATAAACAACGGCAAAGAATACAGGTCGTAAAGCTTTGTCAGCGTGTACCGCAGGCCCTTAGGGTCAATTTGCCAGCCCCAGTCCGTGGACTTTAAATAGGGGTTAATAAACCCCTTGCTTAAATTTCCTCCGGTCATTTTTGCAGATTCATTTGCGCTTTCGCAAATGCTGGAATAGTAGCTGAAGGAAATAAAATCAACGGTGTTTTTCAAAATTTCTTTGTCTTCGTCGGTGATGTCCACCCCAATATTATTTTTCTCAAAATACCGAAGCAGATAACTGGGATATTCCCCCCGGGCATGAATGTGGGCAAACTGATAGGTTTCCCGGTCACGGAGCATGGTTTTGATTACATCGTCCGGCGACGGCGTAAGCGGATACACCGTAACGCCCAAAATCATGCAGCCTATCATGGCGTCTGGAATGATTTCGTGGCACAGCTTCGTCACCGACGCGCTGGCCACAAGCTGGTGATGCATGGCGGTGTAAAGCTGCGATTCTGTGAGTTTTTCTTTATCGGTCATAATTGCGCCGCACATAAAAGGCGCTTTTAAAATGGCGTTAATTTCGTTAAACGTAAGCCAATATTTTACCTTGTTTTGATACCGCTCGAACACCGTTTTGGCAAACCGCTCAAAAAACGAAATGGTGCGCCGGTCCATCCAGCCGTTATATTTTTTCCCCAGCGCCAGCGGCATTTCATAGTGAGAGAGCGTAACCAGCGGCTGAATTCCATGCTTTAAACACTCGTCAAACAAATCGTCATAAAATGCAAGCCCTTTTTCGTTGGGCTCCTCGTCGTCGCCGTTGGGAAAAATTCTGCTCCAGGCAATCGACGTTCGAAACACCTTAAACCCCATTTCGGCAAACAGCGCAATGTCTTCTTTATAACGGTGGTAAAAATCAATTGCTTTTAGCTTCAAGTTGTCTTCCGTTGGCACGTCTGTCCGCTGTCCCCGGATTCCCCGGGGCAAAACGTCCTGAACGGAAAGGCCTTTTCCGTCCTCGTTATAGGCCCCTTCGCACTGGTTTGCGGCAACTGCCCCGCCCCACAAAAAATCCTTTGGGAATTTGCTTTTCATAAACTATTCGTTCCCTCCCGTCAGCGTTAAAAACGGCTTTTTCTCCACAGCTTCGCCGCTTTCTTTGTCAATTGCGGCATAATCGCCGGAGTTGGTTACCACCACCGACGTGGTAACATCGTAGCCCTCTTCTTTAATTTTGTCAAGGTCAAACTCAATTAAGGGCTGACCCAGTTTTACCTTTTCGCCGTCTTTTACCATGGGTTTAAAGTGCCGTCCTTTCAGCTTCACGGTGTCAATTCCAATGTGAATTAAAAGCTCCGCTCCGCCGTCGGTTACCAGATTCACCGCGTGGTTCGTTCCGAACACTGTTTCCACCGTTGCGTCGGCCGGTGAAACCACCAGCCCTGTGTCAGGCAGCACCGCCGCGCCGTCGCCCAGCACCTTTTCGGCAAAGGTTTCGTCTTTCACCTCTTCAATAGGTATGATTTTACCCTTCACCGGAGCGCAGAGGATTTCGGTTCCGGCGCTTTTTTCTTCGCCGCCTGCGGCCTGCATATCGCCAAATTGTTGTTTCCCGCCGTCTGCGGTTGCCAGTTCACCGTCTTTTACGTCGTCAAAGCCCAAAATCAACGCCGCAACAAAGGACACCACCAAGGCAATTGCACTTCCGATTACGGCGTTTGTAATGTTTGTGAAGCCTTCTGTTCCAATATAGCCCGGCAGTGCCAATAGACCAGGAGAACCGGAGGTGTAGCGCCCAACGCCTGTAATTCCAAGATAAAGACCGGAAGCCGCACCGCCGATAATTGCCGCTATCAGCGGTTTTTTCAGTTTTAAATTCACACCGTAAAGGGCAGGCTCTGTAATTCCGCAAACCGCCGTAATGCCGGAGGAGTATGCCTCCTGCCGCATGATTTTGCTTTTTGTTCTCAGCGCCACGGCAAAGGCCGCGCCGCCCTGGGCAATGTTCGAACCCAGCATACCCGGGCCTACAATGGTGTCGAATCCGGCTGTGGCAATGTTGTTAATACCGATGGGAATGAGTCCGTAATGCGTGCCTGTCATAACCAAAAGCGGTGAAACCGCGCCGATAATCAGCGGAACAAGCCAGCTTGCATAGTTGTTTAAGAACGAAATTCCCGCGGCAATTCCGTTACCAATTATCGTTCCCAGAGGCCCTAAAACCGTGATGGAAATTGCCCCTGTTACCACCAGGGTAATCAGTGGTTTTGTAAAAAACTTCACCGGTTTGGGCGAAATTTTGTCCGCAATGGGCTCAATGTATGACATGAGCCAAATCGCCAAAATAATGGGTATGACCGACGACGAATAGGTGGCCGGCGTTACAGGTATTCCAATAAACTTTAATGCGTCCCCCGTTTCTTTTACCTTATTTAACATAGTTACAAAATTCGGATGGAGCAAAATTCCTGCAATAGACATTGCCATAACGGCGTTGCAATTAAACTTGCGCGCCGCAGAATATGCAATTAAAAACGGCAGAAAATAAAACGCCGCGTCGGAAAACACGGCTAAAATGCTGTAGGTCTGAGAGGTGTTGTCAATCCACCCAAAGGCCACCAGCAGCGCCATAAACGCCTTTAAAATACCCGCGCCGGTAATGGCGGGGATAATGGGCGTAAAAATGCCCGCAATGGTGTCTAAAATTCGGACAAAAACGTTCCTGTCGTCCGTTTCGTTTTTTTCTCCCTCTGTGCCGCCAAAGCTGCCCATCATGTTCAGCTCGCGGTAAACGTTGGGCACGTCGCTGCCAATGACCACCTGAAACTGGCCGCCCTTGTTCACAACGCCCATAACGCCTTTTGTGGCGTCTAAGTGCTTTTTGTCCACCTTGTTGTCGTCTTTTAAGTTAAACCTTAGGCGCGTAGCGCAGTGTGTAAAAGATACAACGTTTTCCTCACCGCCGATGTCATGTAAAATTGATTTTGCCAATGCTTTATAATCCATAAATTTCAACTCCTCATAAAACGCATTTCATGCATTTTCTTTTAGTATTTGCCCGCGCATAAATTTTATTCGGCACAGTGCGCGTTCTTTTTGCGCTGTTGACTTTTTTGAATTTTTGTTATATTCTTAATTTTTAAGGAGGAGTCAGCCATGCTCGTAAACATCAGCCAATCACACCCAATTTTTCTCGATTGCAGATATTTGCAGGATATTGTTCCGTTTCAATTGATGGAATGCATCAAACAAAACCCATTGCTTTTGGTAAGCGACGAAACGGATTTTATCCTTGGTATGGCGTCGCCGGAGGCGCCTGTTTGGATTTGGACGGCGGCGGACTTAAGCGCAGAATCGGCGGCGCTGCTCACAGATTATTTTTATGAAACGTTTCAAAACAGCACTTCGTTCCGGTTTGTCGCCCGGCCGGAAATTGCGGATATGCTTGTGCAGCCCTTACGCAAACACAAAACGTTTTGTGAAACGCGCATTCACATGGAAAGTTATGAAAATAAACATCCTATTTTTCCAAAAAATGTTTCTTTTTCCATTGAAACAGCTTCATCCGGCGACGTAAACCAAATTGCAGAATGTATGGCAGCATTCGAATTTGCCTGCCATGGCAAAGCTGTTTTGCCCGCCGACTGCGTGGAAAACGCAAAAAAATTTGTGCAAAATTCGTGTGTTTTCATCATCAAAGACGGTGAAACGGTGGCGGCAATGGCGCGAACCACCAGAGAAACCGAAACCCATGTTTCCATCAGCGGCGTTTACACCAGGCCGAACTATCGCGGGAGCGGCCTTGCCACAGCTCTGGCCGCACAGCTAAGCCGCGATATTATAAGCAGAAAAAAAACACCCATTCTGTATGCCGACTTGTCCAACCCCTGTTCAAACCGCGCCTATTTAAAAGCCGGTTTTACGCCGCGGGGCAAAGTAGACGAGGTAACGCTTTTCCAAAACAAATAAACGCCCTTTCGGGCGTTTATTTGTGTCTGGCAACTATTTCCTTTTTGTTTTACCTTTCTTTTATGTATCAATTGTGGTATAATATACGCAGGAATCTTGCTTTGTAAGCTTTATGATATAATATAACTTAAAACAGTTTCGAAATTGCCAGCATAATTAAAATGGCGCCGCTGACCCAGGACAGGTTAAAGGGTATTTTCTGGGCCGCTTTGTTTCCAAAAAACCAGCCAAGCATAACTGCCAGCGCGTTGGTAACCAGCGAGCAGGCAACCACCGCCCAGGGGCTTATGCTGCCTAAGGCCGCGCCAAAGCCCACCGCCGCCCCGTCTAATGACAGCGCCGCGGCCAGCGAGGCCGCTTCTCCCGGCGAAATGGTTTTCGACCTGTCGCTGTCTGCCTTGTCTGGATCGGCATAAATGCTTAAAACGCACCGGAACTGAAACATGTTAAAATGAATTTGCTTTTTTATGGAATTGTGCTTTCGTATCATAGCTTTTGTAACACTGTCAAAAAGCGTGGCAAGCCCCAAAAGAAATAAAATGGTGAAGGAAATGGCAATTTCCAGCCACTGCGGAATGAGCTGTTTAAAAAATTCCCCCGCCAGCATGGATACGCCCAAAATAAAGCTGCATAGAACATTAATAATCAACACGGACACCGCGGGAATTTTAATTTTGTCCGCACCATATGCAAAGCTGACAACAAACGCATCTAACGACAGAACCAAAGCCAAAACAACCGCTTCAAAACCTGAAAAAAATATATGCACTGCGCTCCCCCTCTTTTCAATCGCTAATAGTATCCTATGAAACGGAAAACGGTTGCGTTACAAACCCAGTGTAAAATATGCCGTTTTGATGCTTAAATGATGTAATGTAATAAAAAAGGGAGTGACAGTCTTGATTAAAATTCTGGTCGTCGAAGACGAACAGCCAATTTCCAATTTAATTAAGCTCAGCTTGAAAAAGGCGGGATATTTCTGCGACTGTGTGTTCGACGGGGAGGCTGCCGCCGATAAAATTGACGAAACCGCCTATGACCTTGTTTTGTTAGACGTTATGCTGCCCAAAGCAGACGGCTTTGAGCTATTAGAATATATCCGCCCCTTAGGAATTCCGGTAATATTCATCACCGCAAAAAGCGCGGTGGAAGACCGGGTGAAGGGCCTGCGCATGGGCGCGGAGGACTACATTGTAAAACCCTTTGAGGTGTTAGAGCTTTTAGCCCGGATTGATGTTGTGCTCCGCCGTTACCAAAAAACCGACGACACCATATCTATTTTAGGTCTCACCGTAGATATGCGCTCCATGAGCGTTCGCCGGGGGAACACCGAAATTCCGCTGACCAGAAAAGAATATGACCTTTTGCTGCTGTTCATCCGCAACCCAAACACAGCCCTTTACCGGGAAACCATTTATGAGCGGGTGTGGGGCGGCGAGTTTGAATTTGGCAGCAAAACCGTTGACCTGCATGTGCAGCGGCTGCGAAAAAAGGCCAGCCTGCAAAAGGAACTGAAAGCCGTGAACAAAGTGGGCTACAGACTTGAGGTACCAAAATGAAATTCCGATTCAAAATAACTCTTTGCATGATTTGCCTTTTGTCGTTTCTCATTGGCATTGGCGGCGGCGCGCTGATTAACGTGTCGTTTCAAACCTCCTTAAATCAGGAGAAGGAAACTGCCTTAAAGTCCTACCAGCTTATGCTGGGGGCACTGCAAATTGTAAACGGCACCAACACCCAGGCAGACAGTGTAACCATTCCCAAAACGCTCAAGCAAATGACCTCCCAGGGGTTATTTTCCTGGGCGGGGCTTAACTTGTCGTCTGAAACGGAAACCCTCTACGAGCAGGGCAGCGTCACCACATATTTTTCCGACGTTTCTGAGCGGCTCACCGGTGATCACTGCCTGGTAACAAATTTTAAAGACGCGCAGAATAAGCGATATCTGCAGCTTTCGGGACAGACTTCGGCCGGTGCGGACAAGCTTTATTTAACCGTGGCCTACGACATCTCCTCCATCTACATCACACGGGCGCGGAACTTGGCAACCTATTACCGCATCTTTTTCGTTATGATTTTACTGTGCGCAGTTTTAGCCTACAGCATGTCGTATATGCTCACCCGCCCCCTTTCCGTGTTGTCCAAAGCGTCGAAGGAAATTGCGTCAGGAAATTTGTCTTTCCGGTCTGAAATCTTCACAAACGACGAGGTTGGCTCTCTCTCCTCAGACTTTGACGCAATGGCCGAGCAGGTGGAACAAAGCGTGCACGATTTAAAAGACGCAATGGAACGGCAGGACAGGTTTATCGGCAGCTTTGCCCACGAAATGAAAACGCCCATGACGTCTATTATTGGCTACGCCGACCTGCTGCGGGGGCAAACCCTGTCGGCAGAGGAGCAGGCGGAGGCCGCAAACTATATATTTTCTGAAGGGAAACGGTTAGAAAGTCTTTCGTTTAAACTGCTGGACCTGTTTGTAACAGACAAGAAAAACCTTGTGAAGACTTCCCTTTCGCCGGCAAAAATTGTGCGGGAAACCGTTGCCTCTTTAAAACCGATTTATCAAAAAGAAGGCGTTGCCTTAAATTGCAGCTGCCAGGAGGGCACGTGCCTTTTAGAGCCGGACTTGTTTTCCTCGCTTTTGTTAAATCTTTTGGATAACGCAAAAAAAGCCATGGAGGGCGAAGGCAGCATCCGCATTGAGGTTGCTATGCTCTCCGACGGCTGCCGCATTGCGGTGGCAGACAACGGCAAAGGAATTCCGCCGGAAGCCCTGGCCCACATCACGGAAGCGTTTTACCGCGTTGACAAGTCCCGTTCCAGAAAGCAGGGCGGCGTTGGTTTAGGTCTTGCTTTATGTGCCAAAATTGCCGAGCTTCACGGCGGCACAATTCGGTTTGCCAGCAAACCTGGCGAGGGAACCACGGTAACGGTGGAGCTGAAAGGAGGCCGCAGTTCATGAAACACAAAAACTGGCTGTTCGGTTTGGTGTCTGTTTTGGCCGTTGTTTTTGGTCTGTCCTTTCCCGGCATTACCGCCACGGTGGAAGACCAAAACGCCGGCGATTTGGCTGACTTTTATAAAATTACAAATCCGCAGCTGGCGCCGCCCGTTCTGCTGCCAGACGTTATCCGCCTCATTTCGGGCAAATATACCCGGGTGGATTTAGAATCCGGCAAGGTACTGACCGAAGATGACGTTTACCGTGCAGCGACAGACGCAGCAGAGTTTTTGGCTTCCGGCAGCGCAGTTTCCTTACCGGAAAACGGCTATGACAGCTTTCAAACCATTCCGTTTCTGGCCGTTGCTTCCGACGGTTCAGCAACGGCGGTGCTGTGGCAGTGCGTGCTTTACAGCGAGGAGGATCCCAGCATCGGCCTGAGCTTTATCATGGATGATAACAGCGGGAAAATGGTTTCTTTTACCGGCTATGTTGCGCAGCGCACGGCAGTGGATTCGGCTGAGTCGGTAACTCCGGCAAACGGACAAATTGAAACCGTTTCAGAGCTGTTTGCCAAATATCTTGGCTTAAAACTCACAGGCATCAGCACAAAAACGGCGGATAACAAAAATGGACTTTTGACTGTTACCGTAAACTACGAAGATGAAGACGGCGCTGCGGTGTCCGTCCCTATTATTGCGCTGGGTGATTACATGATGTTTAACAGTTCTTTCAATGTAAAAGAAAGTATGCTGTTTTGATGCCATTTGATTGCCATTTTTAAGAAACGGCCTGTTATGATGGAAGCACCAAAGAAAACAGGAGGATAAAACTATGACAAATACAAAAGAAACACAGCAAAAACATAATACAGGACAAGCAGGCGGACATCCGTTTCGCGCACTTTTGGCCGTTTTGGTGCTGCTGGCGCTGTTTTTTGGCGCAGCATCCCATTTCTGGGGCGAGAAAATGGGCTCTATCGGTGCCACGGTGAACACCTTTTTAAACACCAACACCACCACTGTGTCTGCAGAAGACGACTGGAATTTAATTTTGGTAAATCCCTGGAACAAGGTGCCGGACAGCTATGATGTGACGTTGAAACAGCTTCCCAACGGACTTTCCATTGACGAGCGCTGCTATTCCGATTTGCTTAAAATGATGCAGGACTGCGAAAAGGCAGGCCTGTCCCCTAAAATTTGTTCTGCATACCGCACCCAGGAGAAACAGACACAGCTTTTTGAGGACAAGGTAAGACGGCTGAAAAAACAGGGCTATGCCGAAGATGCGGCAAGAAAAGAAGCAGCAAAATCGGTTGCCGTTCCCGGCACCAGCGAGCATCAGTTAGGCCTTGCGGTGGACGTTACCGACGCTTACAACCAAAATTTAGACAGTTCCCAGGAAAAAACAAAAGTGCAAAAGTGGCTGATGAAAAATTCCTGGAAATATGGGTTTATCCTACGCTATCCCAACGGGAAAAGCGACATCACCGGCATTATATACGAGCCCTGGCATTACCGTTATGTGGGAAAAAAAGCGGCCAAGGAGATTACCAATCAAGGCATAACGCTGGAAGAATATTTAAACAAAACGAGATGATGAACCAGCCGGGTGATTGCACTCGGCTGTTTTTATTGTGCTTTCTTTTTGCCCAGCGCTTTACAAAACTGAAGCAAATTTTCTTTAAACCGAATACAGATAATTCCAACAGCAGCGGTTACGAGAAACATAACGGCAGACTGGGTAAAATTTCCATTCTGCACATTCGCCCCAACAAAGGTGGACGTAACGATGGAGGGAATCCGCGCAATGGTGGAAATGAGCAAAAATCGCGAAAGCTTTATAGGACTGACACCAGCAAGGTATGTCAGCGGGTCTTTTGGCGTTCCGGGAATGAAAAATAAAAAGAACGTTACGCTTTCAATCTGACTGCTGTCGTTTAAAAAACGGAACCGTTTCATCTTTTCGCCAAACAGCTTATTAAAAAGAGGCATTCCCAGCTTTCTGGAAATGCAGAACACAAATGCGGAGGCAATTACACTCCCCAGCAAGCACACAAACAGCCCGCCCCACGTGCCAAACAGGGCGCCGCACAAAATTTCAATGGGCTCTCCCGGGAGAAACGCAATGACAATTTGAAGAATCTGAAGCCCCAGCACCGCAAAAAAAGCCGCCGGGCCAAAAGCGCTTGCCCAGTTTTGAAAGTCTCTTCGTGACGCGGGGTCACATAATTTCTGTATATATGGAAAAATAAATATCGTAACTGCAGTTATAACGGCTGCAATGACAAAAACTGCAGCTGTAAGCCATATCCTGTTTTTGCCTCTGTTCTTGTTCATAAAATCAATCACACTCCACTTTTACTATTCCCCTGCAGAACGCTTGGCATACGCAGAACAAAGTGTTTCAAAATGTGAACTTTTTTCTTGCTTTTTTCCTTGAAATTCCGCGAAAAAGCTGGTATAATAATTTTTGTTGCAGAAATTTATTGTTTTCTTTAGGCGCACAATCCAATGCAGGCGGCGATTTTGGCTATGCTTCGCCCTCAGCGCAAGGGTTAAAGCATGTCCTTACACACAACACACACATCACACACCACACAAACGAACACACGCACCTTAAAAGGGGAAAGGGATTTATAGACGTAACGCAAACTTGACAATGCTGTCTTTTTTATATGCGTTGCCGCACCCCGGGGCACGGGAAAAGCCTCCTGCTTGCATGCGGCCACATATACACCGCTGTCTGTGTTCGGAAATTGGATTATGTGCCTAATGGGGATTAAAGGGACACACACAACTTTGTTTGCAGAAAACATACTGCAAACCGCTTTTTATTCAGGTGCGCGATTGCGCACCTGGGTAGAAAGTGTTCTTTCGTGCGTCTAAAGAAAACAATAATAAAAAAACCAGACATTAGCCGGGGCTTCGTAAAACAGTTATTTTGAAAAATGCTTGAAAACGACTGTTTTCAAGGGGCGGCGTGACGAAAGTCATGCCGTTTCCTTTTTCGCAAGTTCTTCCAAAGGGATCAAGCCGATACCGTCATATTCGATGTGGACGTTCTGTCTGCGTTTGCCGCTGGACTTGTCGGGTGCTTCCACATAGATTGCCTTTATCAGCTCTCGCAGCATACATGGGTCGATTTCCTCGATGTCCACATATTTATCTGCCGTTCGGATGAACCTATCAATATTTTCGTTCTGTCTTTCCTGTACTTCAGTTTCCTGTCACAGAGCGATAACCTCTGCTTCAAGCTGTTTCTGTTCCGCTTCGTAGTTCTGACTCATCATCTCGTAGCGTTCATCACTCAGATTGCCTTTGGCATTGTCCTCGTAAATCTGAATAAATAGCCTTTTCAACTCTGAGATTCGGCGTTCGTTGCGTTCAAGCTGCTTGCGGCTCGTCTGCAATTTTTCTGCCGACTCCAAGTCTGTCACGACTCTCCTTGACCTCTATACCACGGCGGAGAAGCTTCTCAGCGAAGTCCTCAAAGCTGACGGCATCAGAAAGAGCCATACGGATTTCCTCACGGAGCTTATCCTTGTCCGTTTCAAACTTTGTCTGCTTGATGGATTCACCCTTTTCTGTGAGGTCGGCATTTTCTTCATCCAAGGCAAACTGCCCTTTTTTCTTCGCCCAATACTCACGCTCGGTCACTCTTACCTTGCTGCCGTTGTGTCCGTCCGGGTGGGTACAGACGATTGCTTGATGACCGGGGAAATGATTTTTGCAAAAGTCCTCGCCAAGCTGTTGTGCCATATCCACGGTCAAACCGTGGTCGAGTACATCCTTCGGGTCAAAGCTGATGATGTAGTGATGGCTTTTGACATCCTCTCGTTTTTGGTTTTTGCCGTATCGGAGATTGGCTCGGAGACAGGCAATCGCAAAATCTTCATCCCCGCAGTTGAGGGTGGCAATACGATAATCCTCTCTTTGGATAAGCCTGCCGTTTTCATCCAGGGTGGCTTTCATGGTAAACTCATCATGCTCAAAAGTGAGATAAAGCTCGGCCGCGGAGTAGTCCGCATTTTTAGAGCTTATATGCTTGAATGTCGCCAACAGCATCACCTACCTTTTTTTCATAACTTCAAATTTCAGCGTAGCAAGGTCAGCGGCGGCATCCCGCAATTCATTAGCCATATCTGGATAGGGGGAAGGCCATTCATTGAGGTGTCGGGCAATCTGATTGAGATTATTTCCGACTCTGCCATATTCAGCGGTCAGCTTGCCGATGGCAGACAGCAGCTCGTCATTGATGACGGATGCCACAATGACCGGACGGATGGTTGCACCGGAAATGGCTTCACGAATAAACTCTGATTGGTTCATATCGTAAATTTTTAGTTGCCGCATAAACTCGGCGTGTTCTTCATCGTCCAAACGAGTCTTGACGATGTTGTTGCGTTTTGGCGTGTTGTTGGTTTTGGTCATTCGGTTCCTCCTTTGATTTTTGAAAATTCAAAATCGGCGGCAGCCGTAACGCTTCCGATTTGCTTTTGGGGTCCCCGCACAAGCCCAACGAAGTGGGTTGTGTGGGGAAAGGACGAGCGACGGAATGTACGAGCTTTCGCTCCCAAGCGGAAGCGAGGGATATGAAGTCCGTGAGGACGTGAGCAGGGTTTGGGGAAGGCACTCCCCAACAAGATTCCAAGAGGGCAAAATGAGCAGTAGGCGAAATTTGGACCCTTGGTAGAATCTTGCTCTACGCTACCCAGCTATATCGTTTTTGCCCTTTCTTCAAAGTCTCATTTTGATACTTTGACGCATCCTGCATATTTTTGAAAATGGGCAAAACAAAAGAGCCGATTACACAAAACACCAAGAATCGGCGGGAGCAATGCTCTCGCTTCAAATGATGTTCTATGTAATCGGCTCTGAAAAATCAAAGTCGGGTTCTGTGTTCGTACTGCTCCTGCCAACAGAACCTATGGCGTGGTGGAGCAGCTCGGCACTTCAGGTGTACCGATACCGTGTCGGGCAATCCCGACGTATTCAATAAATGAACATTTCGCTATTCAGTTGTATGTGAATAAACTTTGCACGACATCATTATACAGAAAACGACCATTGCTGTCAAGATTTACATATAAAATTATTGCCATCGTAATTGTATCTTTTCTATGAATAGGAGCGGCAGCACTTTTTGCCGTCGCCCCTTGATTGCCCATAAGCGGAGTCGGGCACACTTGTCAACGGCGGGCAAAGCCCGTTCATTTTGACCGTTGACACGGGTGGTCGGCTCTGCTATTTCCCAAATTCGTGTCAGCGTGGCACAGATTTTCAAAATCGAACTTCTGACCAACTTGGACAGAAGTGGAAAATCCAACTTGTACACAGCCTGTGTCGAAGTTAAGAATTACTTCTATGCAATCTGCGTAGAAGTGATTTTCGCTACAAACCAAAAAGCAAGGCACAAACTTTTTTACGATTTGTGCCTTTTGGCTTGGTCATTTATTGAATTTGATTAGGATTTATTATTTTGTTACTTATAATCCGTTGTCTTATTTGCAACAATTGAGTAAAATTTTAATATATAATGTTTAATCATGGAGGTGGACTTCATTTGAATATTCAAAAAGAGTTTGGTCTGAGGATACAACAATTACGAAAAGCAACCGGAAAGAGTCAAGAAAAATTTGCTCTGTCTATTGATATGGACAGAACCTATCTTGCTTCGATTGAGGCAGGTAAAAGAAATCCTGCACTCCAGAACATCAAGAAGATTGCTGATGGATTGGAAATATCTTTGAGTGACTTGTTTCGAGATTTATAACATTTGGGGAGGTTATTAGTAAATGACTCGTAATGAACAATTAGCATCTGTTGAGGTTGAACGAAAGCACCTCGAAGAAAAGCTTAATCAACTAATTAAACACATCGGCAACATTCCAATTGCTAATACCGATATTATGCCATATGGTTGGCGCAAAGCAGCAAAAGGGCGTACCGTGTGGCGAATTGTCGAAGAAGTAATTAGCCAAGGTCTTGAAAGTCGTGTTAAGCAACTGGGCTTTGATAGCGTACACACCGCAGACTCTGAAGTTGGTGTCTTTGACTTTAGATTTTGTTACGATGGCAACAAGGAATCATATGTTAATATCAAGTCTGCTGTATTAGGTGGTAGAACCAATAAGGACGATATATCAAAAGCGGTAGGGTTAATTGATTTTTATAAAGAAAATCCTTCAGCCAATTTGTATGTAGCGACGTTTGTGATAAGTTTCAACGATGACATGACAATAGGCTTGAACAAATGCATTGTATTCCCGACAGCATGGATACCGGATGTTTATGTGAATCCAAGCAATAACGGAAATCTTCAATCTTCTATGTACAAAAATCTGAGTACTGCTGTCAAACGCACACCGCAAGAGTTCCTTCTGGTGTTGGAGGAAGCAAACCAAGTAGCACTTGAAAAAAAGAAAAGAAAAAGCGGGAGGTGATTTTGTGACAATTACATTTCAGCAACTGATTGACTCTTTCCTTTCTGGAGAGACAGAGGGAGTATCGGGCTCACAATCTAATCCCGGCACTTAGAAAATTTCTGGAAATCAACTTATTCATTATAGCACACCCATTGCTGAACGCTATAATGACAAAATCATTTTCAATGTTTCCAGATATTCTCTCCAGACTGGACAACTGCAAAAGGAACTAAAAGCTTCAATTCCAGAGAACATCCGCATTGATGTAAAAAGAGTTCCTTCAGATGTGGCAGTATCCTTGTCTAACTATATTGAGGAATAACGAAAGAGCGAAGGTTTTGCCTTCGCTCTTTCTATTAGCAATCACTTAAATATTTTAGAAATATACCGTTTAACATATCAAGTTCCGCATCTGTTATTGTTGTTGTCAGCGAATGATAAATGTCCATTATTCGATCACAATCTTCAGGCGTAATCAATGTTACATCCAGCATCAACGCAGAATTCAAATCGTTTGGCTGAAACTTTTCCAATCCATTTCCCAATTTCTTTCTATTTTCCCTCAGTATCGTTTGGGCAATTGGTGTAAGAAAGTAACAAAAAATCAAATCTGTATATTTTTCGTATTCCTCTCTTACATAAATAGAGTGAAATGTAGTTAGTGCCTTGATTCCCATAATATTCCTTACAAACTTAATTTTATCTCTACATGCAGAACTTACCCATATAGGAGCTGGCTTTTTTTGCTCCATAGAATACCAAGGAGTTCGACCAGCCGGTAAATATTTTTTATTAACGCCTTCTTCTTCGCCATGTTTAATATATTTTTTTATGCTTTCCGTCAATTCCCCTTGGACATCCAACAAGTAGACAGTTTTGTCTTGTTCTGCCAAGGAGCTGAAATCTTTTTCCGTGAAGATAATCGATTTGACATCTGCTGATCTACAAATACACTTTGAGAAATAACTGTCCTCAATATCATTTTCTCGCATCTTACTTTTGTTAAAACAGTAAAAATCATTTGCTCCTGTCGCTATTCCTCTTGAAACTCCACAGAAGTTAGATAGATTCAAAAGATTGCTATAGGATACTGTTTCTTCGCGATAAAGGTAACTTCTCCATTTTTCATTAGGGTTAATCTCTCCATACTTAACGCTAAGATGCTCTTGGTTTTCCAATAGTATAGCTGTTGATTTTTCCAGTTGACTAACCGAGTCAAGATTATAGAATAGAACCTCATCTTTCTCTTCCTTGTCAAGTAGCAGAATACAACAAGTGGTGGTTGCATTGAAGAACAAGTCTTTATCGTTACTAAAATTGATGATTGCTTTTAGCAATCTTTTTTCAATCATGAGTTTCTTTATTGCAACACCATATTTAGAATTAAGGAATTCGCTCGGAATAATATATGCCAAGCGACCATTGTTAGACATTTGAAAGATACTCTTAATAAGAAATAATACATATAAATTTGTATAACTACTGTATTCAATTCCAGTATGGGAACATATATTTTCGAGTATTTCCGTTCTGTTTGAGACGGCTTGAAATCTATTATATGGAGGATTGCATACAATGGCATCAAATTGTAAATCCCAGCCATTTAATAAATAATCAGAGTTATATATGTTGGCAGATGTTGGATTTCCAAAGAAGTCCAAGATTTTCTTGTCGATTTCATAACCAGTTAATTCACAATTAGGGCTAATATCAGCTGCATATTGCAAAAAAATACTATTGCCCACCGCAGGGTCAAGAACAGTCTTAGCATTTCTGCATGCCCAATCGCACATAAAACGAGCAATTGCAGGGTTAGTGAAGTATTGTCCTAATGACTTAATGTGTTGTTGTGTTACTGATTTTGTATAATCAACTTCTTTACGCATTACGGTTTTATTCATTATCGTTATCATCCTTTATTAACACAATATGATTTTCGGATTGGTCATAATAAATCTTAAATTGTGTCACCCCTTTTTCTGCATTAAGGTTTGCTAATATGCTTTTGGGCAACCTAATTCGCATATCTTTTTGCAAAATATAAGTGTCTAAGTAAATAAGTTCTTTCGACATTCCAATCCCTCCAGACTAATTTTAGTCTAATTATAGCACAAAACCAGTCCAGAATCAATATCCTGTGATAATATAGCCTTATAGCTTCCTCAGCCTGTGCAACACAAGAATTCATCTGGCGTACCCATTCAAGCTGATTACTCGCTTTCAGTTTCTCCACCACGCCGTAGTGCTTCATGAGCTGTGGCACGATAATCTCCATACGGCTCTTGGCTGTTGATTCGATTTTGGCACAACGCTCGTAGAGCTTTTCGGACAGTACCAGTTCGGAGAATAGGACAGGGTGTGCCAGTCGCAGATACTCTCTACGCATCCGTCCCCACTTGCCGAGACGGATATTCGGCCTTTCCAATCGAATGTCCGGAATGTAGTAATCACCACAACGAAGATAGTTCAGTTCTTGTATAATATATACCTCCATAATATCAAAAGAAAATGTGTTGAGATAAAAAATGAGTGATGCTCGGTCTTTCGACCTGGCATCACTCATTTTTCGTTGTTGTTTACCAACCCCATCTGACAGATGCCGTAAATAGTTAAATTTGTCATTTAACTATTTACGGACACCCGCCATATTGTCTGGTTTTTTCATTTTAAGCCCTTTCTTGAAAAAGCATGCCAATTGTGGTATAATAGAGGTGTTTCATTACAGCAAGTAATTTGAAAGGGCGTGAATGTTCATGGCGTCGTTTACGAAAAAGGCAATTATCGCCTCGTTTTTAAAGTTTTTAAATGAAAAGCCCCTGTCTAAAATCACCGTGAAGGATATTGTGGAGGACTGCGGAATAAACCGCAATTCGTTTTACTACCATTTTGAAGACCTCCCCAGCCTGGCGGAGGCCGTTTTGATGGAAGACGCGGCAAAAATCGTTGAACAGGCCAAAGACCTGACCTCGTTTGAAGACTGCCTGACCATTGCCCTGGATATGGCGCTGAAAAACAAAAGGGCCGTAATGCACCTTTACCAGTCTCAAAGCCGGGAATCCTTTGAGCGGTATTTAAACAAAATTGCGGAATTTACTGCAAAAGAATATATTCACAAAATTGCCCGGGGATATGACGTTTCCTCCGCTGACAAAGAGATTATCATCCATTACTACAAGTGCCAGTTAATCGGCTTTGTGTTAGACTGGCTGAACTCCGGCATGAATTATGACATTCAGCAGAACATAAAGCGCCTTTGTGAGCTGTTTAGCGGCGCAACCCAAACCGCGTTTCTGCGCAGTGCGGAAAACGAATAAACGAAACGGCCGGCAAAATGCCGGCCGTTTTTAATGTCCGCAAATGTTCGACTCGCCCAACTTTTTTGACAGCGGCGCCATTTTCCTTGCAAGGAACGATTTTAAGAAAAATCCAATCAGGAAAAACGTAATGCTGTAAACCGTAAGTACACAAATGTCTTTCAGCAAATTTGCCGCCACAATGCCGCCTACGCACTCCCGCATACCCATAATGCCATAGGTAAAGGGCATGATTTTATAAATCATTTGGAAAAATGCCGGTGTAACCTCAATGGGGAACGTGCCGCCGGTGCCGCCAATCTGGAACACCAAAAATACCACGGCCAGCGCCTTGCCCACATTGTCAAACAGCGAAACCAACGTATAAACAATGGTAGTGAACACCAGGCTGTAAAACATGGACAGCAGAACGAACAGGGCCGGGTGCTCCATCCGCACGTTTAACAGCACCACATCTCCCAGGCCTGCAATCAGGCCTTGCAGGACGCCGAAAAATGCAAAGAACATCAGCTTTCCCACATATTCTTGTCTGGGAGTCACCGGGAACGGAACATTGTGCGCTTTGGTTGAAAACAGCGCGCACATTAACACCGCGCCCACCCACAGGCACAGGGTGGTATAAAACGGCGTCAGCCCCGCGCCGTAGTTTTCCATGGGGAACAGCTTGGTAGAATCCACCTTCACCGGGGCGGAAATAAAATCACTCTCGCCGCTGCCGTCCATGTTCAAGAGCTTTGAAACGTCCGACATGCTCACCACGTTCATCACATTTTTCAGCTTTTCGGCGGCGTCGTAAAAGGGTGAAAGCCGCTCCTCTACCTTGTCTTTAAAGCTTTGCACATCATCTAATGCAATGGTGCTTTTGTCCTTCAGCTTGTCAACAAAGCTCTTTAATTCCCCAATGTCCACACTCTTTTCCAACAGAACAGATGCAATGTCCGACGCTGCAGTTTTGGTATTGTTCAGCATTTCATAAATTTTGGGCATCATTTCCGAATTGTCAATTTGACCGGTTAAGTCGTTTGCCAGGTCTGCGCCCTTGCGGGCGGTTTTCGCCGCGTCGTTTAACAGCTTTTCAACCGTGTCGCTGTCTGAAACCTTGTTCGAAACGTTAGCCAGCCCGTTTGAAACCTCTTTTAAAGTGCCGATAAACCGGTTTAAATCCTTTTGAAAATTGCTGATGTCCGCATCGCCGGCGTCTTCTATAATGGCGCTGGTGTCGTTTAAGGTGCTGATCATTCCGTCAAGCGACGACTGCAGCGAGGAGATTGTGTTCCCAGGCGCGGCTCTTAAATTTTTCAACGTTTTATAAAGGGCCTTGCTGGCCCTTGCACCGGCCCTGGCGGCGGTCTGCGCCGCACTGATGGAAGAAACCGTGCTGTTTCGGCTTGCGTCCATGCGGGTTTCCAGCCTGGTGAGTTGTGCGCTTAGTTTCAGCGAGTCAAGGGTCAGGTCTGCGTCGCTGTCAATGTGTTTTAAAATGGTTTCGCAAACGGTTTTCAGCGACGCATAAATGGGATTGTCGGAGAGCAGCGCATCAAGCTCCCGCACCTTTGCGGCAATTGCCTGCACGGGTTCTTTATTTTCAATGGCCGCAGACAGCTCATACCCCTTTTTTACCACGGCTCCGGCGTTTTGATAGGCCTTGTTTATCACACTTTCCACCTTGTCCAGCCCGTCGCTCAAGCCGTTAAACGCAGCCGACAAGTTATCAAACGCCGTCATGCCGTAAGACATTGCGCCGGACAGGGAATTTAATTCTGAAAGTGTGTCTTTCAGCCCTTCGGCGGTTTCAATGAGACCTTTGTTCATTGAAATAACCTGGTCTCTCGTCTCCTGCGACAAAATGTCGTTATTTATCGTGTCTGCCGCGTCGCCAAAGGTTTTGTTCACCGACTCTAAAGTGGAAATAAAGTCGTCTAAATGGTTCTCCGCCTTTAAAATGCCGGCCGCCGCATCTGTCTTTGTGGCGGCAGCGTCGCTGCCTGCGTCGGCCGCCGCTGTTTGAATGTCTGTAAGAATGTCCCGGGCAGAAACCAAATCGTCCCGCACATTCACCGAAACGTTTTGAAGCCGGTCAGAAAGCGCCATGGCGTTGTCCCCTACGGTTTCGGAATAATAGACACATTTGTCTAAAATTTCCGCCAGCCTGTCGGCGTCTTCCTTACAGTCATCTAGGTAGATTACGCCGTCTTTCGCGTTGGAAATCATGTTATCTAAACGGCCGTCCACACTTTTTAAGTCGCCCTCGGCAAAGCTGACAAAACCCTTTAACATTGCGATTTTGTCGTAGTGGCTGTCAAAATCCACGCCGAGGCTGTTGAGCACCTCAAAAACCTTGTCTACAATGGTTTTTGCAAAAGACGAGGTAATTTGGTTTTGAAGTGTATTCATGCCGCTGTCGGTCATTTTTGGCGCAATGGCATTGATTTTTTCATTTACATAATACCGCATGGTGGGCTTTTCCATGTCCTCGGTGAGAAAGCTGACCATTTTTTCCGAAAAATCGGAGGGAACAACCACCGCGGCATATACCTTACCGGTTCTGCAAAGCTCCACTGCCTCGTCCTCCGTGTCGCAGAACACCCAGCCCAGCTTGCTATTTTCGTGAAGGTTCGACTCCACCTCCGCGCCAATGTCAATGTTCATGTTTTCAATGGCCGTTCCTGCATCGTCGTTCACCACTGCCACCTTCACGCCGCCTGTGTTTCCGTAGGGGTCCCACGAAACCAAGATGTTCACCCATCCGTATAAAGACGGCAAAATTGCAATGCCCGCCGCAATTACCATTGCCACCCAGTTGCGCGCCAGCTTTTTTAGGTCTGACGTAAATATTTTGCCGCACACCGTCATAAACTTCATTGTTTCAGCCCTTTCCATTCTTATTTCATCAAAACTTCGCCGGTTCCCGCTAATTCGCCCAGCGTATATTGAAACGTAAGGCCGTGCTCCGCCGGCTCCTTGCTGCCCGCAATTGCAAACGTGTTGCCCCCGGACACGGTTTTGCTCTCGCCTGCAATTTGAAACCGGCCGCCGCTGTCTTTAAAATGAACCGAAGCAGAAAGAATGTTCAGCTGGTCGTAAACCAAATTCAGCCCGGCCTCTGCTGTTTGCTTCTTTAAGCCGACGTTTCCCTTTAAAATAATTTTTCTGTCCGCCAGGGTACTGGTATAATAGACTTTTGCGTCGTTTAGCACCTGTTTTCCGCTGCCGTTTCCAAAGGTCACGCTCATGTTCACGTCGCTTAACGCAATGCTGCGGAAAGCCGCTTTCAAGTCAATTCGGCGGATAATATTTTTATTGATATAAATAAAAACCTCCACGTTGTCCTTTAAATGTTTCGTAATGTCCTCCGGGTCAATCAGCATCTTGTCTAACGAAAAATTGACGGTGTCGTAATCCAGCTTGAGGCCAAGCTCCTGTTCTAAGCGTTTCGCCGTTTCAAGCACCTCGTCTTTCGTAAATTCGTAGGTAGAAGACAGATGAAACTCGTCGAAAAACTCGGAAAGCAGCTTGTGTGAAAGCGTGGTGTGGTAAACCGTGCACCGCACGCTTTCGCTGCCTAAGACAATCGTTTTTGAGTCCTGCTTTCTCACTGTAAGCTTATCGTAAAACCTGCGGACGGCTTCGGCGTTTTTGAGTTGCTCCTGAATGGCGTCGTTTACCTTTGCGTCTGTTTGAATGTGCACTTTATCGAAATCGGTGTTGAGGTTAAAGTCCACGCCCTCTTGCTCCATGTGAAAGGAACGGAACTTTCCCTTTAGCCCAACGCTGTGCAAAAGGAAGTCTACATCGCTCTGCATTTGGTCATACGTGTTGGCAAAGCACGAAACCGTATAGGCCTTGGGGGACAGCGCGGGAAATAATATTTGGGAGCAAACATGACACAACAAAAACATCAGTGCTGCGGCCGCAGCGCCTCCTGCAATAAACTTTGTTTTTTTCCCCACAGTGTTTTTAAGCCCCCTTGTTGTTTTTTCATTCTTTATTTTATCAGGCCGGCCCTTTTGGCACAACAGACAAATTTATGTCCCGTGTCTGTTTTTTGGTCATTTCATGCCGATTGCCTAAATTTAAGACACATTCCTTTGTATGACTATTTTCTTTTACCATTTTATGCGGTACAATAGGGATAAAGTAAAAAAAGGAGTGAATTTTATGCGTTCTCTTTGGCCTGTGAAACTCGCAAAATCCGGTTATATTCTCTTGTCCCTGCTGTTATGCGTGCTCGGCGTGGTGTTAATTGCCTGTCCGCTGTTTTCGGCAAAGCTGCTCTGTTACATTTTGGGCGGTTTGCTCATGGTTTATGGGGCAATTAAAATTGTGGGCTATTTTTCTAAGGATTTATATCGTTTGGCGTTTCAGTTTGATTTTGCCTTCGGCATGCTTTTGTGCCTGGTTGGGCTTTTAATGTTTTTGTTCCCCGAGGGGGCCTTAACCGTTATCTACACAATAATTGGCATTATTGTTCTGGCTGACGGGCTTTTTAAAATTCAAACGGCATTTGAAGCGAAAAAATTCGGCATCAATAAGTGGTGGGCCATTTTGCTGTTTGCGGTGGCTTCCGCCCTGCTGGGACTTGTGTTGGTATTAAATCCGGTGAAAACGGCAGGATTTATCATGGTTTTGCTGGGTGTCTCCCTTATTTTAGAGGGCATTTTAAACTTTCTTGTGGCGCTTCTCACGGTACGAATTATGAAAAACCAGATTCCTGACGGATTCGATTTTGAAGATGAGCAATAAACAGCACGCGGACGAATTTACAATTTTTTGTACACATAACTCTTTTCCTGTCAGCGGTTTTCCGCTATAATGGTGGTAAAAAGGAACGACAGGAGGAATTCCATGGCAGAGCAAATTAAACCGGGCTTTTTTAGTAAATCTGTGGCTGCGGACGACAACCGGATTTTGTTTGACATTCAAAACGAACAGCTTCTTTGTAAACAGAAAAAAATTGATTTTTTGTTTATCGGCGACTCCATTACCTGGATGTGGGACTTAAATTTGTATTTTGGTCCAGGCGCTTTTTTTGTAAACCGCGGGATTGGGGGCGACGTTTCAGCTATAGCCCTGAAACGGTTCCGGGCGGACTGTTTGCAGTTAAATCCCAGCGCCATTGTCTACATGATTGGCACCAACGACATTTTAACCACCGCGCCGGACCTTTGGTGGCGCAAACCGGGGGCAGACAAAAACCGCGTTTTAGCGCAGCTCCTGGCAAACATTGAAGAAGTAATGCGCCTTTGCGACGGCAAAAGGCTTTACCAGTGCTCCATTTTGCCAACGGACATCTGCCCGCCTTTTGACAAAGCTGGCATAAATCAAATGGTGCAAGAGGCGAACGACGGCATAAAAGTCCTTTGCAGTAAGCACGGTGTGCCTTATGTGGATTATCACAGCGCTCTCTGCCGGGAAGACAAAAAAACCATGAAAGACGGGCTCACCCACGACGGCATTCACCCCAACGGAGCCTGCTATGAAATTATGGCAAATGTGTTAAAACAGGAAATTGATTTTCAGAAGGAGATGGAAAAATGAAACGGTCTGAACTAAACGCCATTATGCGGGACGCGGTGGCCTTTATTGACGAAATGAACTTTAAGCTGCCCCCCTTTGCCTTTTGGACGCCGGAGGACTGGAAGGACAAGGGCAAAGAATATGACGAAATCCGGGACAATATGCTGGGCTGGGACATTACCGATTTTGGATATGGAGATTATAAAAAAATCGGCCTTTTAATGTTTACCCTGCGGAACGGAAACTTCAGCGACAAAAAATATGTAAAACCCTATGCGGAAAAGCTTTTAATTGTAGAGGAGGAACAAATTACCCCATTCCATTTTCACTGGAGCAAAATGGAAGACATTATAAACCGCGGCGGCGGCAACCTGATTGTGCAGGTGTATAACTCCACAGAAGACGAGCAGTTTGCTGACACTCCCGTGGAAATTATGGTGGACGGGCGTCATTTTCAAATTGAAGCAGGCGGCACCGTGCGCATAACGCCGGGAGAAAGCATCACCCTCCCCAGCGGACAGTATCACAAGTTTTGGGGCGAAAAGGGCACGGGAAAAATCCTGCTGGGCGAGGTGTCTAAGGTGAACGACGACCGGGTGGACAACCGCTTTTTTGAAAAGACGGGCCGTTTTCCCGAAATTGAGGAAGACGTTTTGCCCCTCTACCTTTTAAGCAACGAATATCCGGCGAAATAAAAAAACCGGGAGCGGTTTCGCTCCCGGTTTTTTTTATTCTTTCATATACGGCAAATCCATATAATCAAAATTTGAAATATATAGCTTGGGCGCGTCAAAGCAAAAGTCGTTGCACGCCATGTGCTTAATTCCCTCGCTGGCAGGGGAATATTCACAGCTCAGCTTCATGTTTTCCGATTCATACGTTACCGCTCTGATATAGGTTTGCCTCTGATGCATGCTGGTTTCCAGCCTGTCCGTAATTTTGGTTTTTTTAACGCCATCTACAAACGCGTCAAACGAGGGGCACTCCTCATTGGTTTTCACGGAGAACACAAACCCGTTTCGAATGTGCAGAAAATCCCGCTTTTTAAAGTCTTTCACTTCGCCCTCATAGTTATAGAATGAAATCATAATGTAGTGCTCTTCCTTTGTCACCGTAACCGCCGCTTTGCGGCCCTTGTCTGTTACGAAAAGTGGCTGGAACGAAAGATAAACCCCGCCGTCTTTCACAAACACCGGCGCCAAATCGACAGACGCGCCCACGTTTCCGCTTAAAACCTTATCGCCAATGCGAATTTCGTCCGGCTCGTTTCCCTCCCGCAGGGGAAAGAAAATGGAGAGCTTTAACGAGGAAACATCAACATTTCCTGGAATTTCCTGCTTTTTGTAGTGCTCTGTTTCCGCTTTGGAAAGCCCTAAATAGGTCGGCGGATTTCCCTTTATTTTCGGCTTATACAGCACCATTGCGGTGCCGTCCTTTTGAAAGGCTGTTTTTCTGCCCTGCTCCACAAAGGGCTTCGGCTTATCGGCAGGCGCGTCGTTAATCAGATACCGGCAGAATACGTTCCGCACGTCTTTTGCGCTTTCCGCGGTTTCTGTCCGTTTGTAAATTAAGGTAAAGCTATTGGTTTGCACGCCGTTGTGAAAGTCCTTCGTGGCGGTGCCCACCGCGTAATCCCGCGTCATATAAGTTTCAACGTCTGTCACGCCGGCGGGATATTCATAAAAATCGTCCTCTTTGGTGTAGTCGCGGAAAGCCTCCTCCGGCGTGGAATCGGTAGAAGCGGAAAACTCCGACTTTGCCAAAAAGCGCATGGGAAACTCTTTTTTGTGCACAAAGTCGAACAGCTCTTTTGTCAGCGTAAATTCCTCTAAATTATAGTAGCCATAGCTGACAATAGACTCCATATCCTTCAGCTCGTCGGGAAAGAACTGTTTCTCTGTGTTCAGCAGGTTGGTAAACCATTTTGTTTCAAAAATTGTCGCGCCGTTGGTGTCGCCGATATAGGCCCGGGAATTGGGGCCTGCAAACCTGCCAATGAATGGGTGGTAGTGGCTGATTAAGTCTGCCCACACGCGGATTTGCGCATTTTGGGCAATGGTTTTAAACGCCTCACAGGTGGCATATTCCGTCAGCCTTGCCAGCACGTTAATCTGCAATGCGGAATAGACAACGCTGGTATATTCACTCAAAACGCCTCTGCGCTTCAACAGACGCTCAAGCTGCAAGATCCTGCGCTCTGCCTCTTTCTGCATCACGTCATCGTCAAACATTACCGCCATATTCATGGCCGTCAGCGTGCTCATCATGGGAAAATTGTCGTTCACGCCGATAAAATCCAAATCGTGGCCCATAAATTCGTCCCGCACAGACAGCAAATAGTCTTTTATTTTTTCTTTTGCCTGCTGAGACATCACGGTTTCGTACTTGCGGTAAAGCAGTGACACAATGGCCGGCGTAAAGTGGCACATGCGCGGATTATAATTTGCAATAATCGTTTCAGCCACCTGAAAATTTTCTGCAATGCCCGTTGCATATAAAATGTCGCACAGCCGGTACCAAGTCCGGCTTCCCAGCTCTTCACCGTTAAATTTCAGCCCGCCTTCTGTGGAAATTTTACCCTTTTGCACAATTGCGGTAATTTCTTGAAAAACTTTCTCCCTGTCTGCGTGAAGCTTCATCAGTTCCATTTTCCGTTCTCCTTTATTTTGCAAGCTCAAATATGTCTACAATTTCTTTCGTGTTCAAGGGCAGCCAGCCGGGCAGCGTGCGCCCGCCACTTTCGGTGCACTTCTCCGCCATTTCGTAAAACGCTTCGTCTCCCACGTTCAACTGAGAAAGCCGCACCGGCATGCCAATTTCAGCAAAATAGCGTTCCGTTGCCAAAATGCCTGCCAGGGCCGTTTCCTCCGGATTTTCCTGACTTACGGGGATGTCCCACACTTTGTTTGCAAACTGCACAAAGCGCGGCACGTTGTGTTTGTAAACATATTTTGCCCAGGCGGGAAAAATCACAGAAAGGCCTGCGCCGTGGGCCACAAAATCATATTTCCCGCTGAGCTCGTGCTCTATCTGATGGCAGGCCATAAACGTTTCCCTGCCGCAGCCTGTTAAATCGTTGTGGGAAAGGCTTGAAGCCCACATCAAATCCGCCCGGGCGTCATAGTCCTCGGGGTTTTTAATGGCCCGCCGGCCGGCCGCAATGGTTTGCCTTACCACCGATTCTGCAATTGCGTCGGTTAGGGGTGTATCCGGCGATTTTGAAAAATAGCGTTCCAAGGTGTGCATTGAAATGTCCACAATGCCGCAGCCCGTTTGGAACTTATTCACGGTGAAAGTAAGCTCCGGGTTGCAAATGGAAAACAGCGGCCTGTGAAGCTCTGAATTATATCCGCGCTTTAGCCCCAGCTTTTCGTTGGTAATTACCGCAGACGCGCTCATTTCGCTGCCCGATGCGGCAAGGGTTAAAATTACGCCCACAGGCAGCGCTGCCCGCGGCGTTTTTGCCTTTGTAGAAAAATCCCACGTGCTGCCGTCATAGCATGCGCCCACGGCAATTTCCTTTGCCGAGTCAATTGCGCTTCCGCCGCCCACAGCCAAAACCAGTTCAACGCCGTGATCTTTGCAAAGCTGTGCGCCCTTTTCCACCAATTCCAGCTTGGGGTTCGGTTCTGCGCCGCCAAAGTCTAAAAAGTCTATGCCCGCGTCCTTTAAAGATGCGGTAACCTGCTCATAAACGCCGTTTTTCTGAATGCTGCCGCCGCCGTAATGGAGCATAATTTTGTGAAACCCATAGCTTTTTATCACTTCTCCCACTCGCTTGTGGGTATCTTTTCCGAAAATCATTTTTGTTGGGGTGAAAAACTCAAAATTTAGCATGTCGCTTTGCTCCTTTCGGTATGTTTGTTTCGTTTAATGTCCAGCATGTAATAGTCCACCGAGTCTACCAGCGCGCGCCAGCTGGCCTCTAAAATATCCTCTGAAACGCCCACGGTGCTCCAGTTTGTCCTGCCGTCGGTCGATTCCATTAACACCCGCGTTAAAGCCGCCGTGCCGGTTTTGCTGCCATCTAACACGCGGACCTTAAAGTCAATCAGACGCGTGTTTTTCAGTTCGGGATAAAACCGGTAAAGCGCCTTTCTAAGTGCTTTATCCAGCGCGTTCACCGGGCCTTCGCCCTCCGCCGCCGTAATTTCTGCGGTGTCTCCCACACAGATTTTAATCATGGCAGTGGCGGTATATTGAGACTTTGCCGGCGCCGCGGCAATCACCTGAAACTGCTCCAATTGAAACTGGGGCTTGTAAAAACCCAGCTTTTTTAAAACCATCAGCTCAAAAGAGCTTTCCGCTCCCTCAAACTGATACCCCTCATTTTCCAGCCGCTTTATCTCGTCTAAAATTTCCGAAATTACCGGCGCGTCTTTTTTTGTGTCCGGCTCAAACTTTCTGATAATGTCATACACCAGCGCCCTGCCAGACATTTCAGACATTAACAGCTTGCGCTCGTTCCCCACGTTCTCCGGCGAGATGTGCTCAAACGTGACGGGATTTTTCAAAACCGCGTCGATGTGCATGCCGCCCTTGTGGGCAAAGGCCATGCCGCCTACATAGGGCTTGCGTTCGTCAGGGACAATGTTTGCCAGCTCATAAATGTGGCGGGAAATGCTCTTCAGCTTTTTCAGTGACTCTTTCGGCACCAGGTCATATCCGCGCTTTAGCTGCAAATTGGGAATGATGGTGCAGAGGTTTGCGTTGCCGCACCGTTCGCCGAATCCGTTCATGGTGCCCTGCACCTGCTCTGCCCCGGCAAACACGCCCAAAAGGGTGTTTGAAACCGCCACGCCAACATCGTTGTGGCAGTGAATTGCAAGCTTTGTTCCGCCCAAATACGCTTTCACCTCTGCCACAATGGAAGAAATTTCGTCAGGAAACGCGGCGCCGTTGGTGTCACACAGGCAGATGATGTCCGCCCCGGCGCTTTTTGCCGCATTCAAACTTGACAGCGCATATTCCCGGTTTTGTTTATATCCGTCAAAAAAATGCTCCGCGTCGAAAATTACTTCTTTGCCGAAGGACTTTACATAGCAAACCGTTTCGCGGATAATGTCTAAATTCTCAGACAGGCGGGCATGGAACACCTCTTTCACATGCAAGTCCCACGCTTTGCCAAAAATGGTCACCACAGGAGTGCCTGCGTCGATTAACGCCTTCACCGCGCTGTCTTGTTCTACGGGCACGCCAATCCGGTGGGTGCTGCCAAAAGCCGCGATTTTTGCGTGCTTCAGTTTTATTTCCGCAAGGCAGGCAAACAGCTCTGCGTCTTTGGGATTTGAAGCCGGAATGCCGGCTTCAATATAAGACACGCCCAGCTCATCTAAAAGTTTCACGATTTTTATTTTGTCGGCCAGGGAAAACGAAATCCCCTCGCCCTGGGTGCCGTCCCGCAGGGTGGTATCATATACGTCGATTTTAGCCATGATAAAAACTCCGTTTCTTTCAGGAATTTAAAAGCGAATAAAAATGGGTTTTCTGTTTTTATAGTAGTAATATCCCGTAAACCCGCACTGCCGCAGCATTTCCGCCGCATCAAACAGCAGACGGGCGGCATTTTCCGGAGCGTGGGCGTCAGAACCAATGGTAACAAATTTGCCGCCCTTTTCTTTATAAAGGGAAAGAATGTCATAGCTCGGCAAACACTCCTGGGTGCAATTGGCGTAAGCCGTGTTCACCTCTAAGGCAATTCCCCGTTCAATGATTTGTTTCAGCACGGTTTCAACCTTATCCCGGTAGGGGGTTAAAAAATCAATGTCCCGGCCATATTTCCGGTTTACATAACGCAGCGGGCAGGTGATGTGCGGCAAAACGTCAAAGTCCAGCTTTTCTGTCATTTCAATCATATCGGTGTAATATTGGTCTATATATTGCTCCAGCGTCTCCCTCGGCAGTTTGCCAAAATCAATTGTGGAAAAGGGTGCTGTCAGCCCCGGATACCGCACCGCGTGAACAGAAGAAAGAACCACATCATAGTCGAATGCGCGGCACATCTTTGCAGCGCGGGCTTCGTCCCAAATGCCCTCGCCAATTTCAACCCCTGTTAAAACTTCAATCTGGCCGGAAAAACGTTTTTGGGCGGCGAGGGCGTCTTCTACAGAATTTTGAATTCTTTCAAACACATGGTCACGCTCATAAAACTGCACGTCGCAGTGGTCGGTAACGGCAAACCCCGCCGCGCCCGCTGCAATTTGTGCCTTTGTCTGCGTGATGATATCTGCTTTCGAGTCGTGTGAATTGTTTGTGTGCGTATGCATGTCGTAAAGTTTCAAACGAATACCGCTTCCTTTCCATAAAAATAGGCCTGCCGGTAATACCGGCAGGCCGCATAATGCGTTACTGAAGAACCATGAGCGACGATACCTCATAAACGCCCAGCTTCTCTGTGCCGGCGGCCGTAATCACGTTGCCGACATTTAAATTTTTAATGGTTAAAAGTTTTCCGGACTTGGTATCTAAAATCTTTGTGCTGTCTTTCAAGAACAGCTGTTTTTCAAGCTCCTGGCCGTTTAATCCCTCATAGGTAATCACAACCAAGCCATAAGAGGTGTTAATGGTTTTAATGGTTCCCGTCACTGTCAGCGCTTCAGAGGCCGCCTCAGAAGCAATTTCCGTTACGGTTTCGCTGGAAACTTCAAGCTTAACATAGGAACCCAGCTTTAAGTCGTAAATGGTGGCTTCCTTGCCCTCAATTGTAATGGTGCAGTCCCGTGCCATGGGATATTTCGATTTGTTTCCGCCTGAGGAAATGGTGATATACGAGGTGGAGCTGGAAACGGTAATTTCATCAATGGTGCCTTCAATGCTCTTTGCCTTGCCGGTTGCCATAATGTCGGAAATTTCACCGTAATCCAATGTGAGCTCGGCGTTGTCGCCAATAGCAAGCTCAGAAAAGTCTGCCTTTTTGCCGTTGCGCGTTATGGTCGCATTGTCTGCCAGCGTATATTCCACAGATTCTTCGTCGCTTGTCAACACGGTAATCACAACGCCGTTTGAGGAGGTGTCGATATTTTCAATCTTCACGCTGGAGATTTTTCTTGTTTTTGGCTCTGCGCTTAACGACACGCCCAAGCCGCCGGACATTTTAATGGTAACATAGTCGCCGTTTTTAATGTCTGTAATGGCGCCGGAACCTCCGTTAATTTTAATTACCACATTTGACGCCAGCTTATAGCTTGTAACCGTTTCTTCCTCTTTCGTAATGTCCGCCAGCTTTACAGTGGTTCCAGCGTTCGTGGTCACTTTGCCGCGGAACGCGCCGGAAACGGTTTCTTCTCCCTCATATGTAATTGCATCAATCTGATAAAGGCTTTCTTTCGAGAATGTGAACACACATTCCATGCCCACTTCCAGGTCGGTCAGCGTAACCTTTTCGCCGTCTAAGAAAATCGCGCTGGAGTTACCCACGCCAAATTTCACGGTTTCGCCTTCCTCTGTTTTAATGCTCAAATTGTTCATTAAAGTGTCTACGCTTGAAATCATGCCGCGGATATATTCAAAATCCATAGTGTCTAAAATTCTGCGAATCATAACGGCAATCTGTGCCCGGGTAACGGTTTCGTTCGGGCCGAACTTGTTGTCTCCCATGCCGTTCATAATGCCCAGCTCTGTGGCATAGAACACATAGCCCAAAGCCATTGCGGGAATATCGTCTTTATCGGCAAAGGTCACGTCAATCTCGGGGTTTGTTTTCATCCATGCGTCTGCGCCCAGAGCTTTGGCAATTAAGGTTGCCGCCTCATAGCGCTTCAGCTCAACGTCACGCTTTTCTTTTGACAAATATTCTTTCACTTCATCGATGGTCAAAACTTTTCTGTAAACCATGTAAGCGCCCTGCTTCACAGCATAGGAGTCTTCACAGCCCGCAAGGTCCGCTTCATAAATGCCATAGGCCAAATTCACAATGGGCTCGTTCATTTTTTCGCTGGCGCCCAGGGCTTTTGAAAACAAGGTAATGGCCTCCTGCCGGGTAATGCTTTTTCCGGGTTTAAACGTCCCGTCGTCATAGCCGGTGATAACACCGCTTTCTGACAGGGAATTTATTGCTTCCTGTGCCCAGGAATAATTGCTGTTTACGTCAGGAAATCCAGCCGCGAACGCGACAGCCGCGGTTGACAATACCAGTACCAGTGACAAGACCAATGAGAGTACTTTTTTCATATTTTTATCCTCCTGTATCGTTTTTTCATACAAATATAAATACACGATATTATTATACAACATTCAGAGAAAAAAAGCAATAGATGATTTTCATGTCACAAAAAAATAATATAAAAAAAAAACGGGATAGCGGTAAAACGCTTTCCCGTTTAAAATTCAATTCCCTCCCGGGGCGCTGTGCCTGTATCAAAAGGATGTTTCACCGCCTGGATTTCAGACACATAGTCTGCCGCCAAACACATTTCCTGCGAAAAATCCCGCCCGGTTAAAACAATTTCCAGCGTCTTTCCATAATTCTTTAAAAGCGCCAGCACGTCGTTTTCTGAAAGAATTCCATTTGCAATGCAGCCGGCAATTTCGTCTAACACCAGCATGTCGCACAGCCGGTTTGCCGCGCAGTTTGCGGCAAACGCAAAGCCCGCCTGGGTTTCGGCCTTCAATTCCTCCCGCTCCGGTTCCGTCATGTTCCAAAAAAAGCCGTTCACCGTGGTTTGAAAACACCGAATGTTCATATTGGGCACAGATTTTGCCAGCAAAACTTCGCCGCTGTTTCCGTCCTTTAAAAATTCCAAAAACGCCACCCTAAGTCCCCGGCCGGCGGCCCGGAACGAAAGCCCCAAAGCGGCGGTGGTTTTTCCTTTTCCGTCCCCTGTGTAAATGTGAACCATGTTCAGTCCCTTCTCCTTGAAATGAGCACCAGCCGCAAAAGCTGTGCGGCAGAGGTCAGCGCCGCAGCAACATAGGTCATGGCGGCGGCGCCCAACACCTTTTTGGCTCCTGTAAGCTCTTCAGACGACAATATGCCGCCCTCATCCAGCGTTTTTATAGCGCGCCTGCTTGCGTCAAACTCCACAGGGAGCGTTACAAGCTGAAACAAAAGCACGCAGGAAAACAGCAAAATTCCAAAGGTTACCAGCGGCTGCATGGAAAACAAAAAGCCAATGAATATCAGCGGGACAGACAGCGTAGACCCAATGTTTGCCACAGGCAGCACCGCATTTCTCAATTTAATGGGGAAATAACCGGTGGCATATTGCACGGCGTGGCCCGCTTCGTGAGCCGCAACGCCGATGGACGCAACCGACACGTCGCCCCGGACAGAATCGGACAGGCGGATTACATTGGTCCGCGGGTCATAGTGGTCGGTCAGGCTTCCGCGAACGCCCTCCACCGCAACATTTGAAAGCCCGTTGCGGTCTAAAATCTGCCGGGTGATTTCCGCCGCCGTGCGGTTTCTGAAAGACATCACCTGAGCATATTTCCGATAGGTGCTTTGCACTTTAAACTGCGCAAAAAGCGAAATTAAAATTGCAGGCACAACCAGCACGATATAATAATAGTCATAAAACCAAAACATAGCATTGCTCCTTCTACATCGGCAAAAACAGCCGCACAATTTGAAAATAGATAATCAGCGACAGCGCGTCTACAATGGTTGTGATAAACGGGCTTGCCATCACCGCCGGGTCGAACCCCACCCGCTTTGCCAAAAGCGGCATCACACAGCCCACCAATTTTGCAATTACAATGGTTAAAAATATGGTAATGCTTACAATCAGCGCCGTTACAAAGTTTACGCCGTCGGTAAACCGCGCGTCAATCACCATTGCCTTCAAAAAGCACACAACTGCCATAATCAGGCCGCACAAAAGCGCTACGCGAAGCTCTTTCCAAACAATTTTAAAAATATCTTTAAATTCTACTTCGTTCAGCGCAAGGCTTCTGATAACCGCAACAGACGCCTGGCCGCCGGCGTTGCCGCCCGTGTCCATAAACATGGGAATAAACGCCACCAGAGCCGGATAAATCGCCAGCGAAGTTTCATAAGACGAGAGGATTCCCCCCGTAAAAGTTGCAGAAATCATTAACAGCAGCAGCCAGGGGATTCGCTTTTGGAACGTTCCCAGCGCACCTGTTTCGGTATAGGGTTTGTCGGTAGGCGTGATGGCCGCCATGATTTCAATGTCCTCCGTTGCCTCCTGCTCAATAACGTCTACAATGTCGTCTATGGTGATAATTCCAACAAGCCTGTTCTCACCGTCTACTACCGGCATGGACAAAAGGTCATATTTTTTAAACCGGAAAGCGCTGGTTTCCTGGTCGTCATATGTGTATAAATATTTCACTTCCGTGGTCATCATATCAGAAACCAGGGTTTCCGGCGCGCTTAATATAATTTTGCGGATGGAGATTGCACCCTCCAGCTTCCGCTCTTTGTCAATTACGTAGCAGGTGTTAATGGTTTCGCTGTCTACCCCGGTTATGCGGATATGACGCAGCGCCTCCCGGGCGGTCATTTCTTTCTTTAAATCCACATACTCTGTGGTCATAATGGAACCGGCGCTGCCGTCAGGATAGCGAAGAAGCTGGTTTATGGTGTGCCTCGTTTTTGCGTCGGTGGTTTTTAGCACCCGTTTCACCACATTGGCCGGCATTTCCTCCAAAAAGTCCACGGTGTCGTCCATGAACATTTCGTCCATAATATTGTTAATTTCGTTGTCGGTGATGGATTCAATGATATACTGCTGCTGGTCGCTTTTCATGTAGGCAAACGTGTCTGCCGCCAGCGTTTTGGGCAGCATGCGGAACACCCGAAGCATTTTTTCACGGGGTATTTCGTCCAGCAAAAGCTCAATGTCCACAGCGTCCATGGTAATAATTTTTTCACGGGCCTTAATTAATTTCCCGTCCTCGATTAAATCGATGATAGTTTCCATATCATCTTTTAAAGTTTCTTTGAAGTCCATAGTTCACTTCCCCCTTTCTAATTTTTGCGTAAAATGGGCGTGGGAAAGAAACAGGGAAGTTTCATAAACATAAGACTATTGATAAAAATGAAGCACACAATACAACTTAAGCTTATGAAAAATTCCTGTTTCGTTACTTCGGGGTTTCGGTTTGTTATCCATAAGCTCATCTCCTTTTTTTGTATTTTGTGCATTTAATTGAAATTAAACCGCGTTTTGCGGCAAGCAAAAAATTCCTGCCTTTTCATTTTACTACAAATTCCCAAAAAATGCAACCGCTAACCACGTGAAATCTGCATAAAATTTTTTATTCCTTTTGTCCGAGAGGCAAAACATAAATAAGAACCGTCTTGAATAAGCTTTAAGCGGAGGTGTTTTGCCATTGATGAACTATATCTGGGTTTTTCTGATTCTTTTTTCTTACATATATTCCTTTTTTGCCGGCACCACTGAAGCAGTAACGGCCAGCGTATTTTCCGGTGCTGACAAAGCCACCCAAATGGTGATATCTCTCATGGGCATGATGTGTCTGTGGACGGGACTGTTGGAGGTAGCCGAGCACGCGGGGATTACCAAAAAAATTGAGCGTTTGCTTTCGCCCATAACCAGAATTCTGTTTCCCTCCCTGCCCGACGGTTCCGAGGCAAAAAGCGCCATTGTTATGAGTATGACGGCAAACCTTTTGGGCCTTTCAAACGCGGCAACGCCCTTAGGCCTTGCCGCCATGAACAAGCTGGAGGCCCGCAGCCTGACCCCCGGCGTTGCCACCGACGACATGTGCATGTTTGTGGTCATTAACACCGCGTCGATTACGCTGATTCCCACAACCCTGCTCACCCTGCGCACGGCTGCCGGCTCTGCCGCCCCTTTTGAAATTATGGTGCCGGTTTGGATTTGTTCCATTTTGTCCGTTGCAAGCGGAATTATTGCCGCAAAATTACTTGCCCGGAGGTGCCCATAAATGCTAGCCCAAAAGATTTCTATTCTTATTATGCCGTTCATTTTCATTTCTATTTTGGGCTATGCCCTTTTTAAAAAGGTGCGTGTTTTCGACGTGTTTTTAAACGGCGCTTCAAATGGTCTGCGCTCGGCGGTAAGCATTTTGCCGGCGCTGGTTGGCCTGATTTGCGCCATTTCCATGCTCCGGGCCTCCGGTGCGCTGGACTTTTTGGAAACCCTTTTGTCGCCCCTGCTCTCAAAAATCGGCATGCCGCCGGACGTTCTTCCCTTGGCGCTTCTAAAGCCCGTGTCCGGGAGCGGTGCACTGGCCATGGTGAAGGACATTTTCGACGCAAACGGGCCGGACTCTTTTGCCGGAAAAGTTGCTTCTGTTATGCTGGGCTCCTCGGAAACCACATTCTACACCTTAGCTGTGTACTACGGCGCGGTGAAAATTAAAGACTCCCGCTACACCGTGAGCGCCGCCGTCATTGCAGATTTGGTGGGCGTGTTCGCCGCGGTCTTCCTCTGCGGCATGATATACAGCCATTAAAAAAACCTCCGTTTCGGAGGTTTTATTTTTGTATTTGTTTCTTTCGGTAAAACAGCCTGTGCACCGCAAGGGCAATGAAAAACGCTAATACCACCGCCGCTAAAACGTCGCTGGGATAGTGCACATAGAGGTAAAGCCTTGAAAACGCCATGAGCGCAGCGAAAGGAATGGCTGCGTAACCAAATTTGTGATTGTCCATTGAAATCAGAAACGCCGCCACAAAGGAAGACAGCGTGTGCCCCGACGGAAACGAAAAGTCTAACGGATTGTCAATTAAAAGCTCCACCCCCAGGTTCACCCAGTTGGGGCGCGGGCGGGCAATTAGGGGCTTTAGCAAGAGGTTTCCCAAAACAAACCCTGCCGCAAGGCCAACCAACAGCACAAACCCCTGCTTGCGGCATTTTTCCCTAAGCAGCATTACCGCCACGAGGAAAAGCCAAATCAGTCCGCCGTTGCCCAGGCTTGAAACAAGGGGCATAAAAAAGTCTAAAAATGCGCACCGAACGTGCGACTGAATAAAATCAAGCACGCAAAAATCGATATTCGTGATTTGCTCAACCATCAATAAAAAATCCTTCCAATCAGGCCATAACCGTAACGCCGTAGGTTAAAAACGCAATAATTGCCCCTGCCGCTGTAACACCCAAAAAAATTGCCGGCAGCGCACTTTTCAGGCGCATATCCATCATTGCCGCAACCAAGGCCCCGGTCCACGCGCCGGTACCGGGCAGCGGAATGGCCACCAAAATAAAAAGGCCCCAAAATTCATACTTTAAAACGGTTTTCTTATGTTTTTCCGCCTTTTGTTCGAACCGCGTCACCAATCTGTTTAACCCGTCGCTTTTTTTACGCATCCATTCAAAAATTTTGCGGATGAAAATGATAATAAACGGAACGGGAATCATGTTGCCAATAATAGAGATGCCGATTGCCACCCACAAATTCAGCCCGTTGGCTGTGGCAAATGGAATTGCGCCGCGCAGCTCTAAAACCGGCGTCATCGCAACAATCATCGTCATTAAAATTTTACCGGGTAAGCTATTCCATAAAAAAGACAAAGTCATTCTCCTTACTTTTATATATTCTCTATTTATATATTTTACCATAAAAATTTTTCCAGTACAACCAATAAAGTGTTAATTCTGTGTAAATATATCATTTTATACCCCCCTCATTGACTTTTTCCCCATTTTATTATAAAATAATCTTAAATATAACGAAAGTAGGTGCTGTTATGAAAGTTGTGAATGTGTCGCAGATGCGCGGCCTGGAGCAGGCCGCAATAGAGGACTGCGGCGTTCCCTCCCTGCTGTTAATGGAAAATGCCGCGGCAGGATTTTTAATGGCTCTTGAGAGTGAAGCAGGGTCGGTTGCGGGCAAAAAAATTCACGTTTTTTGCGGCAGGGGCAACAACGGCGGCGACGGGTTCGCCATTGCGCGCATGGCCCACAACTTGCATGCAGACGTTACCATAACCCTGCTGTTTGACGAGGCCTTGGCGGAAGGTGATGCGAAGACCAATTTAAAAATCGTAAAAAAAATGGGAATTCCCTTTTCCGCTGCCGGCGGCGGTATTTCCTGCGACATTATTGTGGACGCCATTTTCGGAACCGGTTTTCACGGTGAAATTGAGGGAAACGCGAAATCGTGTATTGATGCAATAAACAACAGCGGCGCGTTCGTCGCCTCTGTGGACATTCCCAGCGGTGTTTCGGCGGATACCGGACACGCATCCGCCTCTTCTGTTTTTGCAGACCTTTGCGTGACCTTTGCAGCTTTAAAGCCCGGGCATCTGTTATTTCCCGGCCGCGGTCACTTTCAGAAACTGATAAAAGGAAACATTTCTGTGCCAAGAGAAGTCATAAACGAACTGCGAAGCGGATATGATGTAATAGATAACTCCAAAAGAGAGCTAATTCCAAAGCGGGAAACCAATTCCCACAAGGGGAGTTTTGGCAAGGCCTTGGCGTTTGTGGGATCGGCAGGAATGAGCGGCGCGGCGGTTTTGTCATCCTCCGCCATTTTGAAAAGCGGCGCGGGCATGGCCACCGCCGCCGTGCCGGAAACGGTTTTGGGCGCGGTTTGCGCTCATCTCACCTCGGTGATGACCGTTCCGCTTCCCTGTGAAAATGGAAGTTTAGCCGAACCTGCCGCCGATTTGCTTTTGGAAAAGCTGAAGCATCAAGACGTTTTGCTGGCCGGCTGCGGCATTGGCACGTCTGATGCTGCGAAAAAAACCATTTGCCGTTTGGTAACAGAAAACGAAAAGCCAATGGTGTTAGACGCAGACGGGTTAAACGCCGTGTCTGGCTGTACTGAATTACTGCTTGAGAAAAAATGTGAGCTGATTCTAACGCCGCATATTGTGGAATTTTCCAGGCTCACAGGTCTTACAGTTTTAAAAATTAAAGAAAATCCCATTTTAGCCGCCCGCGAATTTGCGCAGAAATTTCAGGTAACGCTGGTTTTAAAGGATGCGGTCACGGTGGTTGCCGCAAAGGATGGAACGGTATTCATTAGCCCCAGCTCTAACTCGGGGCTGGCCACGGCGGGCAGCGGCGACGTTTTGGCGGGAATTATCACAGGGCTCCTGTCCCAGGGGGCAAGGCCTGAGCACGCGGCAGTCGGCGGCGTTTATCTTCACCTGGCCGCGGGAAATATCGCAAGAAAAGCAAAAGGCGAATATGGCATGACGTCGGAGGATTTGCTTTCTTCCGTGCCAGCCGCCTTTATGGAGGAAATTGACATAGCACCTGACATAAAGGAGTGGTAACAAAAAAGATGTGTAAGAAACTGATTTCCGTTTTTCTTACACTAATGATAAGCGTTTTCGCGTTATCCGCCTGCGGCGGCAGCCGTTTAAGCGACAGCGATATGGACATTTATGAAAAAATCCACACGTATTACAGCAAGATGGAAAGCTACAGCGCAAACGTCACGTTTTCCTGTTTTTCAAACAAAACGGAAAACAAATATACGGCAGAGCAAAAGGCCATGGGTAACGACAAGTTTTTTATTAAAGTGTCAAATCCCGACAGCACCCTGTCCGTTACCACCATTGCCAACGGCGCAAAAACAAAAACGCTTACCGACGGAACGGACTATTCTGTCACCGTTCCCACGGCAGACACAACAAACCTGCTGTTTGTAAACAGCTTTTTTAAGACCTACTATTCCTCAGAAGAAACCTATCTTGCCGTAAACGGGGCAGGCAAAGGAAACGTAACCGTTCTGGAAACGGATATTTCGCCTAAGAGCGCAAACAGCGCAAAGGTTTCGCTTTCCATTAACAACAAAACCCTGGCGCCGGTAAACCTCACGGTTTACGACATGGGCGGAAAAGTTGTTCTGTCTGCTGAATTTTCGAATTTTCAATATAACGACAAATCGGTTACCGATTCAGATTTTACAACAGATTAACGAAAGGAACGACCACAAGTTGAACAACCTATATACAACCAGAACATGGGCCGAGATTGACTTAGACGCCATTGCGTTTAATATGAAAAATATACGCAGCATCACCAGCCCCGCGGCAAAAATTATGTGTGTGGTGAAAGCAGACGCCTATGGCCACGGATTTTTTGAAGCGGCAAAAACAATGCACGAAAACGGCGCCGACGCCTTTGCCGTTGCCACCTTTGAAGAGGCAAAGCTATTGCGCGACAAAGGGTTTGACGAAGTGATTTTAATTTTGGGCCGAGTGGATGAAATTTTTGCAAAAGACATGATAAATTTAGGGATCAGCGCCACGGTTTGTGACGAAGAATTTGCAAAAGCTTTGTCTGACGCTGCAGTTTCCATGAATAAAAAGGCCCGTATTCACATAAAATTGGATACTGGGATGTCGAGAATCGGGTTCGACTGCGAAGCGGACGACGTGGAAAAAATTACGAAAATCTGCTCCATGCCGAACATGATTGCCGAAGGAATTTTTTCGCATTTTGCATGTGCGGACGAACCGGACAGTAAAATGTCTGAAAAACAGTTTTCAGCGTTTCAGTCTATGATTCACGCATTAAACGTGCGGGGAATTCATTTTGAATATGCCCATATCTGCAACAGTGCAGGGATTATGGAATTTCCCGCATATCACCTTACCATGGTGCGGCCGGGCATTATTTTATACGGCTGCTACCCGTCTGAGGCGGTTCACAAGGAGCGGCTTTCCTTAAGGCCCGCCATGACGGTGAAAGCAAGAATTACAAGAATCGACACAAAGCCCGCCGGAACCAAGGTGAGTTACGGCGCAACCTATACAACAAAGCAAGAAGAAAAAATTGCAACGGTGTCCATCGGATATGCCGACGGATACTTCCGCAGCCTATCAGATAACGCATATATGAGCGTTTCAGGGGTAAAAGTTCCTGTTGTGGGAAGAATTTGTATGGATCAATGTATGATAGACGTTTCCTCTGTCAATAATATTACTGTCGGCGACGAAGTAACCGTATTTGGAAACGGAGGAGATAACAGTGAAACAGCAACATCCTTAGCTGCACGTGCTGGGACAATTAACTACGAAATCCTGTGCGCAGTCGGGAACAGAACCCCCAGAATTTATGTCAGGAACGGCGAAATTATTGACGTACTTACCTATTTGTAATAGAATTGCTAATATTTGTGTATTGACTTAGCTTGACCTTTCATTATATAATATTAGTGTGGCGTAAACGCTAAAAATCACTCTTAATTTACTTTCGCGTTCTGACGTTTATGTTTTCAAAACACACGCTATTTACCAGCGTAATAACAAACGAATGGGGGCTTGACTATTTTGTCGCAACTCAAGAAGGTTCTGATAACCGTTCCCGACGCGTTGCTTGCGCAAGTTGATTCTGTTGCCAGCAGTGAAAATATCAACAGAAGTGAATTTGTCCGCGAAGCTATGAAAATGTACCTTCGTGAAAAGAAAAAGCAGTCGGTAGCAGAACAAATGAAAAAGGGTTATCAGGAAATGGCAGATATTAATTTAAATATCGCCATGATGTGTTTTGACGCGGATGAGCAGGAGCTTGCCGCGTATGAGGAAAAACTGGCGGAGTGTGAATAGTGTGGTTGTAAAACGAGGAGATATTTTTTACGCTGATTTAAGCCCTGTGGTCGGTTCGGAACAAGGCGGGATAAGGCCTGTTTTAGTCGTGCAGAACGACATTGGAAACAAGTTTTCCCCAACCATTATTATTGCGGCTATTACGTCGCAGATTAATAAAGCCAAGCTTCCCACTCACATTGAAATAAGTGCAAATGATTTTGGCCTTGCCAAGGATTCCGTGATTTTATTAGAGCAGGTACGCACCATTGATAAAAAGCGCCTGCGTGAGAAAATTGGGAAATTAGATGATGAGCTTATGGACAGTGTGAACGAGGCATTGGTGATCAGTTTCGGAATAGCAGAGCTATAAATTTGATATTTGGTCGGTAATCCGCACCATAAGCGGAGAAATGGGCTAAAACTGTGTTTTTGTCCAAAACGAAACTGCCTTACAGTAGTCTGTAAGGCAGTTTTTATGTAATTTTTTTTTTAAAATGTCTGCAAAAGGCGCGCCGCCTCTCTTCTGCTTTTCAAAATGATGATGTTTTTATTTTTTTCTGTTTCCAGCAGGTGATACGTTTTTTGTCTGTTGTTTTTGTTAAAATTCCAAACGTATTTTAAAAACTCCCAGTCGAACCGTTCCGGGCATCCCTCGCCCATGTCGGGCCGGGTTTTGCCGTATCCCGTAAGGATTCTTTTCAGCACTCCCATCAAACAGACGAAGCGAGAATAGTCCAGAAAGATTACAGTGTCGCAGTAAGAAAGCCTTGTTTTCAGTGTTCTGCTATATTCACCGTCAATAATCCATGCTGGCTGCATCAGTTCCTTTAAAAGTCGGTTGTCAAATTCTTCTCGTGACACATGCTGCCAGCCGGCGCGCCAGAAAAGCCTATCCAAATGCACCAGCGGAAGATTTAATTTTTTAGCCAGTTCCACGGAAAGCGTTGATTTTCCCGCTCCGCTTCCGCCGATTACCAAAATCCGCTGCATTGACATGGGGTCTTACCTCCTGCTTCCCGCTTTGTCGCGGTACATCGCCGCGTCTGCATTATGAAACACCTGCTCCGGCTGGATTGTATCCCCCGGATTTTTACACGCCACACCGCAGGCAACTTTCAGCGGAACCCGGTGCTCCTCACCGTTATATGCCTCCGCCTGGCTGCGGAAAACTGACAGCGCGGCGTCAATGATGTTTTTCGTTTTCCCTGCTGCAACCACAGCAAATTCGTCTCCGCCAATGCGGGAAACATAAGCCAATGTTTACAAACGCCTCCTGAATGCATTTTGCACCGTTAATAATTAAAAGATCGCCCTCGCTGTGGCCGAAATGGTCGTTGGCTTCTTTCAGCCCGTTAATGTCGAACATCAAGATAGTAAACGACTCTTCAGCAGCTTCCTGCAGACGCTTTAGCTCCTCCTCAAAGGAACGCCGGTTAAAAAGGCCCGTAAGCGCGTCGAGATAAGCATATTGCCGATACCGTTCCGCCTTTTCATTTTCCCGCAAAATATATGCCATTTGCTGAAACGTTTCCGCGCTGAACAACAGAACAAACAGGAACAGTCCAAACCGGAAAATGGCAGAGTTGCTGCCGTTGCCCTCCGACAGGTAATACTGAATTACCGATATAACCACAGACAGCCCCAAAATGCCCATTCCAGCAAAGCTCACCATTGACTCTCTGCTTCGATACAGCCAACGCTCCCGCGCCAGCGTGACTGTCATTACAACAATAGAAACAAGCATCAGCGCATGAATTTCCACAATCATATGTGTCAGCGGAACAACCTTGCATAAGTGCAGAAGCAAGCAGATTAAAAGATTTGCCAAGTGAATCCAGCAAAGGATATGCAATACCTTTGTGCAGTGAAGCTTCATTTCGCCCAAAAACAAAAATATCATCGGCGGCAGCAGCATAAAGGACAAATAAGACGCAAAAAATATGGCCGTTGTCCTTCCCGTTATCCATTGCAAAATATCGGTGTCCGTTTCCATCCAAATGCCCGACAGCAGCACAAACAGGCTAAAATAAAGAAAGCTGCGGTAACCTCTGTTTCCCGTTCTGGCCAACAGAGCACAGGAGAACGCAACAAACAAAACGCATAAAATCACACAGGATATACTGTAAAGCGAAACGGACAGGTTTTCTCGAAGCAGCAATGCCGACACACCAGCCTTTGGCCCTATGTACATATCAAAAAACAGCTGTGTTTCGTTAATTGGCTCCCTCGCAGCAAAGGTGATTTCAAGTTCACTGCCCGCGTCCTCCGGTGCCAGCGGCGCAAACAGAAGAACGTTCCCAAAGGGAAGTTCAAAGCCGGTTTTGTTTATATCACCATGCTCTTTTATCACACGGCCGCCCACACGCACCTGCACCGCCATGCTATTGGCCTTTAAACTGAACACACCGCTCTCCTGCAAGGTCTGCGGCAACACGCGCCGGACGGTGATTTTGTTTGTTTGCCGCTCCGTCACCTGCCATCCCTCGCTGAAGTCTGCAGTGACATCCTCCACAAGTCCGGTTTTGTTCTGGTCTGCATTGTAGAAAAAATAAAACACTGTGACGGTGGAAATTAGCAGGGAAAATATTAAAAACACATTGATTCTCTTTAAGGACTTCTTCATATCCATTCACCATCGATCCCTTTTATTATATTTATTATAACAAAAGGAAGCTCCCTTTGCAATACATAAAAAAAGACCCGCGCTTAAGCGCGGGTCTTTTATTGGAAAATTCTTTATTTTGTTACCTCAATTACATCTGCGTAAGACACCATATCCGTGTCGAATATGCCGGTACCGCCCCAAACAAAAGCTTTTGCCTTTACGATTGGTTTCAGCTCCGGATCGTCTGCCGTTGTAACAGACAATGTGATTGTATCGCTGTTTCCTTTTGTAACGGAAATCGGTTTTGAATCGAAGCGGATAATACCATCATCCTCATCATATAAAACGATGGCCAGGAACATATTCATATCAGAATCGTCTGCCTTGTTGTTTTCAACAAAAAGTGAACCTGTGATAGAGCCGCTTGCCGCATCAAACTCGCCCAGTGTCGGCGTAATGGTAAATGCTGTTTTTACCATATCGTCTGCGCTGATTTTATATACTGCGCCTGCAACGCCGCCATCTGTGAACGGCATAATTTCAAACCGTAATGTGCCACCGATTGCCGTTTCGGGAATGAGATACTCATAAACATTTGTTGCAGCAGAAAGCTGTGCTAAAGTTACGCTTGTTCCGTCAGCCAATTCCTTCATAACGCGAACAACAGAGTTCCCTTCAAACACATTTTCTAATTCTGTCTGGAATTCATACCGGAATGTGGCTGTTCCGCCCACAACATTTGTTGACTCGAGGGACAGGTCTGTTGCATAAGGAAGTGTATAACCTGTTGGCTCAGGATCGGGCTCAGGTTCTGCTGCAGCTTTTTTATTAATAGCAACATCGTCTAAATAATAGGTTAAACCGGAAGCACCTCCGTCAACTACAAAGGACATAAACGGCTGTCTTGGACCTAAGGTCGAATCTGTGCCGGTAGTGGTGAACTTCGGGCTGTAAGGAATGGTATATTTCGTCCACGTATCTGTAAGCTTCAGGTCTGTGCCCAAAAGCTCTGTATCAGGAACGTCATACAAGTCTGTTGTATCTTTTGTTTCAACCGCACGGTCGAGCTTCACCTGAATATTTTTGCCAACAGATGCGCCTTCACCTTTTGCCCAGAACGAAATTTCATTTTCTGTGTTGTTTGCAATGTACACACCCTGGTTTACGCCGCCATTTGCTTCATTTACCGTAATTTTTGCGCTTCTTGTTCCGACAGATTCTGCCGGAACGTCAGAAGAGGCTTCTACTGTAGCACCACTCTGGAACCAGCTGTAAAACGTGCCATATTTTTTGCTGTCATTATTCGGATCACGATCTTCATCTGTTGTAGGAATATCTCCCTTCAACCATTCAAAATCACCGTTTGCCGGTGCGTCAAAGCTTTCAATTCTGATGTTGTCAATGGAAAAGCTTGCAGCCTGTCTGCCATTATCCGTAGCACCAAGGTCTTTAAATGCGTCATTGCAGCAACGGAAGATAAAGGCAGTATCCTTTTCTACAAACGCTTTTACCTGACGGGTCATATAAACCTCATGATGCTGCCAGTCTTTTGTCAGTTTAACAGGTGTTTTAATAAACTGGTATTTGTAATACGGATCGTAGGGATCTATGGTTGAAGCCCTGTCTGCAACGGCTTTCATATAGCTGCCAACGGTTGCATCATCATCCGCTTTTGCATCAAACGAAATTTTATACAGTTTGTTATACCGAATAGGCAAACTGCCGGTTTGTATTTGTACATAGCTATTACCCTCAGAGTTCGGCTTTTTGATGCTTGCGTAGCCAGGCTTGCCATCGCTGCCTGCACCCTCGTTCCACGTGCCAAATCCGGCAGGAACTGAGACAACACCACCATAGTCACTTAATTGCTTAGAAAAGTCCACATCAACTAAAACATTGGGGTCTTTTTCCTCCGGTTCTTCCGGAACTTCAGGTTCTTCCGGCTCTGAACCTGCTTCGTAGGGGTCTAAAACCGGTTCAATAATAAAGTCATCCAGATACCAGGAAAGTTCCTGCGTGGGAGTATCCTTCGCCACAGCGTTTCCGAAAACATTAGCGCCTACGTCTCCCAAACGGGGGCTGAACTTAAACTCCCCCTGCGCATCAAGATCCAAAGTCCAACCGCTGTTCATTGCGCCGTCCCAGTCAATAATTTTTTCCACATAAACCCATTCGCCGCTGTTAAACTTTTCATTGTCAACCGTCCAGCCGGTCATCCAGCGAGTAGGATTTTTCTGACCACTTTTGTCGTATGCCGGTCCCCAGAAAGCAAATCCAAAATTTGTTTTTGCCAGCTTTGTTTTTGCTGTATCCAGCTTTACCCATGCAGACATTTTAAACTTGCCGTTTACCATAAAATGTGCGTCAGGAACGAAAAAATAATGGTCCGACATAGCACCTTTGCCATCCGTGCCTGCTGCCTTCTGGGTAATATGCAACGCCCCTGCTGAACCGCCGGCGCCGCCTTCAACCCACTCCATATCATTTTGAGTCGATTTCAGATCACTCAAAGATGAAGGGTCTTCAAAATCCGAGTAGATATAGGGATAAGCCTCATATGCTTTGGCCTCAGCCGGAATGATGCCCACAACTGTGAGCAACATTCCGAGGACCAACGCGAGTGATATATACTTTTTCATATCTTATGCATCCTCCTGTTCTTTACAAAATTAATTTGTTTTACCGCTGTAAGGCGAGAATGTGAAGTCACCCGGGTTGTAAATGCCGAAGTAACCGCTTGCAGGAAGCGCATTTTCGTCCGTATCGAGGAAGTCGAACATGTTTTCACCATTAATTGTAAGAACAACTCTGGTTCCTTCTTCGGTATCAAGCGCGCCGACAATAACGCTGCAGGTTTTGCCGTATTCATATACCGGATCATCTTCCGGATTCGGAATGCCGGGACCACCCACTGGAGTAAATGCCGGGTCGTTGCCGAATATCATGGTACGTTCGCCCTTATTAAACCGCTGAAGCTCAATATGATCCGCTTTAAAACCAATCATATAGGTTGAATCTGTCTTATAGCTTCCCATCGAATCCTGCGCACAGAATGTAAGAGAAGGCCATGAGTTCGGATTGTTGATTTGCATATCAAATGCAATCAGCTTATTATCAATTTTGCTTCCGGTGTAGAACGACGGACTGCCCGAAATCTTAATACTGCCGCCCGAAACAGTGCCGGTGCCTCTCCACCCTGCGGTGGTAAAGAAGTTTGACGGAGCTTTTTCATAGGGAAGTTCTAAGGAATCTTCCTGCGTATAGGTAATTACCTTTACAGGAATATCCTTTTCCAACGTTTTTTCGCCATAAGTAACCTTAACGTGAACTGTGGTTTCACCTGTACCGACAGCGGTTACTTTGCCTCCCGCAGCAACGGTTGCAACCGATTCGTCCGCCGAGGTCATTGTGATGCTTTCGCTCGGTATGGTAACGTCTTTACCGAAGGTAGTTTTTCCTGTTACCGATACGGTAGTTGTATAGTCCTTAATCATGTTCAGCGCATTGACATTTATACCGATGGAATCAAAGTCATCGCCTGCAAATACCTGGAACTGTTTGGTCTGGAGTCTGCCGTCAACCTCTGCTACACCCATAACCCAAACAACGCCCGAACCAACTACTTTCATGTTGCCTTCATCGTCCACTGTAAGAACAGACGGGTCGCTGGAATAAAATTTTGTGTAGAAATCAGAAAGCGGATATTCTTTCTGATGACGGCCGGTAACCTTCACGTCGAGTTTGGCAGTTTCGCCCTTGCCCAGCGTATATGCCCTTTTCTTTGCAACGAACGACTGCGGACCGTCGGGGAAGTTATCTGCATATTCCGGCTCAATTCCGGCGTTATTGATGATTTCCTGTGCTTCTTCCGGCCATTCGGCATCCGGAACGGTGATGTTGTCTCTTACAATATTATCTGTTCCGTTTTCTCTGTACTTGTCGGTTGTTGCATAGTTGTTTTCAACCGTGTTGTGCTGAATGCTGCCTGTGTGAATGTGCAGCCAGGTATACTGGTCTTTGCCCCAGGGGGATTCAACAAAGTTAAACTCCCATTGATCGATGTCGCTCATGTCGGTTACGTTGTCGTAAAGGTGCCAATAGGTGGAACCTTCATCCGGATACAACGCGCCATATGGGTTTCTGGGGTTTTCAATGTAGTTGCCCACCATGCGGTTGTTTAAGTTCTTCGATTCTAAAGACGAAGCGCCAAGGGTATAAATTGGTGCGCCGTCATAAACTCTGTCGTTGTTAACCTCGTGAATATAGTTGTAGCCAACCTCTAAATCATACATTGCTGTGCCGGTGTCAGCGTAAGTTGCCCAGCCGTAACCAATGTGATAGCCAGAGTAAGGAACGCTTACGATTTCGTTGTGGTTCAGCTCCGTATATCTCGGCCAAGCCGCGGAAATTGCCGCAGCAGACATATATTCCGTTGCCACATTATGAACATAGTTGCTGTTCACCTTGTTGTATTCATTGAATTCTTCCGGCGTAGAGGGGTTTGCCCCATCGTTAATTCCGCCCAGGGATACTGCCGTTCCTGCAATATCAAAGAACTCGTTGCCAATTACGTTACAATGCTTGATGGACTTTAACAGCTGGAGGCCGGTAATGCCCATTCTGGTAAACTTATTGTTTGTAAAGTCAATATACTGGCCGTTTTCAACCAACATTGCCGTTCCGGGCATTTTGTCGCCGTTCTCACGAATGTGGTTGTTCTGCGCGTCTGCGTGACCGCCGACCTGTGTCGGGCGGAGCCAGGTTGTGTCTGCAAACTCAATGTTGTTGAATTTAATGTTGTGAACAGGCTCTTTTGCAGATTTCCCTGTTGCTTTCAGCAGAACTTCGCCCTGGGGAACGGTCAGTTCTACATTTTTAATGTCTTCGTTTGCTTTGGGAATATAGTACATATAACCGTCGTGACTGTTCATGTACCACTCGCCCTCTTGGTCTAAGAGCTCATATGCGTTTTCAACATAAGACGGGAACTGCTGATCCTGGCCAAGTTTTGTGTTAACCCTGACCTGAACATATTTCCACTCGTCCTGAACCGGTGTAAATTTCACTTTTCCGTTGCCCATGTCGGTGATGCTTTCCATAATTGCGCGGGGGTTACACCAGCTTACATGGAACACAAATTCCAGCTCATCTGGATACGCAAAGTCTAAAAATTCTGTGTCTTCCGAGGTATAATATGTTTTGTCAATGTATTCCGGATTGGTAAGGCCGGCAACGCTTCTGGCGCGAATGCCCTTAACGTTGTTAAAGTATGCCTGTCTTGTTACTGTTCCTTTTCCTACATATACTTTATAAATATTTTTGCTTGCATCGTGGAGTTCAAAGCCTTTATATTTCTGCCCCATAGACAGAACCGGCTTTTCGTCACCCCAAGAGGTGTAAATAATGCTGTAACCGTTGTTACCGGAATCTTCTGCCGTCAGTTCAAAGGTTCTATCCAAATAATGTTCACCGCGGATAAAAACCTTAATGTCGTTTGACATGGTATCGGTAATTTTACGAATCATGTCGCGGGCGGCATAAACTGTTTTCAGCGGAGCTTCTGCCGTTCCGTCGTTATTGTCGTTGCCGCTGTCTGCGTCAACATATACATTAAATTTGGTAGAAAATTCTGCAACTCTCATTAAAATCTGTGCTGCTTCTGCTCTTGTAATGTGGTTTTTCGGCTTATAGGAACCATCGTCATAGCCTTTAATGAGGCCATATTCCGCCGCATCTTTTACTGCCGTTTTCGCCCAAACAGTAATGTCTGCATCGTCTGTGAAGCCCGAAACCTCTGCTGTTTTCTCCGCTTCTTTTGAAACTGCGGCCTTTGCGGCAATAGACGCCGCTTCTTCCCTGGTGATTGCCTGGTCGGGCTTAAAGGTGCCGCCAACGGTCAGTGCCGTATCCAAAAGGCCGAGCTTGTTAGCAATGGTCACACTGGATGCAAACCACTCATCCCCCTTAACGTCGGAGAACGCGCCGTCATATTTCGGGGCGGTAAGATGATATGTGTCTGTAATCATTTTTACAAACTGCGCTCTTGTCAGGTCGGAATTCGGCGCATACTGGTTGTTGCCGATTCCTTCAATATAACCATAGGTTGCCAATGTGTTTACCGTGTCTTTTGCCCAGTGGTTCTGCATGTCTTCAAAGTTCACTTGTGTCACAGAAACCGGCTCCTGCACAACTGGCTTGCTGGGCTGTGTGGGTTTGTTTGAACTGCCGCCCATTACGCTGCTGTAGTCCGCCGGAACATCGCCGTGGGGCACACAGGTAAAGTTGTCAATATAATAGGTTTCCAGCTGTGTGCCGTCGCCGTAACGGATTTCAAACTGTCCCGCCCCCGACGTCTGTACATTTTGTGTGTTGATACCTGCGTTGGTCCATGTAATTTTAAATTTGCTCCAACTTGTATTAAACTGTCCGCTGCGGGTGATGTAATACCAGCCGCCATCGCTGAACTGAAAAATCAGGTTCATTGCAGCTGCCTTGTCTGCCTTTAAATCGAACGAAATATCATAGGTTTCGCCCACAACAAAGGGAGCAGGGATTCTAATACCGCCGTAGGTTCCCTTTACTTCAACCTTTGCGCAGCCCTTGCTGCCCCCGGCGCCTCCATCTTGAAAAGAAATTGTGGCGTTTCCGGTTTTTGTTGTTTTTGCAACTTCTTCTGCGGAATCAAATGTACCCCAGGGGTATATGTTGACCTGTTCGCCGCCGGATGCTGTTGGGTCTTTTTTTGCAGCCATTGCCGACGGAATTGCCGTCACTACCATGGCTGCCGCTAAAAGTGCGCTCAGTAACTTCTTTTTCATTAATTTCCACCTCCGATTAACATGAGGAGTTCATAAACGACCTTTGAGGCCTGCGCACGTGTAACAGCGTTCTTAGGCGCAAAGGTGCCGTCTCCCATACCATTGATAATCTGTGCGCCTGTTAAAACGCCCACTGCTTCTTTGGCATAGCCAGAGATGCTGTCTGCATCTGAAAAGTCAAGCGCTTGAGCCTGGCTGTTTAAGCCGGATAAGCTATATACGCGGTGCATGATAACCGCCATATCCTCTCTGGTAATGCTGCCGGAAGGATTGAATTCATTATTTTCATTGCCCGTGACAAGGCCAAGTCTTGCTGCAGAAGCAATGTAGCGGTAACTCCAGCCATCTGCGCTCACATCTGTAAATTCGCATTCTGTGCCGGCATCATAAACATCGAATGCTAAAACAATCAGTTTTACAAATTCTTCTCTTGTCATAACATCGTTGGGATAGAACTTGCCGTCTCCCCTGCCGGATACCACACCTTTCCCAGCCAGGTACTTCACGCTGGATTCTGCCCACTGAGCAGAGTCTAAATCAGAGAAGTTTGTGTTATAAGACGGTTTGTCGTTCGTATTGGTGTTGTTCGCATCTCCATCAACAACAACGCCGGAACCGGGATTGTTGTTCTTAGAACCCGAACCGGAGGGACGGGAACCGCTGCTACCGCCACCGCTGCCTCCGCCGCCGGTATTGCCGTCATCTTCTTCATAACCGTCAAGCAAGTCTTTCATAATGTCGTCAGCATCCTTTTCCAATGCGCTGATTGATTTGCTTTCTTTGTTTTTAAGACTTTTAAACAGGTCGTTTTCTAATTTTTTATCAAAAATTTCTTTGTAATTGGACTCATTGATGCTGATAATGTCTTTTTCCAGGTAATAGTCAAATGCATCCTTAAGTGAAATGTAGTCGAGCTCCTCTTCTACAGCAAGCATACAAGCCTTATCAAAGGCAAGAGAAAGTTCCTCCTGCTCCAAGGTTGGTTTGCCTTCGCTCTTAAAATAGGTCATTACAACAGCAGAAGTTAATTTATCATAATATGTTCCGTCTAATAACTTCTTTTCAATGGCTGTTTTCACCGTTGCGTCCCAATTAACCGCGTTTGCATCAGCAATTTTGGCAAGCAGCATTTCTGTGTCCATTTCTTGTGTAAAACGGGTTTCTATTTCTTCAATATTTGCTTCTGTGGCCGCAAGGTCAATCGCCTCAATTTTTTCATCCACTAAGAGGCGAACTTCTTTAGACAGCGCCTTATATTCGGTAAGGTCATATGTCAGCTTGCTGTCCTCGCCCGTAATGAGATTATAAATCCCGTCGTTTTCCTTTACTGCCTGATCAAGCTTGTTATAAAAATCAATTTTGTCGAAAACGTTAATGAACAGAAACTCTTTAATGATATTTTCAACACCACCGCCTACATGAACCCAATAAGTACCCGTTTCATGAGTAGGCTGCATTTTAAAATGGAACTGATATTGATATTTCCCATCGTCTGTGAGGGTATATTCATGGGTCTGGTCCATACCTCCCAGCACCTTAGCGCCGGTGCTTTCCTTTGTATCTGTTATTTGTGCCGTGACCTCGCCGGTTGCAGCAGCATCTGCCGTAACCGTTACATCAACCTTGAACAGGTCCAGGCTGATGCCAATTTCCGCCGTTGCTTGTGCGGCTGAAACAGAGAGCATGGAAACAAACATGAAAAGCGCAGATAAAATAACCGATAGAAACTTTTTCATTGTCATGTTTTCCTCCTTCCGCAGCTTTAAGCCTACTGTTTAAATACAATAATTTCTGCTGCATTTACATATTTTTGAAGACGTACCACAATGGTGTCACCGACAGTAATAGAATTAATGTCGCCTGTTGTTGCTTTTTCTGTTTTAGGTCTGTAGATTACAACACTGGGTGAGTCGGTGTAGACCATATTCTCCGTACCGCTTCCGTCAATAAATGTTATCAGGTTTTTATCCGTTGCGTTATTAGAAACCACACCCATAACTTTATTGTAACCATCTGTTCCGTCACCAATGGGGCTGCTGCTAAATAACGGCGTGATCGCTCCCGTTTCGGCGTTATACTCTGTCATAATGTCAATGGCGTCAATATAACCGTTTTCATCTGTACCATACTGGATAACATAACCAGGTTTAATGATACCTGAAATTTCATCGGGTTTGATTTCTGTGTACTTTGCATCATTGCCTTTTCTGTATTCAACCTTATCAGATACAATCACTGATTCCGATTCATTCATGTAAATTTTCTTGGTTGCGTTACCTTCGGCATCAACTGCATTTGTAATCTTTGTTACCACATTGAATTTAGACGTGTTACTGCTAATGCCTTCTGAAACGCTGCATCCGCGAAGCAGGACAACATCGGCCACATTGATATCACTTGAATTCAAATCATACACAACATAATCTTCAATAACCTGCGTATAATTGCCGCTCTGTCTGTAATAATAATTCGCTTTTAAATTTCTTTGAACTTTATAATTCTCCGTTTCGTCCAATTTTCCTTCGCCAGGCGTTAAGAAGATATATGCTTCGTTCGGAACATATCTTGCATATTTTGTTCCGGCATCATTTGTTGTAAGTCTCATGATACCATTGTCTCTTAACAAAAAGCTGGTTCCGGCTGCAAACTCACGGAGTTTTCCTTCTTCACCTGTCTTGCCGGTATCCAGATAGCTGATTTTTCCGTCTGAAATGGTGTATCTCACCACATAAGCGGAATGAATATAATAATTTCCCTCGCTGTTCTTCGAGCCGTTTGAAAGCACTTTCAATATGTTTTCAAACCCGCTTCCAGATGTTGTGTATCTGTTGCCGTCAATATTCACGGTGCTCTTCAGCGGTGCTGTAATAAAGGTACCATCCTGTGTGAACAGTTTTAATTGAATCTCTGATACGACAGATTGTTCGTTATAATCCAAGCCGGCAACAACTGCATAGTTTTGTGTTCCTGTAACGCCGCCGCGGTCTGAAGCAACAATCTTGCCGTTGATGTTTAAATAGAACACCGCACTCATTCCGGCTTTGATTTCGCCGCCCTGGTAGTCGTTTGATGTTTTATAATATTCGCCGCCGATTAAATAACCCAAATCGGTGGATACCTCGTCAACCATTCCGGTTACGGTCTGCCTGGAAACATAAACCGTAATCAATTTCGGAGAGCCTTTGCTTTCCATAATGGTTGCAACGTCCCACTGTTTCAAGCTGGAAAGGCCAATTCTCTTGTTTTCCGGCATCAGATAGAACTGTACCTTATCCTCCTGGAAGTCATATGCAAACTTTTCGTTTGTATACATTGCCGTAAAGGTTTCATCATAGGTATCAATCGAATTTACCACAATGTCTTTGTAAGCGTAAACAAAAAGGATTTCGGCCGTATTGTCGCCGGTGTTGTCCAGCGCTTCAATGTAACCTTCTTCAGGAAGCACGTTTTCAATTTTTCCATATCCGCTGTAACATTTGCCGTTATAAATTACGTCTATGTTGTTCGCAAGACTGATATGGCGTTCTCTGTCATTTTCATCTGTGTAATAGATGCGGTTCGACGTTGTTTTGTCCGGAACCAGATCTTTGCTGTCAACTTTAGTGAGGTTATTTACTTTTGTGTTTTCTTCCACAAAAGCAATTTCAAAGTCACTGTCAGCCGTCTTCCTTAAATAATATGTAACGGAACGGCCTAAGGATGTGGCATATACATATCCTGGTGTGTCGTAAACCACGTTGTCGATTTCAATCTGCTCGTCCGTTAAGTTGGAAAGCGTAGACGTAAGACGTGTGTTTTCATTCCCCGTTACGATACCTTTATATTCGGTGATGTCGTAAGTGTCGCTTAAAAATGTCTCTGTTTCAGACACCCTGCGAACAAAAAAAGAGGACGGCTGCAGACAAAATCACAAAAATTGGTAAAAAAAAGCTTTTAAATGTTCTGATATTCATAAGCGCCCCCGAATCGGCTGCACAAAATTTATATCATTATAATAGAAAAGCTTTTCATTTATTCCTTTTTTATGTATTTTTCATAATTACGCTTTCAATAATATCCGCCACGTCTTCACAGGCGTCGAGACATTCCTCTAAATGCTCATATATATCTGTCCATATATAAAATTCCCGGTCGGGAACCGCGGACGCAGACAGCATTCGGATATTCTCCACCAAAAGAGCGTCGCCGTCGCTTTCATAATGATTCACAGCAACAATGCCGTCGCGGATTGTAGCGGAGTTTTTAAAATTTTTAAATTCCGCCATAACTTTGTCTAATTCCCCGGAGCACTTAACAATAACGCCTGAAAAAGCAACAGCTTCCTCTCGAATGGCTTTCACGCCGAACATGTAAATGCGCAGCAAAACGTCCTCCAGCTTATCCACCACGTTGTCCAGCTCCTGGGCTAGGGCCACAATGTCTTCCCGCTCAATGGGGGTTATAAATTCGTGAGCAAGAAGCTGTGTCATCTCATGCTTGGCGCAGTCGGCCCTGTGCTCTATTTCGTGCATGTAGTCAATGCTCTTCTGCAAGGCATTGCCGTCAAAATCCCGCAGAACGCGATGTAAAAATTCCGCCGCCTCGCAAATAATTTCAGAAATCTGTTTAAAATAATGAAAATAGTCAAACTTTTTTTTGGCCATAATTTTGCTCTCCTCTGCAAATCAAATCTGTATTAAAAAATTCGTATAAATAATTTCACCATGAAAAACGCCAGAATTCCGCACCCCGGAAACGTCAAAACCCATGTGAGCACCATTTCCTTTACGATTTTCCAATTCACTGCAGATGCGCGCTTTGAGAAGCCCACGCCCATAATGGAGGAAGTTTTCGTGTGGGTCGTGCTGACTGGAATTCCTGTTAAAGACGCAGTGAGCAAACACAGGGCTGCACCGGTGTCTGCCGCAAAGCCCTGATAGGTCTGCAGCTTCACCATGTCCATTCCCACGGATTTAATAATTCGGTATCCGCCCATGGAGGTTCCCAGCGCCATAATGAGCGAGCACATTACCATGAGCCAGATGGGAATTTCGAACTCATTTACGCCACCCTGCCCTGCGCTTAACGCAGAGCCCAGCAAAAACACGCCCATGAACTTCTGCCCGTCCTGGGCGCCGTGCATAAATGCCATAAACGCGCCGCCGCAATTCTGGGCTGCCCGAAAAGCCCTGTTGGTTTTTACCCGGTCGCAGCCGGCGCACAGCTTTTCAACAATCCGAACCGTGACAAACCCAAACACAAACCCCAGCCCGGTGGATAGCACCAGCCCGTAAATTACCTTAATCCACTCGTGCCCGTTAATGCCGGAAAAGTTGCCGTGAATTGCAATTGCCGCCCCAGAAAGTCCGGCAATCAGCGCATGGCTTTCGCTGGTGGGAATGCCAAACACCCAAGCTGCCGTTGCCCAAACCACAATTGCAAACAGCGCGGCGCAAAGGGCTGTTGCCGCGTCAATGGTATTTGTTCCGAAATCTACCATATTATAAATGGTAGAGGCGACCTTTGCGTTAATCACCGTCATTACGAGCACGCCCAGAAAATTAAACACCGCTGCCATGACAATGGCTGCCCTGGGCTTAATGGAGCGTGTGGAAACGCAGGTTGCAATGGCGTTGGGCGCGTCTGTCCAGCCGTTGACCAAAATCACGCCCAGAGTTAAAACCGCCGTTACCGCGGCAAGCGGGTTGCCCGCAAGATAGTCAAAATAATGAAAGATATCCGTTGTCATTTCGTTCTCCTAACTTTTTTGTTTTAAAAAGTCACAAGCAGATTGTATCACACTCTGTGTGTTTTGGCAAATCATTTGGCTGCTAAATTTTCAAAAAAAATGTAAAGAAACTGTTAATTGTTCTGTTTATTTTTTATTTTGTTGTAGGTTATTGTTAATACTGCGTTAAAAATCGAATCTGCATATTGCAAGGCGCTTTCAGGGGTGCTAAAATAAGTTCATTCGCCAATTGGAGGTTTAACTATGTTTCAAGTGCTTAAAAATCAATCCCCTGCACGTATTTTTTCATTGGGGTTTGCACTCATTATCCTGCTGGGCTCTGCTTTGCTCATGCTGCCCATCAGCGTAAACGAGGGGGTTGATTTAAACTATATGGACGCGCTTTATACGTCAACCAGCGCGGTTTGCGTAACCGGACTCATTGCGGTGGACACCGCCGACACCTTCACCGTGTTTGGCCGGACTGTTGTGGCGCTTTTAATTCAGATAGGCGGTTTGGGCGTCACGGTCGTTGGCGCCGGCATTATTCTGGCCATCGGCAAAAAAATAAACCTAAAAGGCCGCCGCCTGATTAAGGAGGCCATGAATTTAGATTCCGGGAAAGGCATGATTCGGTTTATAAAGGGCGTTTTGCTCACTACCTTTGTGTTCGAGCTTTTGGGAGCAGTGCTCAGTTTTGTTGTATTCGTTCAGGATTATCCGGCATGGCAAGCGCTGGGCATCAGCGTGTTTCACGCCGTGGCGGCGTTTAACAACTCCGGCTTCGACATTTTAGGCGGTCTTCAAAATCTCATTCCTTATCAGGACAACATTTTGTTAAACCTTGTAACCTGCGGACTGATTATATTTGGCGGCATTGGCTTTTTGGTCATCAAAGACATTTGGGACTGCAAATTTCGTTTTAAAAAGCTGCATATGCACGCGAAAGTCGTTATTACCGTCAGTCTGTTTTTAATCGCTGCCGGCACAATTTTAATAAAGCTCACCGAAAACATTACCTGGCTCGGCGCTTTTTTTAACAGTGTTTCCGCAAGAACGGCCGGGTTTTCCACCTTTCCGCTGGGCAAGTTTTCCAACGCGGGGCTGATTGTGCTGACGGTTTTAATGTTTATCGGCGCTTCCCCCGGTTCAACCGGCGGCGGCATAAAAACCAGCACGCTGTTTGTTCTGATGCAGGGAGTAAAGTCTGCTGCCACCAACAAAAGCAGCGCGGCTTTTCACTACAGTGTTCCGTCGGACAGCTTGAAAAAGGCCACAGTCATTACCATTTTGGCCGCAGGAACTGTTTGTCTTGGTACATATTTAATGTCGGTGTTTGAGCCGCAGCTCAATTTGATGGACATTTTGTTTGAAGTCACCAGCGCCTTTGGCACGGTGGGGCTTTCCACAGGAATTACGCCGGGTCTTTCGGTTCCCAGCAAACTGCTCTCTGTGTTGATTATGTTCATCGGGCGCTTAGGGCCGCTGACAATTGCTTCTGTGTGGTATTTTGCTGATGAACAGCAGGTGCGTTATCCGGAAGGCAACATTGCAATTGGTTAATATTGAATTTTATTGGAGGAAAACCATGAATTTTATGAGAAAAGCAGAACAAAGCCACTCCTATGGCGTTATTGGGCTGGGACGGTTTGGAAAAGCCCTGTCCCTTGCGCTGGCAGCCAGCGGACACGAACTTTTGGTAATTGACGCAGACGAAGATAAAATCCGTCAGCTCAGAGAATATACGGAAAATGCCTTTGTAGTTAAGACGCTGGACAAAGAATCCCTTTCCGACACCGGCATTCAAAACTGCGACACGGTGGTGGTGTGTATTGGAGAAAAAATGGACGTTTGCATTTTAACTGTGCTCTATTTAAACGCCCTGGGAATTCAACGCGTAATCGCAAAAGCCAACAGCGAAGAACACGGCGAAATTTTAAAAAAGCTGGGCGCCGAGGTGGTTTTCCCCGAGCACGATATGGCTGTGCGTCTTGCAAGGCGGCTTGAAACCTCTAAAATGATTAATTATATCGAGCTGAGCGAAAAGGTCGACATTTCCACTCTCTGTATTCCAGAGGCATTTATCGGCGAAACAATCGGTTCTGTTGATGTGAGAAAAAAGTTTGGCTTAAACATCATTGCGGTGGAGAATCCTGCCGGAGTAATGACGGAGCTGACTTCAGACTACCGTTTTACCGAGGAGGACGCCATTGTCGTTATTGGCGACAGGGAGAAAATTAATGCATTGGAAGCGAAATGTTATTAATAGAAAAAAAGACCGTTACCGGTCTTTTTTTATGTCTAATTTCGGATAAAAAAATCGGAACAAGCTTTGCTTGTTCCGAAATGGAGCGGAAGACGAGATTCGAACTCGCGACGTTCACCTTGGCAAGGTGACGCTCTACCACTGAGCCACTCCCGCACAATAACATCTAAAAAATAACACGGTGGTGCCTCCGGGCGGAATCGAACCACCGACACAGGGATTTTCAGTCCCTTGCTCTACCGACTGAGCTACAGAGGCATGGGTTGGCGACTCGGATGGGGTTCGAACCCACGACCTCCAGCGTGACAGGCTGGCATTCTAACCAACTGAACTACCGAGCCATAAAGACAAATTGGTGGGCGCTACAGGGCTCGAACCTGTGACCCTCTGCTTGTAAGGCAGATGCTCTCCCAGCTGAGCTAAGCGCCCAATTTTGTCCGTCGTCTCAGCGACAAAAATATTATACTATAAAATAATCGGTTTGTCAAGTAAAATTTTTTTATTTTTACTTTTTATAAAAATATAAGCAATAGCGCAACTTTTTTGTTCTATTCCTTGACTTTTTTTCAAAACCGGGGTATAATATGAGAGTAATTCTCAAATTCAGGAGGATACAATGAACGACAGAAACAGCTACAACACGAAACAAAAACAATTGATTTATGACTTTTTTGCGGCAAATCCAGACCGGCAGTTTTCCGCCAAAGAAGTTTCAAACAGCGTGAAGCAGCAGGCAAAAATTGGGGAAAGCACCGTTTACCGCTTGATAAAAAAGCTGACGGAGGACGGTGAAATCCGCCGATTCAGCGGAAAAGACGTGAAAGCGGTGGTTTATCAGTTTGCCAACCAAAGCGAGCACTGCCATGAGCATTTTCACTTAAAATGTACCGGCTGCGGAGAGCTGATTCATTTAAACTGCGGACTGGTGAAGGAGTTTGAGGCGCACATGACCAGCCACCACGGCTTTTCCATTGACCATTTAAAGACCATTATATATGGCACCTGCGCCAACTGCGCAAACAAAAAGGAGATAAAAACATGAAACAACCATATAAAAAATTAATGGCCCTGGCACTGATATTTTCTGCGGTTCTCTCCCTGTTTGGGTGCGGCCCGGCGGAACCCCCTTCCGGCGGCGGGGATAAAAAACTAAAAATTGTCGCCACAAACTTTCCGCCCTTTGACTTTGCGCGGCAGCTTGCCGGCGAATTGGCAGACGTTACCATGCTGCTCTCTCCCGGCCAAGAGAGCCACACCTTTGAACCAACGCCCCAAGATATTATTAAAATTCAGCAGGCAGACATTTTTATCATGGGCGGCGGCGAATCTGACCAATGGGCAAAAAAACTGATTTCCTCCTCCCAGCTTGACGAGGGGAAAACACTTTTCATGATGGACTGCGTGGAAACCGTTCCCGAAGAACTTACCGAGGGAATGAACCACAATCACGAAGAACACGCAGACGAAGACCACAGCGGATTTTATGAATATGACGAGCATGTGTGGACGTCGCCTGTAAACGCCATGGAAATTTGCAGGAAACTGACAGAAAAGCTGATTGCCGCGGACAAAGCCCACGAACAGGCTTACACAGAGAATTTAAACCGCTATCATGCCCAGCTTGAAGAGCTTGACGAAAGTTTCGCCGCGGCGGTGGAACACGGCGTACGGAAAACGCTGGTTTTCGGCGACCGGTTCCCCTTTCGCTATTTTGCGGACCGCTATGGCCTGACGTACTTTGCGGCGTTTCCGGGCTGCTCCGGCGAAACCGAGCCTGATGCCGCCACCTTGAAATTTTTGATTGATAAAGTAAGCGAAGAAAACATTCCTGTTGTGCTGCACGTTGAGCTTTCCAACCAGAAAATTGCAGACGCCATTTGTGAGGCAACAGGAGCGAAAAAAGCACTGTTTCACTCCTGTCACGGCGTGACAAAAGACGAGTTCGACCGGGGAGAAACCTATGTGTCCCTGATGAAAAACAACGTAGATGTGTTGAAGGAGGCGCTTTCGTAATGCGCATTTTAACCTGCGACAATTTAAGCGTGTCTTACGGCGCGAATCAGGTGTTGTCCGACCTGTCCTTTTTTGCGGAGAGCGGCGCGTGTTTAAGCATTTTGGGCGAAAACGGCGCCGGCAAGTCCACCCTTTTAAAATGTCTGCTGGGGCTTAAAAAGCCAGACGCAGGGGTGATTAAAACCGAAGGGTTTACCCTTTCTCAGGTGGGGTATTTGCCCCAGCAGGCGGAGGTTAAGCGGGACTTTCCCGCTTCTGTGTTTGAGGTGGTGCTGTCGGGCTGTTTGAACATGCGCGGCGCTAAACCCTTTTATTCCCGCCGGGAAAAAGATGTTGCAATTCGGAACCTGAATAAAATGGAAGCGGCAGACTTGAAAAAAAGGAGCTTTTCAGAGCTTTCCGGCGGACAGCAGCAGCGCGTGCTTTTGGCCCGTGCTCTGTGCTGCGCACAAAGGCTTTTAATTTTGGACGAGCCCGCATCTGGTCTTGATCCCGCCGCGGCCCGGGAGATGTATGCGCTAATAACGAAGCTGAAATCAGAAGACGGCATGGGAATTATCATGGTTTCTCACGACACTGCGGGGGCGCTGTCCGTCAGTGAGCGGGTGCTGCACATTACCCGCGGGAACAGCCACTGTTTTTTCGGCACAAAACAGGATTATGTAAACAGCGGCTATGCAAATATATATTCGGAGGCAAGATAGCAATGCTTGAACAACTGATGGAACTGTTTCAATACCCGTTTATTACCCGCGCTCTGATTGTGGGCACACTGGTTTCTCTCTGCGCGGCGCTGCTTGGCGTGAGCCTGGTTTTAAAGCGCTATTCCATGATTGGCGACGGACTCTCCCATGTGGGGTTTGGCGCTTTGGCCTGCGCGCAGGTGGCCGGGGTTGCGCCGCTTACGCTTGCCATTCCCATTGTGGTGGCCGCAGCAATTTTATTGCTGCGCTTAAGCGAATCCGGCAAAATAAAAGGAGATGCCGCAATCGCGTTCATCTCCACCGGTGCACTGGCCGCCGGCGTGCTGATTATTTCACTTAGCCGCGGCGCCAATACCGATTTATTAAATTATATGTTCGGAAGCATTTTAGCCATGAGCACCGGCGACGTAGTGCTGAGCATTTGTTTAAGCCTTGCCGTGCTGGTGCTTTACTTATTTTTCTACAACAAAATTTTTGCCGTTACCTTTGATGAAACCTTTGCAAAGGCAACGGGCAAAAAAACGTCCCTCTATAACACGGTGATTGCCGCCCTAACCGCGGTGACCATTGTGCTGGGCATGCGCATGATGGGCGCTTTGCTCATTTCCGCTTTGGTGATTTTTCCCGCCCTTTCCGCCATGCGGGTGTTCAAATCCTTTGCAGGGGTTACGGTGTGCTCTGTCATTCTCTCCGTCATATGCTTTTTTATCGGAATTTTGGCGTCTTACTTTTACGCGGCGCCAACAGGCGCCAGCGTGGTTATGGTGCACATGGCCGCCTTTTTGCTGTTTTCTGTTGCCGGAGCCGTGTTAAACCGCTTCAGCCCACGCTGACAGCATAGGCCGTCATGGCTGCGACGCCGGTTTTTAAACAATCTTCATCAATATCAAAGTTTGAGCTGTGAAGAGGCATTGTAATGCCTCTTTTTTTGTTTCCCGAGCCCAGGTAAAAATAAACCGAGGGCACAGCTTGTGCAAAATAAGAAAAGTCGTCCCCCGCCATGGAGGGCTCGCTGCCATGCACCACACTGTCTTTTCCAAGAACACCGGTGACGGCCTGCTCGAATCGGTCTGCCGCCGCATCATTGTTGATTAAAGGCGGATAACGGAAGTTATATTGAAAATCATAGCTTGCGCCGGCAATATTGCAAATTCCGTCCACAGCTTTTTCCATCAGCTCCGGTACCTTTCTGCGGACAGTCTCCTCATACGACCGTACCGTGCCACGCATGTGCACCGTGTCGGGAATGATATTGTAAAAGGTGCCGCCGTTGATTGCACAGACGGAAATCACCTTTTGTGCAAAGGGCGAAATAAAACGCGCGCCAATCATGTCGAACGCTGCAATGATCCGCGCCGACAGCGCAATGGGGTCAATGCACTCATGGGGATATGCCCCGTGGCCGCCCCGGCCGTGGATATATAAATCAAAATCGTCCGGCGAGGCCATTAACGCTCCCTTTTTCAGCAGAATTTTTCCGGTCTCCACGTCGTTCATCACATGAAGCCCCACCGCGTTTGTCACGTGGTATTCTTCTAAAATTCCCGTCTTTATCATGGGTTCTGCGCCGCCCTCGGTTTCCTCCCCGGGCTGGAACACAAACAAAACGTTAACAGAAAGCTCCTCTTTCAGCTGCGCTAAAAGTTTTGCACTGCACAGCGCCACCGCCATATGTGCATCGTGCCCGCAGGCGTGCATAACGCCGGGGGTTGCCGACTTATAGTCAAAATCATGGGGTTCGTCAAGGGGAAGCGCGTCCATGTCTGCCCGAATCAGCAGCGTGTTTTTTTTGCCCGCGTTTAAAAAGCCGGTAACGCCCGTTCCCGCTATGCCGGATTTTACCGATAGCCCTAAGTTCTCCAAATATTTTTTTATAAACGCCGCGGTTTTTTCTTCGCAAAACGAAAGCTCCGCCATTTGGTGCAGCCTGCGGCGAAGCATAATCGCCTCGGCGCTGATTTCCTCTGACAGTTGTTTGATTGAAAGTTCCATTTTAAAACGCCCCCTTAATATTTTCTGAAAACACCGGAAACAACGCCCAAAATAACGGCGTCGTTTGTAATGATGGGTGACAGCGCGTCGTTCTCCGGCTGGAGGCGGATATGCCCGTTTTCCCGGTAAAAGGTTTTCACCGTGGCGCTGTCGGCAAGCAGCGCCACCACCATCTGCCCGTTTTCTGCGGTTGCCTGCCGTTTTACAATGACAAAATCGCCGTCTAAAATACCGGCGTTTATCATGCTGTCTCCTTTCACCTTTAGCATAAACAGCTCGCCGCCGCTAAATAACGCTTCCGGCACGGGGAACACATCCGTTATGTTCTGGGTGGCCAAAATAGGCGTGCCCGCCGCCACCGTGCCCACAACGGGCACAGACAGCACCCCGCCTGTTTCCTTGCGTTCCGGCAGGCTGATGGCGCGCTTTTTAGAGCCGTTTTGCAAAATCAGGCCCTTTTCCGCCAGCCGTTTGATATATCCGTGCACCGTAGACGGCGAAGACAGCCCCACCGCGGCACAAATTTCTCGAATGGAGGGCGGATAGCCCATCTGCTCAATTTGGGTGCGGATGTATTCATAAACAAGCTGTTCTTTGTTCTCTTTTGGCATGGCAATCACCTCTTTTTTTCAGTATAGCACATTTCTTCCAAAAAATCAAACATTTGTTCTCATTGACTTTTCTACACAAATTATGGTAGAATATTCTCCATCAGGGAGGGGAAAATATGGCAAAATGGATTTGGCTCAATCAACAAGATTACCCGGAAATTCAAACGACTTTCTGCACACAATTTTGTGATAAAGACGGCTATTCATACGCAGTGGCGGATTTTTTCCGAACATATACCTTTCAAAAGCGCGTGATAAAAGCCAGTATTACGGTAAGCGGGGACACAAAATTCCGTTTGTGGGTAAACGGCAATTTTGCCGCAACCGGGCCGGTGTGCCCCGGCGGGGACTATGGCTATGAAAAGCCTATGGAAAACCACTATGCAAATGTTTTGTGTTTCTATCCTGAAAGCAACACGCTGGACTTTTTTGCCCAGGTGCAGCTTTCCCCCGTTGTGCAGACAGACGTATCCGCCGGCC
>NZ_JAXUNN010000005.1:0-4351 GCF_037235575.1 Congzhengia sp. | reverse complement strand
GATTAAAACACATTCCGGAATGGCCCAGGCTGTTGGCTTTGTAATCGATTCGCTGGGTTTTGATGAAATCATTGGCTGTGTTGCCGGCGACGATACGTTGCTGTGCGTAACGAAAACAGAAAAAAACGCAGCGTTCTTAGCAGACAAAATCAAACTGATGATTAAAAGCTGATTGTGCTAGAAAGGACTTGTGGAATATGCTTTTTAATCTTTCCATTGAAAATGTTGCCCTGATTAAAAAGGCCGACGTAAATTTCGGCACGGGCTTTAATGTTTTAACTGGTGAAACTGGTGCCGGAAAATCAATTTTAATCGGATCGGTTAACATGCTTTTGGGTGAACGAATTGGACGAGATATTATCCGAAACGGTGAAAATTATGCCTATGTTGAGGGCTTGTTTTATCTTACCCCAGAAACAGTGAAACTGCTTGAAACGCTCGACGTAACTGCAGATGAAGAAGGCTGCTTGATTGTGTCCCGGCGGCTTTTTCTTGATGGGAAAAACATTTGTAAAGCAGGCGGAAAAACAGTTCCCGTTTCAAAACTTCGGGAAATCGGCCAATGCCTAATCAACGTCCATGGCCAGCACGACAACCAGGCACTTTTAAACAGCGCAAGCCATGTTTCTTTTCTCGATGCTTCTGTTCGGGACTCAGAAAAAGATACTTTTCATGAATTTGATAAAGTATATGCTGCGTTAGGGGAGGCCGAAAAGGAACGCAGCGCGCTTGACATAGATGAAACAGAACGGCTGCGCAGAATTGATGTGTTAAATTACGAAATCAATGAAATCAACGAGGCTGCTCTTTGTCCCGGCGAGGAAGAGGAACTGAAAGCAACACGCAGCATGGTGAAAAACAAAGAGACCATTCAGGAAAATTGTTCGCTGGCGCTGGATATGCTGTATGAAAATAGTGAGGGCGTGTGTGCCTATAATTTTTTGTCTCAGGCGCAAAGAGCGGTGGAAGCCTGCGCGCAATCGGGAGCCGGACTGGATGATGTTTCAGAGAAGATGGCGGAATTTCTCTATGGCTTAGAGGATATTGTAGGTACAATCCACGAGAAATTGGAACAGGCAGGAACTGGCGAATTTTCGTTAGATGAAATTGAAGAACGGCTGGACTTGATTTATCGCCTGAAACGAAAATATGGAAATTCGGAAGAGGAAATTTTAGAATACGGCCGAAGGGCAGAGGCGGAGCTTGAAACCATTCAGACTTCGGAAACAAGAAAAACGGAAACGGAAGAAACCATAAAAAAGCTGTTGGCAAAGGCAAATGAACTTGCCAAAACAAACCGCGGAAAAAGGCAGAAGGCTGCAAAAATAATTGAAACCAAAATCAATGCAGAGCTGTCGGAACTTAATATGGAGGGAGCAAAGTTTTCGGTGCATTTTGAACCGTGCGCCCTTTGTAAAAACGGAATGGACAAGGTTGAATTTTTATTGTCTGCTAACCAGGGTGAACCGCCGAAACCCCTTGCAAAAATCGTGTCGGGCGGCGAGCTTTCCAGAATTATGCTTGCATTAAAAAATGTTTTGGTTGCCGGCGACGCCGCGGGAACACTCATTTTTGACGAAATCGACTCAGGCATCAGCGGCAGGGCGGCAGGCAAGGTTGGGATTAAGCTCCGCGAAATTTCAGAAAAAAAACAGGTGCTTTGTGTAACACATTTGCCGCAGATTGCCTCTCTGTCTGAACACCATTTTAAAATTAGCAAATTACAGGAAAACAACAGAACAAACACCACAATTCAGCTTTTAAACCAGCAGGAAAAAATATCGGAAATTGCCCTTATGATTGGCGGCGACAACGTGACAGAAACTACTGTTGCTCAGGCAGCAGAGATGATTCGCAAAGGGAAACAGGGTGGGGAGAAATAATGTCAATATCAGATGACTTGGGAATATACATTGGCTCGGCCACGGCATATGGCTGCATACGCAAACGGGGAATTGTTTTTTGTGAGCCGGCATTGGTGGCCGTGGAGCCGGAAACCGGCAGAATTTTAAATGCCGGTTTTGAAGCGGAAGAACTGTTAAGGCATGCAAAAATACATAGCCGGGGAGTCTATCCTCTGGCAGACGGCAGGCTGACTGATTATCCAATTTTTGAACGTCTGGTCAGGCACGTTATAAAACGGATTTGTGGAACAAGAATTTTTAAGCCCAGAGTGGCGCTGTGCTTGCCAGATGGTTTTACCAACGTAGAACGCCGGGCAGCGGAAGAAGCTGTTCTTTCCGCGGGCGGACGAAGTGTCGCCATTGTCAGCAAAATGCTTGCCGCAGGCTATGGAGTTGGAGTAAAACCGGATGACGCTCAGGGCAAAATGATCATTCATCTTGGCGGCGGATGCACGGCTTATGCGTTTCTTGCATCGGGCAATGTTATTTTATCAGAAACTTCAAATTTGTCGCAAAACAAAATAAACAGTATGATTTATGACTATATCCGGGACAAATATGATATGATTATCAGCGGAGAAACGGCGGAAAGCATTAAGAACAACCTTGGCTGTTTTTATCCAAGGGACTTTAATTTGAAAATGAACATAACAGGAAAACACGTAACTGATGGAACGCCAGCCTATCTCACCGTGGATTCAAACGAAATTTATGGCGTGATGCAGCCTGCTGCAGACGAATTTTTACAGATGCTGGCAAAGGTTTTGAAAAAGATTCCGGCACATTTTTTAAAGGCAATAGCAAAAGATGGCGTTGTGCTGACAGGCGGCGGCAGTTTGCTGTATGGGATAGAAAAATTGATTTTTAAAAACTTTTCCTTACCTGCGGTTTTGGATAAAAATGCAGAACGGAGTGTGGCGGACGGCTTCTGCTTAATGCTGCATTCTGGAAAACTTTTTAAACAATCTGAACGATAAACAGAATGGAAAAACAAAGAGGTAAAACAACGGTTTTTGTTGTTTTACCTCTATCTGAATTATTTTCTTGCGTCAGTAACTGTCTGCACCTTTAAAATATCGGTGGTGCCGTCGGCACCGGCAGTAATCACAACCCTGTCGTTATCTTTGATAAAACCAAACCGTTTTGCACAGGCAACGGAATGATGAAAGAGCACATTGGCGTCATACTGATACAGTGCTTTTACAGGATACACCCCCCAGGAAAGCGTTAACTGGTGATATGTTTTTTCTGATGGCGTTGTGGCGATGATAATTTCCCGCGGGCGGAACTTCGAAACCCGCCGTGCGGTATAACCCGATTTTGTTATAGCAATGATGGCGGTTGCTTTCACGTCCCGTGCCGTGGTGCAGGCCGCGTCACAAATTGCATTTGTTGTGTCGTTCATGTCAATATCATATTGCACGTCTTTGTATATATCCATATCAAAGGCGTCTTTTTCTGCCTGGAGGGCAATGCTGGCCATAACCTGAACAACCAGTTCCGGATGGTCGCCAATGGCGGTTTCACCGGAAAGCATTATGGCCGATGTGCCGTCGAACACAGCGTTGGCAACGTCTGTAATTTCTGCTCTGGTAGGCGTAGTGGAGTGAATCATCGACTCTAACATCTGGGTTGCCGTGATGACCATTTTCCCTGCCTGATAGCATTTCCGAATGAATTTTTTCTGCAGGCCCGGCAGCTTTTCAAATTCAATTTCCACACCCATGTCCCCTCGGGCAACCATGATCCCGTCAGAATGGCTTAATATTTCGTCAAAATTATTTACGCCTTCTATGTTTTCAATCTTTGAAATAATTTTTATATTGTACCCGCCGTGATAGTCTAAGAAGTTACGGAGGGCAATTACATCTTCCTTTGAACGCACAAACGAAGCTGCAATAAAATCTACGTCCTGTTCCACGCCGAATACTAAGTCCTGTTCATCTGCCCGGCCTAAATACGGAATATTCAAATGGACATTGGGGATGTTAACCCCCTTGTGGTCGGAGACCTCGCCGCCGGAGATAACCTTGCAGATAATATCGTTTTTCTGAACCTGGGTCACTTCAAGATGAATTCTGCCGTCGTCAATCAGCACCTTATTTCCGGGCGTTAGCTGTTTTGGCAGGTCTTTATATGTGACAGAAACCTTTTTTGCGTCGCCGTCATACTCATCAGAGGTGAGCGTAAACACAGCTCCGTTTTCAAGAATTTCCTTGTGGTTTTTAAAATTGCCAAGCCGGATTTCGGGCCCCTTTGTATCCAGCATAACGGCCGCAGGAACGCCCATTTTGTCCCGCACTTTGCGGAACAGTTCAATTGTTTCTTTATGATATTCATGGGTTCCGTGGGAAAAGTTAATTCTTGCCACGTCCAATCCGCTTTTCAGCATGCCGGCAATCACCTGTTCGCTGCGGGAGGCAGGCCCCAATGTACAAATAATTTTC
>NZ_JAXUNN010000004.1:0-19264 GCF_037235575.1 Congzhengia sp. | reverse complement strand
GATCAGGATGCAACCAACCAGTTGAAAGCAAACGGCGTTATTACAAACTCCGTTCCTAACAGCTGGAAAGCTGGTGGCGCTAACGGTACCAATGGTTGTCTTACGTTTACGGAGGAGGGTGCTTGGGCCAATAACGCATATCCTTTAAAACGGCCTCTTAAGGTTGGGGAACACTACAGGGTTTCCCTGTGGGTAAGGCTGAACAATGTTGAAGATTTAATGGGGGCTAACCCTAAAATTGCTTTAATTTTCTATACAAAGTCAAAAACTGGCGGTACGGCACATAAATTTGTTTACCCTACGGGGGAAATTAAGCCTGGCGGCGAATGGGTTCACTGTACTGGTGATTTCATTTGGGATGGTATTGCAAATGATGAGAGCCAGAATTCTACACCTCAGCCAATTGACCCGGCTGCCCCTGTAGATATGCGTGTGCGAATTATTAATGGCGGCAATACTTTAAGAACGTATTTGGCCGATAAAGACAGATTAGGATCAAGCTTTCAATTAAAGTATGACATGGATGATATTGTTCTTGAGCCGGAAGTTAACGGCAAAACCGTAGTGTATGACGACAGCTATCTTGTGGCAGCGGACTTTGAAGATGGATCGAATGGCGGATTAAGCGGTATTAAGTCAGTTCAGGACGACCCTGAGCGCGGTGGAAAAGTTGGCCTTGTACAATCACCAATCGGATCGTTCAACAGTCTTGAAGCAAAGAATAATTACCTGAAATTTAACCATTTGTACAAAATTTCCTGCTGGGTTAAGAGAACGGACGACTATTGCGAATTTGGCGGTCAAAAGTCGCAGGTTGCTTGTATCAACATGGCTCAGAACAGGATGGATACAACCAACATTTCGCCAACAACAAAGTATCCAACCTATACGAAAGGCGGCCTTGAGCAAAACAAATGGACATATTATGAGTATTACTTGAAATATGATGTAAAAACATTTGATGGTGCAGGAGCATGGACCGGTATTCGTGTTGGTAACGGTGCAGCGTCGAAGGATGCAGGGCAGACAGGTGAAATTGGGTTAGAAGGCGTAACCTATTATGTAGACGATTTTCTAATTCAGGACCTCGGTTTTGTTCAGAACGGAGATTTTGAACATGATCAGTCGGAAATTTACCGTATTGATGCAAAGGGAGTAACGCAAAAGACAGACACCGTATTTGGCTGGCTGCCGGAGCAGGCAACATCTTCAATTTCCACTGACGTACGCAGCACAGCAGACGACCCGAAAACAGAATCCACGCAGAGCATGTCGGTTAACATTTCGTCCGATGGAGGACGTGTATATCAGGGCATTAACTTTGAAAACAACAAAAAGTATAAACTTTCGTTCTGGGCAAAAGGCCTTGACATGGCAGAAGGTGAGGAAAAGCCAATTTCTGTTGTTCTGGACAGAAAGGTTGACACCGTAGGGAAACAGGACGTTTATCAAGTGGAGGATTATGAAACCCTGAGAGACGATAAATGGACGCTGACCGGCGAATGGAAAAAGTATGAATGTGACTTTGAACCGAAATATGTAGCAGGGTCAACACCGGATGCAAACGTAATTCCTAGGACGCCGTTTATGTATATAGATGTAGACGGCAACAAAGCAGGAACAAAGTTCCTGGTAGACGATATCACGTTTGAAGATGCGGACGCCATAATTGTGGAACCGGAAGTGAACCCGTATCCGCGTCTTGAAAACGTTGAATTAGTATCGGGAGATGCAGTGTCCGGCGCGACGGTACAAATTGACTATGAATTTGTATCAGAAGTGGAAGAAATGATGGAGGGCGAATCAGTAGTTCGTGCGCTCATATCAGAAGACGGAAAAAACTGGGGTTGTATTGGCCAGTCGGCAACTTTCGGCAGAGTGTTATACACAATACCGGATATCGCCATAGGCAAACAGCTGAAGTTAGAGATTGCGCCAATGGATGAAGTGTATCAGATGGGCGAAATCGCAACGGTGGAGCTTGGCGAAGTGAAAAAAGCCTTTGAAATCGTTCCTGAGATAAGCAATTGGAACGAAGAAACAGGCGAGGTTGCGGCAAGTGTATTCATAGAAAACAACCTGTCGTCGCTGGGAAACCAGGAAATTGTAGTAATATTAGCGCTGTATGATGACAATAACACATTAATCAGCACGACGGTGAAACCTGAAATCATTACAGAGCAATATTCGGAAACAATCAAGGTAAGCGCAATCAGCACAGCATCGGCAACCAAAGCGAAGTTATATGTATGGAGCGGAACATCACTCGCAGACGCTGGTGAAAAAAGCTATTGTGAAGCCATTTCTTTTGATAAAAACGCAGTGGGTTAATTTTAATTTAAAACATAGTTTTCTTTCCGCCGCAAAAGCGGCGGAAAGAAAACTATGTATTTTGATAAGTACACTTTTTTAAAAGTGTACTTATCAGGGTATATAAAATAAAAAAACGGGAGGGGTCAAAATGAAAAAGATCATTTCACTGTCTTTGGCGCTGGCTGTAATATTCTCTTTAGTAGGAATTTTGCCGGCGGAAGCAAAGCTTTATGCGGATTATCCATTTGTTTATGAGCCGTTTGAGGAAGATAATCTTGCAAACCAGCAGGTTGAAGGGTTAATATCCAGCGGTGGCGGAACTTCATTTAAATGGTCGGCAGACGGCGCCGGCGGAAGCAAGGGAAGCATAAGTGTTACAGAAACGGGAAATTATTCCCATATGCACTTTCCGATAAATAGTACCAGCATGATGATAGGGCAGAAAATTCGTTATTCCTGCTGGATTAAACCGGTAGATATTGATTTCAACAATAAAAAAGTTGACTTTTATATCTACGGGAGTAGCGAAAAAGGAACAACAGGCTGGAATACGGCCTCGGTTAGCAACGTTGCTTTAAAAGAGGGTGAATGGGTATATGTTCAAACTGAAAAGGTTTGGGACGGCTCTTTGTATAACAACAATGCGGTAGCGACAGAGGGAAGTATGAATTTCAGCTGTGATTTAACAAAAAATATGCACATTGAAATTCGTATCGGCAGCGGTGAAACCGCGAAAGAGGTACCAAAGGACTCGGGAAAAACATCTCTGACCTATCTGCTTGACGATGTGATTGTGGAGCCGGTTAATGATAAAAGCGAAAGTGCCTCAACCTCAGAAAATGGGTTGTATAAAGGCAGCGCTTTGGATGAACAGGCAGACACTTCTGCATGGCAGAAAGAAGGCACCGGGCCGGTACTGGAAATGGCAAACGAAAAGGGACCAGATGGTTCGCCCAATTATATGATTGTTCGCGGTCCTGACAGCGGAGAAAAAGTCTGGATGGAAATCAAACAGAAGGTTGCTGTAGAAAGTAACCATCTTTATAAAGTAAAGTTTTGGGCAAAAATTAATTCAGCTGATAAAGGCGGTTTTTGGTTCCTAGGCTGGACAGGCGCAAACAAGCTTGATTTTCCGCAATATGCAGGGCGATCTGATACTTCTGCGCTGACGAAAGAGTGGAAATATTTCGAGTTTTATATGTTTGCCGACCACAAGGCTGTTGAAAAACAGACAGTAAACTGGGGAATCCGTTTCTTTGACACGCCGGCGAATCAGCATATCACGCATGCAAATGCAAGCTATTCTATAGACTCTTTTGACATTGTAGATATGGGTGTTGTTGCAAACGGCGATTTTGAAACCTCCAGTCTTCCTGATGGAGTGTATTTTAAAGAGGGTAAGGCGAATACAGATTATTATAAGCAATCGGCTGTTCCGTTCTGGTTTGAAAACGGAGCGAAAGTAACACAGTCGAATGAGGTAAGGCCGATCAGCACATATCCGGAAGGTGAAACGGCATATTCTACAAAATCCATGTTGGTTAATACAACATCGCAGGGTGGGTATGCATTTCAGCCAATTAATATAGCAAACCAAGTGCAGTATAAAATTTCGTTTTGGGCAAAGGGAAATAATTTAGCTGAGGATCAGCCCATTCAGCTTCGGCTTGATCGAACGGTTGACAGCAAGGAAGCAATGGATGCCTATGAGGTACCAGACGAAGAAATTTTAGACGAGGGCGCTGTGCTTACCAATGATTGGGAAAAGTATGAATTCATTTATTCGCCTGATTTTACGGCAGATGTAAAGCCGGCATCTAATGTTATACCGAGGCTGCCGTATCTGAATTTGGTTGTGGGAGAAAACGCAGCAGGAATCAGCTACTTTTTAGACGATTTAAAAATTGAGGAATATGATCCGAATTCTGACCCTGATGCTGACAAATATCAATTCCCTTACGCAAAGGACGTTTCGTTTTCCGGCGACGAAGCAGCGGGAACAACAATGACGGTGGATTATGAATTTGTTAGTGACCGAAAGGAATGCATGGAGGGCGGTTCTGTTGTCCGTCTTTTAAAAAAGGCTGGTGACGGCTGGGTTACGCTTGCTATGAATGAAACAAATTGGACAAATGCAGAAATTGACATACCAAATGATGCAGCTGGCTGTGATATTAAAATTGAGTTTGTTCCCATTGATGAAGACGGGTTATTTGGTACCGTTTATTCCTATGAAATTCATAACGTTAAAAAGGCGTTTGACGTAACACCCTCGTTTACAAAATGGGACGAAACAACCGGCGAGATTGCAACGTCGACACATATTGAGAACAACTCGTATTCGCTGGGTGAACAGTATATGGTGTTAATTCTGGCCCAGTATGATAAAAACGGCGCGATGGTTCGGGTTGATTCAAAGCTGGTTAAGGTGAATGTTGGCTTTTCAGAGAACGTTGCGTTCAGCACAGTTGCGGCGGCAGATGCGAAAAGTGCACGCATGTTTGTGTGGAGCGGCACAACAATCGAAGATGCCGGCGAACGGGTATATTCCGACAGTGTAAGCTATACAAAATGATATAAAAATGATAGCTGCAGTTCTACTGCAGCTATCATCAGCTAAGGCACATTGTGTCTAAAAAACTAAATTTTCCGTGTGCGGCATGCACACACTTTAGAGGAGGAACACGAAATGAAAAAACTTTTATCTCTGATATTGACGGTCATGTTTGTTTCTGCTATGGCGGCGTTTTCCATTCCCGCAAGCGCAGAAGGAATTTTTGAAGACCCGAGCAATATCAATATTGTGTATCTGGGCGGCTCCATCACTGCCGGCGCCGGCGCCGGTGGAGGACAAAACTGGGTAGATATAACAGGAAAATACTTTTCTAAAACATTTGGCGAGAATAATGTGCACAACCACAACGTCGGCGTCGGCGGAACGGGCTCAGAGTATGGACTTTTGAGACTAAAGCGCGACGTAATTGATAAAAACCCTGATATGGTGTTCATTGAATTTGCTGTAAACGACGGAGGTAGGGATACTACAAGATATTTAGAGAGCATGGTTTTAAGCCTGCAGAAGCTTGAAAAGGTGCCCTATATCTGCTTTGTATATACGACCAACCGGACGCTGAATGTCAACCAGACATATCAGCGCGCAGTTGCAGATTACTATGGTTTGGCGCAGATTGATTTCCAGGCAAGAATGACACAGGAATTGAAGGATAATCCGAAAAACACCATGGAAACTTATCTTGGCGACAGCGTTCACCCCAACGCTACCGGATATGCAGTCTATGGCGACGAGGTTACAAAATGCCTTGCTACCGGCAAGTATTATACGAAGCCAAAAGTCATGGATAAAAAGTATAATTCAAAGAGCTTGTTCGTAAATACCACTTTCACACCGGCAGCCGATTATGTTACTACAAATGGCTGGCAAAAATCGGGTAATTTTGTGACAACCTTTGAGGATGTTGGCGCTGCAGGCCAGAAGCTGCACTTTGACTTCACAGGAAATGTACTTGCAATTGAACACAGACTGCACAAAAACGGCGGTATGTATAAAGTGATTATTGACGGTAAAACAATGGCTACAGTCAGTGACTACTACAAAGATAACGGCGGCCAGTTGGTTCTGGGTTATTCTAATTTTGATTTGGGCCAGGGAAAACATACGCTTGACATTGAAGTGACAGACCAAAAGGATAACGCCAGCGGCGGCTATATGGTTGGACTGTATAACATTATAACAAACGAAAATCCCGATTACGATTCAACGAAAGTCGATGTAAATTTTAACGATGGCGACACCTCTGCAATTGCAGACATTGGCGTGACGCCTTCGCCCGACTGGGAGTGGGACGGCACTGTGGGAGCAGACGGTTCCAAAGGCGCATTAAAGGTTACCACTGCCACAGGAACATATGGCTCGTCCACCGGCGTAGCCTTTAATGTCAGCGGACTGGAAAAGGGCAGAAGCTATCATCTGTCCGCTAAAGTTAAGCTGGATTCCATAGAAAAGCTTGTGACAGACAGCGCGACGTTTATTTTCAGACTTGATGGGGTAGATGAATCCGGTAACCCCACCGGGAAAAACGCATTAGTAAAGGTGGATGCCCCCAATGCCGGGCTGAATAACAAAGAGTTTACAGAAGTTCAAGCAGAATTTACGTTTGACGGAACAGGTGTATTAACTTCAAACAAGCCTACGCTTTGCAACAGCGATGGCTCCTTTGAAGTTCGTGTTGGAAGTGACAAGCTTGAGGAAACAACAGGTTCCCGTGACACTGCACTAGTTTATTATATTGACGATATTAAAATGATACCCGGAAAAAAGACCTCCGGCGACCCGTCAAATCCTGATCAGCCGTCAACAGATGAAATTAAAATATTGGTTGACGGTATAGAGGTTCAGGCAGACGTTCCGCCTGTAATTGTTGATGACAGAACGCTGGTTCCATTCCGTGCAATCTTTGAAGCATTGGGCGCAGACGTAGAATGGGAGGCAGAAACCAGAACGGCAAAGGGTGCCAGAGATGGCATTGCCGTTGCAATTCAAATTGATAATAAAATTATGCAAATCAATGGGGAAGATTTTGAACTTGATGTACCTGCTCAAATTATTGACGACCGGACAATGGTTCCCGTTCGGGCGATTTCAGAAAGCTTCAACGCTAAAGTTGAGTGGGTTCCTGAAACAAGAACTGTAATTGTTACAACAAAGTAAAATCCTTGTGAAACCATTTTTTCAATTTCAGCGGTAGGGTACATTTTGATAGTCTGCCGCTGATTTTGATTTTGGTAAAGTTGCATAAACCAGAGTGAAAAGGGTATATGGCAAAACAAACCAAATTTTGTGAAGTTGTCAGCAGAAAAAATTAGAATATTTGTATAACTTGTACGTATATATGAATAAAATATAACTTTAAAACGAATAAAATGAAGGAATGATGAACAAAGTACCAGTGAAAAATAACAAATGTAAGAATTTTTCATGGTTAATATTTACACGTATGAGTACATTTTACCAAAAAAAAGAGAAAAAATTATAAAAATAGTACAAAAAAATGAAAAAAACTATTGCACTTTGGGTACAACTTGTGGTAGAATAAGATATGCTTAAAAATGAACACATAAAGTGTTTCACATGTGTGCAAATTTTTAAGGTTTATAGCAGAAAAACTGTAAAGTTTGCTTTTGTTTAAAGTTAACTGACAACTTTTGTAACAGGCAGAACTTTTCTTTTTATTACGGTTTTTCTATTTTTAGAACTTATGGTAGAGGAGTGGGTTTTCTTTGAAAAAGTCAGTAGCAGTAGAAAGCAGTGCTTACTTGCCGAAAAAAACATCATTGTTCAAAGAGTTTAAAAGACACTATGCTTTGCTCATTATGTTGATTCCCGGTGTTATTGCATTGCTCTTGTTTGCCTATAAGCCTATGTATGGTTTGTTAATCGCATTTAAAGATTACAAATTTAAACTCGGCATATGGGGCAGCCCGTGGGCTGATCAGAATGGTATGGCGCATTTTATCAGGATGTTCAGCGGCGGAGATTTTATAAAAGTATTGAGAAATACGGTTGTCATCAGCTTTTTAAAGCTTATATGCGGGTTCCCGGCGCCAATCATTTTAGCACTTTTGCTGAATGAGATGCGCGGAAAGGTTTATAAGCGAATTGTTCAGACACTTACATATTTACCTCACTTTTTCTCATGGGTCGTACTTGGCGGTATTTTAAAAATGGTGTTTGCTACCGTCGGACCAATTAACATGGTTTTACAGAACTTGGGACTGAACGAACCGATTCCGTTTTTCGGAAACAACACGGCGTTCCTCTGGCTTATAGTCGGAACTGCGGTTTGGCAGGGATTAGGCTGGGGTGCTATCATTTACATGGCGGCACTTTCCGGTGTTGACGAATCGCTTTACGAAGCTGCTTATATCGACGGTGCCAGCAGATGGAAGCAGGTTTGGCACATCAGTCTTCCCACCATTATGGGCACAGTTACAACAGTTTTCATCATGAACCTCGGTCAGGTTTTAAATGCCGGATTCGATCAGATATACAACATGTACAATGTTATGGTGTACGAGTCTTCCGATATTCTTGACACATATTCATTGCGCCTTTTGCAGGACGGCCGTTATGAAATTGGTACGGCGCTCGGCTTGTTTAAGTCTTTGGTGGGCATGGCGTTTGTACTCGGCTCAAACTGGATTGTCAAAGTGCTCAGCCATGACGAATACGGTATTTTATAAGGGAGGGTTTATGTTAAGATGATACAACGTACAAGAGGCGAAAAGATATTTAACGTGTTTAACTACATCATACTTACCTTGTTCGCTTTCACAACACTATATCCGTTTTTATACACGCTTTCCATATCGCTCAGTACAAAGGCGGAAGCAGAGTCGATTGGCCTACATATCCTTCCGAATTTTCAGAAAATCACAATTGACCCATATAAAATGGTGTTCAAAAATGCAGAAATTTGGAACGCATATAAATACACCTTGTTTAGAACAATTGTAGGAACGGTTCTGTCACTGTTAGTAACCTGCTTTTATGGTTATGCACTGTCAAGACCACGCCTGCCGATGAAAAGATTTTTTGTAATATTCATTATGTTCACAATGCTTTTCTCTGGCGGTCAGATTCCCACATACTTAAATATTAAATCGTTAGGTCTTATCAACAACATTTGGGTATATGTTCTCCCCATGCTGATTTCAGCTTATAACGTAATCGTGTCCAGATCGTTCTTTGCCTCGTTGCCAGAGAGCTTAAATGAATCGGCGAAAATAGACGGCGCGGGAGAGTTCCGAATTTTCTTCCAAATTATCGTGCCGCTTTCAAAGCCAATTATTATGACGCTAGCTCTGTGGAACGCGGTTGCACACTGGAACGAGTGGTTCAGCGGCATGATGTATATTACAGATTCGCGGAAGATTGTCGTTCAGAATTACATTCAGCGTATTGTCAATGAAGGTAATACAAACTTGGTATCGGACGTTAATGCTTCTGCGGCGGATCAAATTGAAGTAACAGGAAAAACCATTCAGTCGGCATCCATCATTGTTTCTATCCTGCCGATTTTACTGTTCTATCCTTTCGTACAGAAGTACTTTGTAAAGGGTGTAACACTTGGCGCTGTTAAAGGCTAATGTCATGGATAGACATTAGATTTTACATTTTTATCAAACAAAATTAAGGAGGGCTATTTCATGAAAATGAAAAAACTACTTAGCGTGTCAATTGCAGCTGTTATGACAGTTGGCATGCTGGCAGGCTGCGGCGGCAATAATGCATCGACCAGTTCTGAAACCTATCAGGATAATGATGAAAAATTAACGCTGAAGTGGCTTGGTTATCCCAGAAACCCCGGAGCTGAAGAAGGAACAATTCCGGAAAAGGCAATTGAGGAAAAATTCAACGTAGAAATTCAGCCTTTATTCTACGAAGAAAACAAGTATCAGGATAAAAAGGTTATGCTTATGGCCGGCGGAGAAATTCCTGACCTGATTTATGAACTGGATCCGCTCCATGTTTTTAACGATGTTGATCAGGACTTTGTTGTAGAAGTTCCTTACGACACAATCAAACAGTATGCTCCGCAGTATTTTGATTATATCACCGACTACGCGCCGGCAGCTTGGATTTATTCCAGATATCAGGACAAAAACTGGGGTGTTCCAAACGTAAACCACAACCATATGCTTTCTAAAACAGCAGCTTATCGTAAAGATTGGCTGGATAAGTTTAATTTAGATGTTCCAAAGACATTAGACGATTTGCACACTGCACTTTATAAATTTGCAAACGAAGATCCTGATGGCAACGGCAAAAAGGATACATATGGTATCTCTGTGGGCTCTACACACTATCGGAGTTACTTCACTGAAATTTTCGGCGCATATGGCTGCCTTCCTTTCGACTGGCAGGAGGTTGACGGTAAAATCGTTTACGGCGGCTTGACGGACGAATGTAAAGAAGCTCTGAAAACCCTTGCTACATGGTATTCCGAAGGCATCATTCACCCTGACTTCGTTTTAGGTCAGAGCGATGGAGACAAATGGAATTCTGGAACATTGGGCTACATGCTTACACAGTACAACGATCCGAATGATAAGAATGCAATTCAGAACACTGTAAAAGAATTGAACCCGAAAGCAGAAGTTGCGATTGGTTTCCTTCCCACCGGTTCTGATGGCAAGAGCGGCACACGTGCATGGGGCAGAGCTTGCCACGTTGTTTCCTTTGGTAACACTGAGGGTCATGGTGCAAAGGTTCCGCGTATGCTGAAAATTTTTGAAGGCATGTTTACTGATTTTGACTTCTATACAACATTAAAAATTGGTAATGAAGGCGAATCCTGGGAGAAAGCACCTGAAGATACAACAAAGGCAAACAACTTTGTTATGCTGCCTGGATATGGCGCTGAGTCTTCCGACGAAACAAGAATTGCCGGCATGAGCACTGACTTTGCTGGCCCGGGAATGTTTACACCTGTTGCACCAACCTATGAAAACTATGCATCTACAAGATCTGATGCTTGGAATGCTTGGGCAAAAGAATGGACAGATGAGAAATATTCATTAACAGATTACTTCTTCAAAATTGACGTTGTTCCATCTTCTACTGATTACATCATTGACCTCAGAACAAAACAGATGTCAATCATGAGCGAAATCATTCAGGGTGTTAAATCAATTGATGCTTACTCTGAATTTGAAAAGATCTGGGAGAGTGGCGGCGGTCAGGTTCTGACCAAAGAAGCAAACGAACTCAAAGACGAATTGTCTGATGTTTATGCTGAAATTGGTGTAAAACAGTAAATTAAAATTTTCGCGGCTGTGCTTAAACGAAGCACAGCCGTTTTTTTAATGACAATAACAAGGGGTGAATCTATGAAACATATCAAACAAAAAAAGCTGGCATTCGTTTTCCTTCTCATCGTTGTTTCAGGCTTATTGTTTTCCGGCTGTGGCAAAAAGATGAACAACGGAGAAACACCAAACGTTTCATTTCAGGAACAAGCAGCAGCACTTTATGAAGCTAAAACCCCCTATGCTGGAAATGCGTCAGCTGTCGGTAAGGTGACAGAGCTGCTGCCGTTTGCTAATAATGGAGAACGAAATGGTATGGAATTACAAACCGAAGCAGAACCTTATGGCGTTACACTTGAATACAAGGATTTATCAAGAATACCGGAAATGGAACTGAAGGGAAACGCCTATTTAATGTTTTGTCTGATTGAAAATTTAGGGCAGGTAACATTCAACGACCAGACGGCCAAAACCTCTGTTCAGTTCCTGCGCGGCGATGTTTTAGAATATGGAAACACAGCAGAGTTCTTTGCTGAAAATAAGGAGCAATTTATTTCATTTGCAAATCGGCTGAATGATGAAATTTTAAAAACAGAATAATTGAAAAATAAAAAAGCCGACCCATCGGGTCGGCTTTTATGCGTTACATTGGCAAGAAGTTTGTTGCAACTGCAATGATTACGATAATGCCCAATATAATTCTGTATATGCCAAAGGGCTTGAAATCGTGTTTTTTGATATAACCAATTAAAAATTTAATGGCCCAGACCGAAACGAAAAATGTAACGACAAAGCCTGTTATCATAACAGCCCATTCCGTTGTGTTGATTACGGCGCCTTTTGCTAAAAACTTTACCAGCTTTAAGCCGCTTGCGCCGAACATAACCGGCACTGCCATAAAGAATGAAAATTCTGTTCCCACAAACCGGGAGCAGCCAACGATAATTGCGCCTAAAATTGTGGAGCCGGAGCGGGAAGTGCCTGGAACCAAAGACAGCACCTGAAACAGACCGATGAAAAAGGCGGTTTTATAGCTCAATTCTTCCAGCGTGTTCGTTTTTGGTTTTTTCCCCTGACGCTCCACCCAGATAAATGCGATACCATATATAATGAGGGTAGCCGCAATGACTAGGGAACTTGAGAGAACATTGTCCACCAGGTCGTCTAAAAACACCCCTGCGACGCCGGCAGGAATAATTGCCACGATTACCTTGCCCCAAAGGGAGTAGGTCTGCTTCTTTTCTACCGGCGTTTTTTTCGGTGAAAACGGATTAAGCTTGTGAAAGTAAATCACAATAACCGCTAAAATGGAAGCAAACTGAATAACGACCTTAAACATATTCCAAAAATCGGGAGAAACGTTTAAGTTTAAAATTTTTTCTGCCAGAATCATATGCCCGGTGCTGGAAACGGGCAGCCACTCAGTAATGCCCTGAATGATTCCGATGACTGCGGATTTTAATATTTCGAAAAACATAACACAATCCTTTCTGATTTAAGTTATTTAGATAAAAGGTATTATATCACATTATACGGCTTCATTCAATAAAAATTCTACCCGAAAAGAATTTTCATAAAAAGCTTTGTGAATTTATTGACTAATTCCTGCATTTGGTATATAATATTTATATTTAATAAAACATTTTTGGAGGTTTTACAATGGACAGAGTATATAACTTTTCGGCGGGACCGTCGATGCTTCCTGAAGCTGTTTTGGAAAAGGCAGCCAAACAGATGGTAAACTACGAGGGCTGCGGCATGTCGGTGATGGAAATGAGCCACAGGTCGGCAGACTATGAAGCAATTATCGGAAATGCTGAATCTCTGCTTCGCGAATTGATGCACATTCCGGAAAACTATAAGGTTCTGTTTTTGCAGGGCGGTGCATCCAGCCAGTTTGCAATGGTTCCTCTGAACCTGATGAAAAAATCAAAAAAAGCAGATTACGTCATCACAGGCCAGTGGGCGAAAAAGGCCGCGCAGGAAGCTTCGAAATTCGGTACGGTAAACAAAGTTGCAAGCTCTGACGATAAAACTTTTACATATATCCCGAAACTGGACCCTTCCACCTTTGACAAAGATGCGGACTATTTCCATATCACATTGAATAACACCATTTACGGCACACGTTACACAACGTTGCCGGAAACAGGAGATGTTCCGCTGGTGGCAGACGCCTCGTCGAATATCCTGTCCGAACCCATTGATATTTCGCGTTTTGGCATTTTATATGCCGGCGCACAGAAAAACATGGGCCCTGCTGGCGTTACCGTGGCAATTATTCGAGATGATTTAATTACAGGTGCAATCGATGGCGCACCTACCATGTTTGATTATAAAATTCATGCAGATAACGGCTCTATGTATAACACGCCTCCGACCTATTCCATTTATATCTGCATGTTGGTTTATGAATGGTTAAAGAGCCTGGGCGGTGTTGAGGCGATGTATGCCATCAACAAGGAAAAGGCACAAATCCTTTACGATTATCTTGATAACTCCTCTATGTTTAAAGGAACCGTTGTAAAAGAAGACCGTTCGCTGATGAATGTTCCGTTTGTTACAGGCGATGATGACTTAAATGCAAAATTCATTAAAGAGGCAAAGACCAAGGGGTTTGTGAACTTAAAAGGCCACCGCACAGTGGGTGGTATGCGCGCCAGCATTTACAATGCAATGCCGGTAGAAGGCGTAAAAGCGTTAGTTGAATTTATGAAAAAATTTGAGACGGACAACAAATAAAGAACCCAGAAAGGACTGTTAAAACATGTTTGACATTCTGACACTTAATAAAATTGCAAAATGCGGCCTTGAGAAGTTTGGTGATAATTATAAGATTTCAGACAACTGTGAAAATCCGGACGGCATTGTTTTAAGAAGCTTTTCCATGCACGACATGGAACTGGGAAGCAACTTAAAGGGTATTGCGAGAGCAGGTGCAGGCACAAACAATATTCCCATTGACACATGTACGGAAAAAGGCATTGTTGTGTTCAATACGCCGGGGGCAAACGCAAACGCGGTGAAAGAGCTTGTTATTTTGGGATTGCTTATTTCATCAAGAAAAGTTGTTTCCGGAATTGATTGGGCTAAAACCCTGGCCGGCTCCGGCGCAGAGGTTGCAAAAGCGGTTGAAAAGGGTAAAAGCGCATATGTTGGCCCTGAAATCCAGGGTAAGACGCTGGGCGTTATTGGCCTTGGGGCTATCGGTGCTATGGTTGCAAATGCGGCAGATGCGCTGGGCATGAAGGTAATCGGTTTTGACCCATTCATGACTGTTGACGCGGCTTGGAGACTTTCCAGCGCAGTTGTTCATGCTAATTCCATGGACGAAGTGTTTGAAAACAGCGACTATATTACATTGCACATTCCGGCTAACGATGCAACAAACGGCACAATTAATTCTGAAACACTGGCGAAAATGAAAGACGGTGTTCGAATTTTAAACTTTGCCAGAGGTTCTTTGGTGAACGATGCTCATTTGGCGGCTGCACTTGAGGAGGGCAAGGTTGCCTGCTATGTAACCGATTTCCCCAATGATGCAGTTTTGTCAATGGACAATGTAATTGCCATTCCCCATTTGGGCGCATCTACACCAGAGTCAGAGGACAACTGTGCAAAAATGGCGGCAGAGGAGCTTCGGGACTTTTTGGAGAACGGAAACATTAAAAATTCTGTGAACTATCCCGACTGTGAAATGCCGAGGTGTGGTGCCAGAATTGCCATTACCCATAAAAATATTCCCTCCATGCTGTCGAACTTTTCAAAAATTGTTGCAGACAAGGGAATTAACATTGTGAATATGTTAAACAAAAGCAAAAAGGAAAATGCTTACACGATTATGGATGTTGAGGGCGATGTGCCGGACAACATTGCAGACGCAATCTCCACAATTTCAGGCGTGAATTCTGTGCGGGTAATTCATTAATTTACAATTAATTTGAAAAAAATGCTTGCAATTCCTGAAAAATTCTGGTATAATGATATTTGCTGTTTCAGAATTGGATTTGATTGTTAAGTTATTGGAGGTGCTTATAGATGGCAAAATGTGAAATTTGCGGAAAAGGTGTTACATTTGGAATTAAAGTGAGCCATTCTCACAGAAGAAGCAACAGAGCTTGGAAACCGAATATCAGAACTGTGAAAGCAATGGTTAACGGAACACCGAAAACATTGCATGTTTGCTCAAGATGTCTTCGTTCGAACAAAGTTGTAAGAAGCGTTTGATTGACAAACACAAATTAAAAATTTATGAATTTACGTATCGGCTGATTTTAGCCGATACGTTTTTTCATTTCAGACTTCAAACTGGCTGTTATAAAGCTTTGCATAGAATCCATTTTTTTCAATTAGTTCTGTGTGGCTGCCTTGCTCCACAATGTTTCCGTCTTTCATGACCAGAATTTTGTCTGCGTTTTGAATGGTGGAAAGGCGGTGGGCTACGATGAAGCTTGTGCGGCCCTGCATCAGGCGCGCAAATGCGTCCTGAATTTTTAATTCCGTTCTTGTGTCAATAGACGAGGTCGCTTCGTCTAAAATGAGCATAGGAGGCTTATTGAGCATAACGCGGGCAATGCACAAAAGCTGTTTTTGCCCCTGGGACAGGCTCCCCCCATCGTCTGAAATTTCCGTGTCATATCCCTTCGGCAAACGCTTGATAAAGCTGTGTGCGTGGGAAGCCTTTGCCGCATCCACCATTGCTTCGTCGCTTGCCTCAGGCGCGCCCATTTTAATATTATCCCGAATTGTGCCGCTTTTCAGCCAGGTTTCCTGCAGCACCATTCCATAGCTTTGCCGCAGAGATTTGCGGGTCACGTTTCGAATGTCTTCTCCCTCTAAAACAATACTGCCGCCGGTCACGTCGTAAAACCGCATAAGCAAATTAATCAGCGTGGTTTTCCCGCAGCCTGTGGGGCCGACAATGGCAATCCGCTGGCCCGGCTGAACCGCTAGGTTAAAATGCTCAATTAATTTTCTCTCGGGCACATAAGAAAACGATACATCGCGAAGTGAAAGCCTGCCTTTCACATTCTGCAAAACACATGGATTTTCCGGCTCTGGAATTTGCGGCGTTTCCTCAATCAGCTCAAAAATTCGCGCAGCGCAGGCTAGCGCATTCTGCAGCTCCGTTACAACACCGGAAATTTCGTTAAACGGTTTGGTATATTGGTTTGCATAGCTCAAAAAACTGGTAAGTCCGCCTACAGACAAATTTCCGTTCAGTGCGGCAAGCGCGCCGAACAGCCCCACGCCGGCATATACTAAGCTGTTCACAAACCGGGTGGAGGGATTGGTGAGGGACGAATAGAAAATAGCTTTCAGCGAGCTTTTTTCTAACCGTTCGTTTATTTCGTCAAACAATTTTAAGGTTTCATCTTCCCTTGAAAATGCCTGCACTACCTTTTGGTTTCCCACCATTTCGTCAATAAACGCTGTTTGCTCAGCGCGGATTTCAGACTGGCTGCGAAACATTTGATAGGTATGTTTTGCCACAAAGTTTGCCACAAATAACGATACGGGCGTAAGCAAAACCACTACCAATGTAATTTTAACATTGATAAAAAGCATAAAGACCAGTGTGACCAGAATGGTAACGATGCCGGAAAAAAGCTGTGTGAACCCCATTAACAATCCATCGGCGAACTGGTCTACATCGGCGATTACCCGGCTGATAATTTCCCCGCTTTGATGGGCGTCTAAAAATTTCAGCGGCAAAATTTGAATTTTACGAAACGCATCGGCCCGGATGTCGCGGACAACATGGTAGGTTACACGGTTGTTTATCATATTCATAATCCACTGAAACAGCGCGGTCAGCGCGGCCACAATTGCAATTTGAATCAGCAGATAGCCGAGAATGGAAAAGTTAACCTTTCCCGGGGCGACGATGCAGTCAATGGCCTTTCCAACCAGAATGGGAACATAAAGCGTTAACACCACAGTCAGCGCGGCCAGCAAAATAGACAGAAGCATCAGCCATCGATATTTTTTTATATAATTTAAAATTTTGCGGATTGTGCTTTTCTTTTTCATGCGTCAACGCCTCCCTGGGACTGGAAAATTTCTTTATATATGCCGCAGGTTTTTAAAAGCTCATCATGTGTTCCAATGGCGGCCACTTTCCCGTCGTCTAACACAACAATTTTATCGGCATGGCGAATGGAGGACACCCGCTGCGACACGATAAACACCGTGGCTTGATAGGGCAGAGCGCGCAGCGCCTGCCTAAGACGCGCGTCCGTGGCAAAGTCCAAAGCCGAGGCGCTGTCGTCTAAAATTAAAATGTCAGGGCGGCCCACCAAGGCCCTGGCGATGGTAAGCCGCTGTTTCTGCCCGCCGGAAAGATTTCGCCCGTTTTGTTCAATGAAATAGTCCAGCCCGCCGTCTTTGCCGGCCAATATTTCCGAGGCCTGGGCGGTTTGCATAGCGCACAGTAATTCCTCATCGGTTGCGTCTTCCTTGCGCCACTTTAAATTGTCGCGAATGGTTCCTTTAAACAGTACAGCCTTTTGCATCACCATGCCGATTTTCTCTCTTAAATCGGGCAGATTATAACAATTTACATCAATTCCGTCCACACACACTCTGCCGGAGGAAGCTTCGTAAAACCGAGGAATCATGTTCACCAGGGTGCTTTTCCCCGAGCCGGTTCCACCAATAATTCCCACAGTTTCTCCCGGTTCACAGGAAAACGTGATGTCTGAAAGCGATTCCTCCCGGGCTCCCTTGTAGGTCAAACAGGCATGTTCAAAAGCCACTTTTGGTTGGCGCCCGCCATTTTGGCGGACACAGCCGTTTTCACTGTCTGCGGCCTTTGCTCTTCCTGTCTGGGTGGGATTTCTGTCTAACACCGCCTGAATCCGATTGCCGCAGGCGATGGATTTTGTAATAGTAATAATTAAATTTGCAAATTTAATCAGCTCCACCAAAATCTGCGTCATATAGTTATAAAGCGCCACAACTTCGCCCTGAGTAAGAGAACCGTTGTTCACCCCCACTGCGCCTGTGTAAACCAGCCAGACCACCGCCAGATTAATTACCACATAGGTTAAGGGATTCATCAATGCAGATATGCGGCCGGTGTATTTTTGAACAGAAGTCAGCGCTTCATTTTCACCGTCAAATTTTTTTATCTCTTCCTGCTCTTTGCAAAATGCCCTAAGAACGCGCACGCCCGTTAAATTTTCCCGGGTTGTTGACAAAACTGTATCTAAACGTATTTGCACCTTTTTATAAAGAGGAATGCAGACATACATAATGAAAAACACGATGACAGATAACACCGGAATGGCCACAGCAAAAACAAGCGCTGCACGAACGTTAATGGTAAAGGCCATGACCATTGCCCCGAACACCACCAGGGGCGAGCGGAGCAACAGGCGAAGAGCGAGGTTTAACCCTGTCTGCACCTGGTTCATGTCGCTGGTCATTCTGGTAATCAGCGTTGACGTTCCTGCCTCATCAAGATCGGTGAATGAAAAGCTTTGAATGTGAGAAAACACAGCGTGGCGCAGTTTTTTTACAAATCCTACCGAGGCCTTGGCCGCAAAATATTGTGCTGTGACCGAGAACAGCAGGCCGGCAAGCCCTAAACCTACCAAAACCGCAATCATTTTGTAAATGTAGGGTCTGTCGCCGTGCGTAATTCCAATGTCGATGATTTTTGCCATAACAATGGGTACAAACAGCTCAAAAACAGCCTCTAAAAGTTTAAACAGCGGTCCTAAAATGCTTTCCTTTTTATAATATTTTAGATACGTCAGTAGTTTTTTCAATTTCATCACCAATTTTTAGTATTTTTATTAGTTTACCACAATACGGAAACTTATTCAATACAGAGTGCGAAAAGACATAAATAATTCCCAAAAAGAGGTTGTTTTTTGCTTTCATTTTTGTTATAATAATAAAAGCAAAGGGGGTACCCCCTTTGTTGTATGTATAGAATACATACAACAAATATTACATAAATAACAGAAGAGAGGGAGAGAAATGAAACAGTATTTCAAAAAGGCGGCCGGCATATTGCTGTGTGTTGTGATAGCGGCGGCCTCGGCGGTTTTTACCGTTTCAGCGCAGGAGGATATTACAGCTGACCCGATGACGTTTGCAGTGAATAAAGACA
>NZ_JAXUNN010000003.1:0-52722 GCF_037235575.1 Congzhengia sp. | reverse complement strand
GAATAACACATCCCTCTCCTTTTGTCAACCCCCTTTTTTATCTTTTTTTAAATTTTTATTGCAATATATCCTTTCGGAGCAATTTTAATACTTTTTCCAAGCTGTTTTCCGGTAATTGCACATGTGCAGTTTTTCTCTGCTTGGACATGAGCATCTTCCCGTTTAAAGTTAAATATATAGTATACAATGCCGCCACCGCTACATTCCCTTGTAATAACCTCAACACCTTTTCCAAAGGTGAAAGGCGTTTTTGCGACACTTGCTTCTTTTAGAATTGTATCTAATAATTTTTTTGTGCAGTCGTCGTCAAACGCTGTTCCTATGTAATAAGCCGTTCCTTTTTGATAACTGTTTTTGCTGACAATCATTTCTCCCCGGCGATAAGAATTTGCAAAGGTTCCGATGGGCTCTGCCCCTTTGCTCTCCAAAACGTCCAGCCAATATTTGTCTTTTCCTTGAAAACTGCCAAAATCAATCGTTGCAACAGTATCTTCAAAAACCGGTTCTATTTCAGAAATGTTTACGCCGAACACCTCTGTCAGCCCGCAGGGGCCCGACTCGCTGATAGCTACATTGTCTGTATCTTTAATCGCCGTTAGAAAGGTGCCTACCAGGGTGCCTCCGGCAGCAGTATATGCTTTCAGCTTTTCCACTGCTTCGTCACAGATAACAAACATATTCGGAACAATTACCGTTTTATAGTCTGAAAAATCGTTCTTCCATGATATAACGTCAGCGCTGTAGCCTAGCTCTTTCAGCGCCGTGTAAAGTTTGCAGGCATAACCGATGTAGGAATGTTCATGCTTGACAGGCTTAATGCGGAGCGCCCACAGAGAGTTGTAGTCAATCAAAATTGCCGTATCTGCTTTTTTCACCTGGGAATGTTCTAAAACCGCGCTGTGTTCCTTTAAATGTTCCATTGTCCTTTGGAATTCAAAATATCGGCGCCTGGGTACGCGGTCCTGGTCAATTAGCGCATAGTTTAACTGCTCTGCACCGGAGCAGAAAATTTTATACTGAAAATGCACCACAGCGCCTGCGTCTGATGCAAAGGTGTGCATAACTGAATTTTCAATTGCGCCGGGATATGGCTGCAGCCTGCCCTCGCCGGACCACAAACCGTGGCCGCCGCCGATGGAAAACTCCAGCATCCAGAACTTTTCGTTTCTAATTACATTTCTGGCAAAGGAATTTTCAAAGGAGGAATTGTCCATATTGTCGCGGTACAAATCCGGGTAGGCGTCTAAGCCGAATACGTCGGCTGTTTGAAACATTTTAAAATAATCCACGCCGTTTGTGCCAAATCCTGTGGTATTTGTCGTTATTTTCTTATCCGTATATAATTTCAGTATGTCCGCTTGCAAATTAAAATATTCAATGAAACTGTCGCTTGCAAACCGCTCAAAATTGAGGCGCAGGGACGGGCTGTCAAAATAACTTTTGATGAGCGGCATCGCGTCGCGCTCTGTGGGAGCAATGGGCAGTTCAATCTGGTTAAAATCAGTATAGCTCTGCCCCCAGAACCGCAGTTCCCAGCTTTGATTTAAATTTTCTGTGGTTTGGTAACGTTCTTTCACCGACCGGATAAACTTTCCGCGGCAAACATCACAGTGGCATCTGCCGCTGCCCTCCTGGGCAAACTCGTTGCCGATTTGAAAACCGATAACATAAGGATTTTTCCCAAATGTTTCACCAATTTTTTCTACAATTTTTTTTGTAAAACCGCGGTATGTTTCGTTGTTGTAACAATAGTGGTGCCGCGCGCCGAAATCACGCCGAACGCCGCGGTTATCCACATAGGCAATTTCCGGATAGTTTCTCGACATCCAGGCAGGTGGACACGCCGTGGGCGTGCAGATAATTGTCTGAATTCCCATTTTTCCCAAATCGTTTACGGCACGCTCAATTGTGGAAAAGTCGTAAACACCCTCTGACGGCTCTAACACATCCCAGCAGAACTCGCCCATTCTTACCACGTTTGCGCCGGATTCTTTAATGAGCTTTAAGTCCGTTTGATATGCTTCTTCCTCATAAATATGTTCGGGATAAAATGAAAATCCATACAATAAATCCATTGTTTATTTCTCCTGTTCTATAATAATTTCTTTTTGCACGTTTTCTGCCGCCACGCACAAAACGCCGTTTTCAAACGAAAACGCTGTTTTTTCTCCGTCTACCGTTACTGTTTTTATATCTTTTATATAAGGCAGGCGGATTTTATTCGCCGTAAGGCGCCCGCCCTTGATGATAATTTTTGTTATCGTTTCTGTCTTTTCATAAACTCCCCAGCCGCAGTCTAAGCTCCAAATGGTTTTAAAGTAAGGCTGGTTTAAAAGAGGGTCAAACCCAATGGTTTTGTTGGGCATGTCAAAATAAAACCCGCTGAAAATGGGTATTAAGGCAAAGCTTGCCATTGAGCGGGCATAGTTGCTGCCGCACTCAATTTCGTTCCACGGGTTGCGGTTTGCACCGTTGTAGCGGCCGCGCACGCCGCGGACAATTTCTAATCCCTCGTCAATCATTCCCTCGCTGATCATAAGGCCCGCCAGCTGATATTCAAAACCGTGCATGGTTTCTTCGCAGTAAGGCACGGGAATCACCGGCTTATACACGTCTTTAGGATAGGCGCAGATAATTGCCCCGCTGTCGTCATTTACGGCAAAATTCCGCCACATATTGGAAATAGACCGCATGGATTTTACAAAATTCAGCTCATACATGTTTTTCAGTGCGGTTTTCACCTGGGCTTTATCAAAAATTTCACCCAGCCCGCAAAGGTTTGCGTGCCACTGTCCGCAAAGCTGGTCAATTTCGCTGCCCCCGGCAATTTGATATTTCATTTCACCGGCTTCACTGTTCCAATAGGTGTCTGCCACACCGAAGTGCTCTAAAATCTGTTTATTGCCCAGGTCCACCTCCTGAACAAAATAGTTTCCGTTAAACAGATGTTCTTTCGTATATTGTTTTCCGTTTTCAAACAATTCACGATACTCGGCGGCTTTGTCATGAAAGCCTAAATGCTCTGCCATTTCGGCTCCCGCTTTTAATGCGGCCAAATAAAATCCCTGAAGCCAGGAGGACGGACCAAACAACTCCATGTCCAGCGTGTGGTGCTGCCTGCCCTCTAACACGCCGTCGTGATTTTTGTCCCACTGGCATATATTTTTGTCGCTCCAGGCGTAGTCAATTACCTTCATCACTTTGTCAAAGTGCCGTTTCAGCCACTCGTCGTCTCCGCTGATTTTCCATTCCCGATAGGTTTTAATTACCGCGCCCATCTGCCCGTCTACGCAGGGAATGTGCGTGTGCGGCGCGGCACCCAAAGGAAGCCTTAACCGAAACTGCATTTCCCCGTCTTCGCTTGTACTGTATGTAAACTCTAAATCGTGGATAGAACGCTCTAATGACGGGAATAAAAAGCACAGAGCATAGGCATAGTTCCACACGTGCTGACATGTTCCCTCGCAGGAACCGGCTTTTTCGTGCACGCCCTCCCAGCCGTAAAACTCGCCGTTTTCCAGCCGGAGCACTGTAGGCGATTTGATAACCGACAGCGTAGAAGCCGCGGCGTCAATCACGGCGCTGTCCAGCGTAGAGGAAAACAAGGCAGAACGGTATTCGTCCGTTTCGCTGTAGAGCCGTTCCCATTCATGGAGCGAATACGCCGCAGATTGAACAGAATTTTCAAAAACGGTTGCATAATAGTTTTTCCAGGTTTTACCTTTCACTTCTGGGGCTTCGTCCCAGTAATTGCAGTTGTTAGGTATGTTCCAGGAGATCACAAACCGAAAATTGCCTTTTTGCTGCGGAGAAAGCGATTCAGACACCATCAGCGCGCATATATCATGAACGCCGGTTTCCTCATAATGCCGCTCCCGCAGCCGGTCGGTTTCCAATAGTTCGCGCCAATAAACTGAAATGCCGTCGCACCAGCCGCCGCGATACCAATATTCCTGAACAGAAGCGTTATTTGTGTCTGTCGCCAGACACAGGTCTCCGTAGGCTATTTCCTCTTGATCTGCCCCGGCGTTTGAAAGCTTGATGAAAGAAATATCTCCGACCTGCCCCGCTTCATTTTTCGAAACGTCAAAGGGGTTTTGAAGAGAAAACGAAACAGAAAATTCCACTTCCGCGCCGGTTTTATTTTCATATGAAATTTCAAAAAACGCCGCCGGAATTGACGAACTGTCGCAGTCGCCCGGGATAAGCGGGTTAAACGCTGTAAGCACCACGGCTCCAGGAAAATCATCGTCCGTAAACGTTAGCTTTGCAACCGGGAACTCACCTAAAAAGGAGCAATTTTTAAAATGGGAAAGCCCGCACATAGACTCTTTGTCCGGCCCGAAACCAAAGCCTGAATACATTTGCTGCTTGTAAGTGCCTGTCAGGTCCTTCAAAATGTCGCCGTTCAAAACCTTAACAAACGTTTTGCCGTTCTTTTCCTTCACACGGACAACAATATTGGTATAGCCGTTTGCGCCGCCCTTGTTGGGACGGTTAAAAATCTCCCAGTCGATTAGCCGGCCGTTGCCTGCAAGGCCAATGGAACCAGTTCCGATTCCTCCTAAGGGAAATGAAATTTCGTTTAAATACTCTCTCTCGTATAACAAAAAAATCCCTCCGCAAAATAAAATTTAGTTCATTTTATCACACGCAAAATTCCATGTCAATTCTTTCGAATAAAATAAATTTATTTGCAAAGGATAACAATTGTAAAGGAGGTTATTATTATGTCATGTTGTTGTAAACCAGAAAAAACACAATCGCCCATTGCAGGTATTTCCTGTGATGTGACAAACTGCGAATATCACGGGGAGGGCCAGGAGTGCAAGGCTTCTGAAATTAAAGTTTGCTCCTGCGACCCAGTTCAGCAGTGCAGCGTGCAGTGTGCAACGTTTGTGCCTAAGGGCGGAAGATAGGTTTGAAAAAACGGCGCAGTTTAAACAACTGCGCCGTTTTCTTTCCGTATTGTTTTTTGTTGATACATCCTTTTGTCAGCCCCGCTTAACAGTTCTTTCAGGCCTACCGCATCACAGGGATAAGTTGAAATTCCGTAGCTCACACCAAAAAACGGAAACCTGTGTATTCCGGAAACCAGTTCTTTTAATTCGTTCATTCCGTCAATTTTTCGTCTTATTTCTTCTTTTTCCCCACCCAAATGCAAGAAGATAAACTCATCCCCCGAAATGCGGTATAATCTGCCCAATCCGTTCAATGCTTTTCCGGCGCGATCAGAGAAAACCTTTAAATATTCGTCCCCCATGCTGTGGCCGAACAGGTCGTTGATGCTTTTAAAATTATCTAAGTCCATAAAATAAATGGAAAATGGTTCGTTTAATTCCATGACAATCTCCAAATCATCATAAAACGAATTTTTGTTATTCAGTCCTGTGGTAACATCAATTTCACTCTTTTGTTTAAACCGCTCTGCGTTGCTTTCCGCCTTCGCTAAGCGATAAAATACTACGCAGCTTAAAACCATTCCGCCCCCTGCAGGAAAGCTTGTGAAAAACTGCACCCCACGGCTTTCTCCCGATTGAAAAGGCAATTCTGCAGCAAATAGAAAAACAAGCCAGCAAACAGACGCTAATAGAAACAATTTTTGTGTCCGTTTCACAGTATGGTCTATGATAAATAAGAATGCCCCGTGAAGAAAACCCCAGAAAAAATAGATGCTTACAAGATAGAATCCGGTTTGAAAAAGTAAAACAGCCGCGCTGAAATAACAGTCCGGTACAAACAAAGCGGCCTGTTTTGCCAGTAGGAACACGAAAAACGAATAGACCAGCGAAGCGCACAGAACCATACCTGCTATCACTGGCTGCCGGCGCACCTTTCCGCAGCAGGCATGGAACGAAAATACAGTTATAAGCATTGCCTGCAAAAGCACCAAAACAAAATAAAACAGTTCCAAACTGCCACCTCCAGACACATCTATTATCTTTCATTATACGTTTTTGCACCTTTTATGTCAAGTAAATTAATACTTTTGTCAAGCAAAAAAATTAAGCACGGTGAAAATCACCGTGCTTTCCAATTAGTCTAATTCTTTTTGTCCTGTGCAGAGCTCATAATACCTGCCGCCCAATTGAAACAGCTCGTTGTGGTTTCCGCGCTCAATAATCTCGCCGTTTTCCAAAACCATAATTGCGTCAGCATTTCTCACAGTAGACAGTCTGTGAGCAATGACAAATGTGGTTCTGTCTGCCATCAAACGATCCATGCCGTGCTCAATGTGACGCTCTGTTCTGGTATCAACCGAGCTTGTAGCCTCGTCCAGCACCAAAATCGGCGCTTTTGAAATCGCCGCCCGGGCAATGTTTAAAAGCTGACGCTGCCCCTGGGAAAGATTTGCGCCGTCACCCGACAAAACCGTGTTATACCCGTCGGACAGCCGCATAATAAATGAGTGTGCGCTGGCTGTCTTTGCCGCGGCGATAACCTCCTCATCGGTGGCATCAAGCCTGCCGTAGCGAATATTTTCCATCACCGTACCAGTGAACAAATGGGTATCCTGAAGCACCATTGCAATGTTCTGCCGCAGAAAATCCCGCTTATAATCGCAGATATCAATTCCATCAATGGCAATCTTGCCGCTGCCAATGTCATAAAACCTGTTTAACAGGTTGGTGATGGTAGTCTTTCCCGCACCGGTAGAGCCAACAAAGGCAATTTTCTGCCCTGGGTGTGCATAAAGAGAAATATTTTTTAAAATTATTTTGTCCGGATTGTAGCCAAAGGTGACATTTTCCAAGACCACGTCGCCGTGAATTTTTTCAGGCGCAACTGCTTTTGGCTTGTCGTCTGCTTCCGGCTCACGGTCCATAATTTGAAATACCCGCTCGGCACCAGCCAAAGCTGAAAACACAGTAGTCATCTGCATGGAAACTTCATTAATCGGCTGTGAAAACTGTCTGGAATAGTTTACAAAAACCGTGAGACCGCCAATGTCAAATTTGCCTAATGCACAGAGCACACCGCCAATGCCTGCAGTCAGCGCATAACAAACCTGGCTCATATTCCCCATGACCGGGCCCATAATGCCGCCGAAGAACTGGGCAAAAAACTGTTTGCCTTTCAGGTCGTCGTTCAAAAGTCCAAATTCTGCTTTGCAGTCTTCCTCGTGATTGAACACCTTCACAACCTTCTGACCTGTAACCGACTCTTCAATGTAACCGTTTAAGGCACCAAGCGCCGCCTGCTGCTGGGAGTAATATTTGCGGCTGCGCTTTGCAATCATGCCGCCGCCTTTCACAAAAATGGGAACAAACACAACCGTAATCAACGAAAGCCATATGTTGGTGTAAAGCATCATGGCAAAAGTTCCCACCAGAGAAATGATACCGGACGCCACCGTCATAACGGAGGAATCTAACATCATTCCAATATTATCAACATCGTTTGTAAACCGGCTCATAATTTCTCCGGTATTTTCCGTGTCGTAAAAACGCACCGGCAGCTTTTGCACCTTGTGAAACAGGTCGTTGCGGATTGCCTCAATGGTGCTCTGCGAAACAGAAAGCATAATGCGGTTCTGCAAATATGTGGAAATAACACCCACAAAATAAATCGATGCCAAAACTGCCAGCGCAAACGCAAATCCCTCAAGCCTGCCCGCCGCTATATAGTCGTTAATAATAGGTCGCAGCATGTAGGATCCCACAATCTGTGAAATTGCACGAGCCAGCATGAAAAACAGCGCAATGCCAATTCTGAATTTATATTTTGAAAGGTAACGGTAGAGCCTTAGCAGCACATTTTTTGTGTCTTTCGGCCTCCCGCTTCCGCCGGAGCCGTGCCTGCCGCCACGAGGGCCACCACCCGGCCCGCCTCCGGGCATGGGTTGTGCGCCAGCTGCGGCTCTTGGTGAACTGTTGTAACGCTTCGTTAAAACTTCTAATGTTCTTGCGGCCATTTATGCATTCGCCTCCTTTTTTTCGTTCTGCGAATAATAAATTTCCTGATATTCTTCGTTGCTTGCCAGCAGCTCCTTGTGGGTACCGACACCGCAGATTTTGCCCTCATCAAGCACCACAATTTTGTCAGCGCCTGAAACGGACGTAATGCGCTGGGCTATGATAATTTTTGTAGAATGTTTCAAATTTGTAGAAAACGCTTCTCTGATTTTTGCCTCTGTTGCCGTGTCCACAGCGCTGGTGCTGTCGTCCAAAATAATGATTTTCGGATTTTTAATCAGTGCACGTGCAATGCAAACCCGCTGCTTCTGTCCGCCGGACAAGTTCACGCCGCCCTGCCCCAGCTCTGTCTGATACTGGTCTGTAAAGCCTTTAATAAACAAATCCGCCTGGGCGTAGCCTGCGTTTTCTTCAATTTCTTCCATGGTGGCGTCCTCTTTGCCCCAACGCATGTTTTCTTCAAGCGTACCCGAAAACAGCACGTTTTTTTGCAGAACCATGCCAATCCCCTGGCGCAGCTTTTTTAAGTCATAGTCGCGCACATCAATGCCGTCAATCAAAACCTCTCCGCTGTCTGCGTCGTATAGCCGCGGGATTAAGGACACCAGTGTCGATTTTCCGCAGCCAGTTGAACCGATAATGCCCACGGTTTCTCCCGGTTCAATGGTAAGTGATATATTCTCCAGCACCTTATCCTGGCTGGTTTTATAGTATTTAAAATCCACATTGCGAAATTCAATTTTTCCGTTTTGAATTTCAGCATCCTTGTGTGCCGCATGAAAATCGTTTAAATCCGGCTCTTCGTCCAGAACCTCAACCACACGGTTTGCGGAGGCCAAAGCACGGGAGCTTGTCATAAACATCATTACAACCATCATAAGGGAAATTAAAATCTGCGTGATATATGTAACAAACGCAGTTAAATCCCCCACCGGCATGCCGCCGGCAATAACCTGGTTTCCACCGAACCAAAGCACAGCAATGGTTGTTAAATTCATAAACAGCATCATAAGCGGCATCATGGTAATCATCACCGTCATGGCCGAGGTGGTGGCTTTTCTTAAATTGTGATTGGATGTACCAAACTTTTGCCGTTCATAGTCCTCCCGTACAAAGGATTTCACCACCCGCACGTTTGTCAGGTTTTCCTGAACGTTGGAGTTGAGCGCATCGATTTTCGTCTGCATTTTTGAAAAACGCGGATATCCCTTTGAAATAACAAACAGCAGCGTTATTAAAATAACCGGCATTGCCACCGCAAAAATAACAGACAGCGACGGGCTTAAAAGAATTGCCATAATTAGCGCGCCAATCAGCATTCCCGGTGCTCTTAAACACATGCGCAGAAGCATGTTGATAAAATTTTGAATTTGTGTAATATCGTTGGTGAGCCGCGTCACTAACGACCCTGTGCTGAATTTATCAATATTCGCAAACGAAAACTCCTGCACTTTTCCATAAACGTCTTTTCTTAAATCTGTGGCAAAGCCAACTGCCGCTTTTGCGCCAAAATAGGCGCCGCCCACGCCACCGGCCATCATCAAAAGCGCCGTAACCACCATGAACGCGCAAATCATCAGCACATATCCTACGCTTTTATCCGCAATGCCGGTGTTGATAATCGACGCCAAAAACTTGGGCATAACTACCTCGCCCACAACTTCAATAATCATACAAAGCGGCCCTAAAATAAAATACCATTTATAGGGCTTTACATATTTCATCCACCGTCTCATGTGTTTTCCTCCTTTTTTAACACATCTGTCAGGTTCTCCGCCATTTTTGCAAAGCAGTGTTCCAAAACGCTCAGCTCCGTATCGTCAATTCCGGAAAACAGCGTTTTATCTACATCTAAAAAAAACTGATGGGTCTTTTGCACCGTTTTCCGTCCTTTTTCGGTTATTGCAATTTCGTTGAAACGGCTGTCACCTTTTGATGAATTTTTTGAAATAAATCCACCCTTTTCCAGCTTTTTAATCATCACCGCAACCGCCGCCGGACTAATTTCCAGCCTGTCGGCCAGCTCCTTTTGTGATGTTTTTGTCCTTTGATGTGCCAGGTTCATCAAAATCATATGCTGGCTTCTGTGCATATCAATTTCCGCCATTAGCCTGTCGCAATAAGCACGGTGCAGCCGATTTACCTTAACAAACCCATGAGCAAGCTCCATAAGCCTGTCGTCCTCCTGCGCCATTTCACCGCCTCCTTAAAAAATAATTAACCTGTTAATTATTAACAGGTTAATTATACTACGCTTCATCGTTCATGTCAATAGACTTCATAAATTGTTCAAACTTTATTTGATGCTGTCAGTGGTGATGTCACTGCCATATGCGGGGCCGCTTCCGGCCTCGGCGCTGTCAGAAATCACAATTGGCGGTGAGAAATCGTAAATATCCATAAAGGACTCTAACTCCTCCTCCGTCAGCGGGGCGTGTGCAATTAATCCCGTACACTCAGTTGCAGAGCTGGCATTTCCATATGCGTCGTCTAAGTGGTCATATTGCTCAGTCGGTTTTTTTCGCGCGTTTATTTCATACATTTTTCTGTTCATAAAACCCACCTCACTTTAAATTAAAAAGGTTTTAACGCCCCTTTTTTAGTTTCTTCACCCAGCGCAAAAATATGTAAAACGAAGTAATTTGACAATGCAGAAAAAAGTTGCACGTTCCGGATTTTTATGTTAAAATCAAATTAATTTAAATTGTAAAAAAGTTTGTCCCTGCATAAGGGCGGAAAGGCTTGAAAACCTATGAAAAAGTTTGTGTGTTTGCTCATTGCTGCTATCCTGATTTTACCTGCGTTTTCCTACACTTGCGAAACAAAAGCTGCGGCGGCTGCCAAAGAATCTGTCCCGTCAAAATATGACGGCGACGCTTTTTGCTTTTCTTTTGAAAATGAGTCCGATTTTAACGATGAAAATCTTCCCATTGCAACAAGTTATGATAACCGTGCAGAGGAAAAAGAATTTGTGCCCGGCGCCGGCGGCTCTGCCGCCGCGCTGCATGTTCGGGCAGAGAGCGCGGCGACCATAAACGGCATTGTGAACAACGGCGTGAAAAACTTAAACCTCGTTCCCGGCAGAACCTACCGGTTAAGCGCTTGGGTGAAGCTGATTGCAAACGAAATTTATAAAGTGGCGCCAAACTTTAATTTTTTTATTATGAACAACGGCACCCCGCTTTATGAGGACGAAGCCTGCACCATTCCCGTCCAAACCGTTTCGGGTTACTATAACCTGGTGAAAATTACAGGTGCAGAAATTGGGTTTAAAAAGGAAGACGGCACCATGTCCGGCGACTGGAAATTTGCGGAAACCACGTTTACCATGCCGGGCAAGCTGGGAAAATATTTTGTTAAAAAAACGGAGCCTGTTTCCTGCTCCATGTTTTTGCGCATTGGCTCTAACGAACATTCTATTAAAACCCTTTCCGACTATACTGACGAATTTATTGCCTCCATCACCGACAGCGAGGGAAATATTGACGAAAACGGTTTTTACAGCGATTATGCCATTGACGACTGGAGCCTAACCCCCTTTGCGGAAAAAGCGGGCGAGGTAAAAGACGCTTCCGTCACCAACGACTTTGAAAGCTCCTCGTGGTCTGCCGCCTCCGGCGTGCGCTGGACGTCTACCGCCTCCAAAGCGGAAATTGAAACGATAGCAAATGACGTCGCTCCATCGCAAAGCAGCACCCACGCTTTAAGGCTGACCTATAACGGCAACCCGAATGGGTATATGGAGCTGTCCGCCCATCTTGACCAAAACACTTCCATTATTCACAACAGGGCCTATAAAATTTCATTTTGGGCAAAAGCATCTGACGCACTTGTCAGCTATTTTGAAGAAAAACCTTTCTATTTTAAAATGATTCCCGAGCGGCCCGGTGAAAACCGTTTAGAACGTTCCAAACACAAATGGGCAGATACGATTTTAAAAAAGAAGCTTTCACAAAACTATGAAAAATTTGAGATAATCTGGTATGAACCAAACGAAACCATGTTAGGCCGCGACACAGAGAACGACGCCTCTGTGCGCTTGGACTTCCGCATTAATGGAATTCCTGCTGCTTTAATAAACGAAACCATTAACGGCCAGGAGATGACCTATGCCTATTCCTATGAGGACCCGTCCGGAAACACAGTTTATGCGGGGTTTGAAGATTTTCAGGTTTGGTTTGACGACATTTCCATCGAGCCTATGGAGCTTGTTTTAAACGGGGACTTAAGCATGAAATCCCCCCAGGACATAAACACCCTTTCCACCTGGGACAGTACCTGCTTCGCCCCCGGTGAAAATAACCTGCTGCCCAACATTTTTGGGACAGGAACCATTGTTCAAGACGAAACCTTTGCCCAAGCCAGCGGCGTGCCCTGCAGCAACGTGCTAAAGTTTTCACAAGAGGATGGCCGTCCCGGTCAAAGCGTTGAGGTGCAAAACAAAACCTATTATAAAATTTCCTTCTGGGCCAGGGCCGACTCGCCGGACAGCGTGGGTCAAAGCCTTTCCCCCATGTTTGACAGAAGCATAACCGGCCCGGTTCGAAACAGCGACGTTACCGAAATCAACACCGAGGGACGCTTCGGCTATGGCAGTCTGACGGGTGATACCGGCGACATTCCATATTATATGTATCAGGGCCCGCTGTTTACCCATAAATACACCGAATTAAATGTAAACAGCGGCGAAACGCTGGTTTATGACGATTATTTTGCCCGCATGAACTCCACAGACGGTTACGAAAGCCAGGAGATGCCCACCGCCTGGAACTATCAGTTTTATAACGGCAGCGGCTGGGTTTCGTCAAACGCCGACGAAGTACCGCCAACGTCCCAGAATATGCAATTGACAGACGAGTGGAAAAAATATGAATGTGTTTACCGCTGGGATTATGAAGGCGACCACTACCGCCTGCCGAAATTTAAAATTGCCGCGTCCGGGCCGGCGGATTTTCGCTTGGCAGACATTCAAATTCAGAAATTGAATAAATTAGACGACGAAATTAAAATTGACAACCTCCACGCGGAAGACACCGGCGCCTCCCTTTACGTGGGCAATTATTTTACAATCTATTACGACTTCGAAACTGTTAACGATAACGTGGAGGAAGGAAACTCCATCTTAAAATTCCTTTCAGGGGACGAAAATGGAAACTATGCCGTAATTGGCATGACCTATTGTAAAGGGGACAGCAAAACGTTATTAAGAATTCCCGACATGCTTTTAGGAAGCCGGCCGGGAATAGAAATTATTCCGAAAAGCAAGGCTGGCGAAACCGGCGCGGTCTGCCGCGTTCAATTTGAGCAAATTGTAGCGGGAAAAGTGCTCCCCAGCCTATCCATAAAGGGGGCTGATGCAGAATATGAAATCGAGTCTGTTTTTGCGCCGAATTTTACACAGCCCAAAGTTGATGTCTGCCTGGCGTTTTACAGTTCGGAAAACCAGCTTTTAAAAACGGTTTATATCCCCGTTGAAACGCAGACGGCCGCAAATGAGCTGCACGGTGCTGCACCCTTAGACGGCGCAGCAAAGGTAAAGCTGTTTGCCGTTGAAAGCTTCTCATCCATGCTGCCCTGCTGCGACAGCAAAACGGCGTTGTCGTTTCCAAAAAACAACACTCCCTTTGATGGGCAGGAGCAAATTACCGTTGCATTCCTGGGCGGCTCCCCCATGTGCGGAAAGGGACTGTATGCGCCTGAAACTGACTCTTACAGCGCCTTTATTTCGGAATATTTTCAAGATACCTATTACAACAAAACCATTCAAATTGTCCAATCTGCAAAGGACGGCAGCACCACGGCAGATGGACTTTTGCGGACGGCAGATGTAGCAGCCCGGCAGCCGGATGTGGTTTTCATTGATTTTTCCGCCGATGACGGCGGGTTGGACATGCGCAGCGAATTGCGTGAAATGGTGAATTTGCTTTGTGCAGGCGAAAAAATTCCGTATATTATCTTTCTATATACCGCCGACCGGGGCTACACCAATCTGTCGCGGTATCACAGCCTGGTTGCAGAGGAGTTTTCCATTCCGCAGATTGACCTGTCCGGCGCTTTGCGAACCCATTTAAATGGAAGCGACGCTGTTTCGGAGGGATATTTATATGACGAAATTCACCCTTCCGCTGAGGGGCATATTGTCTATGCAGACACAATTATCCGTGCGCTGGAAACCGGAAACTATTACTGCAAACCAAAAACCAACTAACATTTGCATTTTTTAAGAAAGCATGATATAATATGTACAGAAAGTCTTTGCTGCGCAAGCCTTATTTGTTACGGAAAGGATTCGGTTAAAATGGAAGAAAAAAATAAAATTGTTACAGAAGATACAGAAAAAGTGGAGTATGAAGATGTGAAACGCCTGTCGCTTGGCGGCTTTATCGGCATTGGTTTTGCGTTTGGCGTTGCCGCTGGCTTTTCTGCAGGAAACCTGTTGTTCGGGAACTTCCTCAGGGGAATGATTATTTGCGTCGTAGCAGGGCTGTTAGGCGGGCTAATCATTGGTCTCATTAATAAAAACAAGCGCAAACCGGAATAATAAAAGACAGATTAGAATCAGCACTATAAAAAATTATATCCAAAAATAAAAAATACATGCAACTTAGTAGCTATAGCATGAATATATAACGCTCAAAAAAAGAAACGGTCACTGCAGAGTTACAACTCCACAGTGACCATTTCAATATATCGCAAGCGTATTTTCCCCTTTGATTCAAGACTATGACATTACACCGTCTTTGTTAAGACGGAAATTCTATAGAACATTCCTAAGCCAAATACGTCTTTTAGTAGCCTTGCTGGTACAGTTCATAATTTACAATTTATTATTTTTATTTATTCACCTTTTAACACAATGTAGTCGCTGTCAGCGTCAGCAGTTAAATCCGCCTTGGCAGAAAAACCCTTCAGTTTTTCCAGCTTGGAAAGCACGCTGTCAGCGTCCTGCTCCATGCGGTAGCCGGTTTTGTCTTTTTGATAGCCCGACAAAATTTCTTTTGCCCTGCTGAATTCCTCCTCAGAAACGGTCACGTTAATCACGCGGAATCTTGCCGCGCGCTCAGCCGTGGCCCCGTTTGCCGTAGGATCTGCTCCTAAGCTTCCTTTAGAGCTTCCTCCGCCGCCGGACTTTGCCTCCTGTCCAGCGCTGTCAGACACAACATTGGGTTCAGCAGCTTCGTCTACGTCATTGTCTGTTTTAAAGGCAGAAATATCGTTGCTGTTCACATCAGCCGGCATAGGCGTTTCCGGTGCCGTTCCCCCATTGCTACGGTTATCCGCCGCCGGTGGCTGTGCCGATGGGGAGTTGTCCGGTTTTACGGTATTTTTGTCCGCCGCGGCAGGTGTCTGGCCGCTCTGGTTGTTATTGCCTGTTTTTACACCAGATGGTGTCTGTGCTGAAGCCGAAGGCTGTGCCTTGGCAGAGGGCTGAGCCTTAGCTGAAGGCTGCGCCGCGTTCCCACTTTCGTCCGATTTAGGTGACTGTGTATGTTCGCTTTTGTCCTCCACGCCCGGCAGCACAACGTCTGTGCCCTGGTCAGAATTCGGCTGACCCGGCGCTTCAGAAGGATATGTTGACGGAATAAATTCATCAGGGTTCACAGAATTTCCGTTCCCCTCAAGATTGATGTACGATACGATTGAAACGGCAACCACCGCGGCAGCCGCGGCAATTCCGGCAAAAGAACGCCAGCCCGAAAATTTGTGCCTGTGCAGTTTTTGGCCTTTTGCCTCTGCCCGAACCTTGTTCATCAGAGTTTCGTGAAAATCTTTCGGAACTTCTATTTCAGGAAGGCTTTCGGCGCCTGCCATGATAGATTTTAAAAATTCATATTCGCCCCTACAGGACGCGCATTCTTTTATATGTTCACACACGATGTCATTCTCTTCGTCGGAAAGCATGTTGTCAATATAAAGCGGTATTAAATTTAATATGTTCGTGCATTCCGATTTTGCCATATGTGCTTCTCTCCTTTCTTCTATAGAATAAGACGAAATTTTAAGTGAAAAGTTCCCTGTCTTCTTCCAAAATTTTTCTGAGGGCAATTCTTGCCCGGCTGATGCGGGATTTCACCGTTCCCAATGAGGTTCCCGTCACCTTTGCAATTTCGTCATATTCCAACCCATGAATGTCCCGCATGACAATTACCGCTTTGTGCTCGTCGGATAGCTTTTCAATTGCCGCCTCCAGCGCTTTCATGGCCGCCTTTTTGCGGTAGCTGTCGTAGGGACCGGGAGAGGAGTCCTCTATCTGAATTTCATATTCATCGTCATCTGCGCTGCTTTGATTAATGCTCACCTGGGCATGTTCGCCGCTGCGCTTTCTCTTTCTTAAAATATCTAAACAAATGTTGTTTAAAATCGTATAAAGCCAGGTAGAAAATGCCGCGTCGCCGTTAAAAGAGTCCAGCTTTCGGTAGGCTCTTAAAAAGGCTTCCTGGGCCGCGTCTTCCGCGTCGTTTTGGTCTCGCAACATTCGAAAGGCATAGTTTATAATCCTGCGCTCATAAATCAGCACAAGCTGTGAAAAACTTTCCGTATCGCCTTCCTTGCTGCGGCGAATCAGTTCATTCTCGTCCAAAACAATGCCCTCCTTTCCATAATCATCTATAGGATACCCAATTAAATGAAGATTAGTAAACCAAAAACCCGGCGCGGGCCGAGTTTTTAAAAAAATTTTTTAATCGGATAGCGAATCGTCGTCTTCAATCCATTTATTTACGTCTATTACGCGGAATTCATCCTTTGTATCGCGGATTATTACGGTTTGAATTCCTGCGTTAATCACCTGCCGCTTACACATGGTGCAGCTGTTGGTGCCCGCTAAAAGCTCTCCTGTCTTTCCGTCCAGGCAGGCCAGGTAAAGGGTCGCCCCCAGCATATCCCGCCGGGAGGCGCTGATAATGCAGTTGGCTTCTGCGTGAACAGACCGGCACAGCTCATACCGCTCGCCGCTGGGAACCTTCAGTTCCTCCCGCACACAGTGGTTTAAGTCAATGCAGTTTTTCCTGCCCCGGGGTGCGCCGTTATAGCCGGTGGAAATAATCTCGTCGTTTTTTACAATAATCGCACCATAGTGGCGCCTGAGACACGTTCCACGGCCCGCCACTGCCTGGGCAATGTCTAAATAATAGTTGGTTTTGTCCCGTCTTTGTTTCATACAGGCTGTCACCCTTCCAAAGCGCTAATTTTTTCAATTCGTTTTTCGTGCCTGCCGCCCTCAAATTCGGCGCCGACATAGGCGTCTAAAATATGTTTTGCCAGATCCGGGCCTGTCACTCTGCCGCCAAAGGCAACCATGTTGGCGTTGTTGTGCCGTTTGGTCATTTCAGCGGAATATTCGTTTGAAACCAGTGCGCACCGAATGCCGTTTACCTTGTTGGCGGCAATGGAAATGCCGATTCCCGTTCCGCAAATCAACACGCCCCATTCACACCTGCCCGAGGTCACCTCTTCGCAGGCCTTTTTGGCAATGTCGGGATAGTCCACAGAATTGGTGTCGTAGGTTCCCACGTCAACAATGTCAAACCCTTTGTCCTTTAAATGGGCGGATAAAACTTCTTTCAGTTCAAAGCCGCCGTGGTCGCAGCCAATTACTACTTTCATGTTACGCATCCTTTCCGCCTGACGGCACCGTTTTTATTCTTTCGTCATATTCCCGCTCCGCCTGGGATTTTCTAAGATAAAGAGGAATTAGCCCCTCACAGTCTGAAACTGCGCCATTTGCGCTCTTTCGGAAAGCAATCTCGCCCAGCGACGCGGCGGAAAGCACATTGCTGCGGCCAAACGCAATTTTCGCGCCCGGCAGCGCAGTTTGAAAAAACTCCCTGTTTTTCAGCGCCCCGTCACCCACCAAAAGGCAGGGCTGATTGCTTCCTAAAGCAGCAATTTCACGGGTGGTCATCACGCAGGGGGAAACAACTTCCTTCCCATTTTCATAAACAGCAGCGTAACACTCATTTTCCCGGGCCATTAACAGCGCAAACACACTTCCGCTGAAACTGGAAACATTGTTGGCCAAAATTTCCAGACTGTTTACAGGAACCACCTTTTTGTTCAGTGTTTTTGCAAACCCGCGCACAGTTGCCACGCCAATTCTCACACCTGTAAATGACCCCGGCCCAATTCCGCAGGCAAACACATCAATGTCTGAAAGCTTTAGCTCCACGTCCTTTAACATTTGCTCAATCATGGGCAGCATTTTCACAGAGTGGGTTTTCATTTGATTTTGCGTATATTCACATAACAGCTCACCGTCTCGCAGAACAGCGGCGGTAGCCGCCTGAGATGATGAATCAATGCTCAGCATTAACATAGGTTACCTCTTTAAAATTACAATTGTCCTGTCGTTTGCACCGTCTTCCTTTTTCAGTTCCACCTCATACCTGTGCTCCGGCAAATACCGCTGTCCGTTCTGGGGCCATTCAATGATGCACACGCCGCCGGACTGCAAATATTCCTCAAGCCCAATTTCCAAAAGCTCGTCTTCGTCTTCAATCCGGTAAAGGTCAAAGTGATAAATGGGGAACGCCTTCCCCTCATATTCGTTCACAACAGTAAATGTCGGGCTTGTAACGTAATCCTCTACGCCCAAAGCCCGACACAGACCTTTTGTAAATACGGTTTTTCCCGCGCCCATTTCACCGCGCAGGAGGATTACATCGCCGGCGCGAAGCCGCGCCGCAAATTCTTTCGCAGCGTTTTGCGTTTCTCCGCTGCTTTTCGTTTTCAGTTCCATGCCTTATGCCGCCGGGTTGCCGGGAACAATGGCAGGAGAAGACGGTTTGGCAGAAGGCGTTTCCGGTTTCGGCGTAGAAGTTGCAGGCGTTGTAGTTTTTGGTGCTTCTGATTTCGGAGCTGCAGAACTTGGCTTAGCGGAAGGTGATTTCGATGCATTGCTGCTTGCCGAAGCGGAAGCCGAAGCTTTTGCGCTGGAGCTTGCCTTTGCGCTGGGCTTTGTGCTCTTGGAGGAGCTTGTTTTCGAGCTGGATTTTGACGTAGACGCAGACGTTGCCTTTGAAGACGGCTTGGAATCGTCGTTGTTTACAACGGGCGCCTCGCTATTTTCAGCCGGGTTTTCTGTGTTGTCCACATCATCAGTCAGGGACTTGTCATCATCTAAGTCAGGTGCGTCGCTCTGATAGCTCGACGGCTCCTGGTTATAGTCCAGCCACAGGCCCGTGAGCTTGGAAGACGCAAAAAACAGCGCCACTAAAGCAACCAAAATGATGGAAACGGTTAAAACCTTTTTACCCTTTCCGGATTTTTTAATGGGTTCGCCGTTTTCGTCGAATTCTTCGTCGGATTCGTCATAGCCTTCTTCGCCGTAATCGTTCCCGTCATAATCCCCTTCGTCATATTCTTCTAAATCTTCTGTTTCATCCAATTCTTCGTTTTCTTCTATATAGTCCTCTTCTCTAGACCGTTTCGACCTTCTCATTCCCATTACCTCCTAATAAATTTAAATTCTACCTTTATTTTGCGTATATTATACCATAAATAAAAGATAAAGTAAAGAAAAACTTGTCCAAACCCCGCCTGATTGCGCTCTGTTGGATGGCAGTTTTCCGAATTGTGTCAATGCAGAATACTTCTGACACAAATATCCAGTTTTTTCCCTCTTTTATTGCCGCTCTTCAGGTATAAATCTCCAAAGCCAAATTCCTTGTTAAAATGCTTAATATAGGCTACGGTTTTTAAGTTTCTTGCGTCAAATTCGTGCACGCTTGTGTCCACAAGCTTAATCTTTCCGTCACGGAACGTTTTCAGTCTGCCCGATTCAGATGCAAAATCATAGTCGTCAAAGAAATAGAGGGTGCCGTCCACATAGAAAAACGAATGGCAGGAGCTGTCTGAAAGGTGCGTATACGTATCTCCCGCGCTCAGTCCCAGCTTGTTCCCGTCAAACACCATCACAATGGTAGAATCCGCGCCGTCTAAGGCAAAATCCGTCACGCCCTCCCGCAGTTCCTTTCTGCTTTTCAGCTCTTTTGCGCTCATGGTATAGCGCACAAGGGTTCCGCGGCCGTCATCGCCTACGTCTTCAATGCAATATAAAAACTTTCCGTCCAAAGAAATTTCAATCTGCCCGCCGGGAAACCGGTCTATTCCCAAAAACGGCATCTTGTCTTTCATCAGCACATAAAGGCTGTTTTCCTTCTGCTCCGCCTGCTTGTCCGCAATTTTTAAAAGCGCATCGTCAACACTTTCAACCGTGCTGAACCTGATTTTTTCATTTCCTTTGGCTTCCTTTTTATAAACAATGGCCTGCCTGCAGCTGTTATAAGCCAGTGATGCTTCCGTCAGTCCGGCGTCCACCTCTTTCGGACCGCTGCGTTTCATGGTATATAGCACATTTGTCGGTTCCATCACAGGATTTATTAAAAAATAATTTCGGATGGATTCGCGGAACTCTTTTTCCTCAAACCGTTTCAGCGCGGCGTTATACCCAGCTTCGTCGAAAACCAGTTGCCCGGTTTCGTCCGGCGTCATAAAATCTGATTTCAACGGCTTTTCCGTCCCTGCGTCCCGGGCTGCCTTGTCGTCATAAAATACCTCCTGAAACCGCTTAGGCCGCACTTCTTCTTTCACAAAATACACATAGTCCCCCAGCAAAATTCCATCTTTCACGTCCTCTGCCAGGCAAACTGCTTCCTTGTCCGTTTCCTTCAAAAAGAGCGCGCCCTGTTTGATATAAAAAACTTTGGCATATTCATCCTTTTCCGAAAGCACCTTGTCAATCTCTGTATCAACCAACACAGGCATGTCCTTCTTCGCCGTTCCGCAGGTATACATTTTTCCGCCGTCTTTATAATATACAATCTGCTGATTGTTTTTACTCAAATAAAAATCGGAAACGTCCGAAGCCACAACGTGTGCGCTGGTTAAATTGGAAAAATACAGCCGCGTCCCTTTTAAATACAGCACAAACTGCCCCTCGGGATGAATTTTAAAATCAGTCACACCGCCGTCAATACGCACGGCCTCCTCCGGTGTGTCTTTGTCGTCGTCAATTGCCGAAACTCTGCGGTAACACAAATCGAAGCCAGCTGCGCTGTCTGCGCTGTCTTGCGCATAAAAAACAGTTCTTCCGTCTGCAGACATTTGTACATAGCGCTGGGCGTCAGAGCTTACAAACCGCTCAGAATTCACCACGCTTTTTCCCTTGCGGTCCTCTTTTGTTTTCAGCGTCACTTCGGAATTTTTAATATATAAAATCGGCTGGGCCGACTTGTCAAACGTCATCACCGGCAAAAAGTATGAGGTGGCAGCCCGGTAGCTTCCGTAAACCACGCTGCAAACCAGCAGAACCACCACAATGTAGCAGGCTAGCTTAATGCCGCTCATCTTCTGCTTTTGGGTGCAGTCGGCCGGAATGCCGAAACTGGCGTTTCCAAAGGCCGGTTCTTCTTCCATATTCACTTTATCCGCTTTTTCATGCTCTTTCATAAAAAAATCACCTCGAAAGCTGCAAAGTGCAGTTAGAACGACACCCGCGCATATTCGCCCCAAAAAAGACAAATACACGCGGGTGCCCCCTTTTAAATTGTGTTCCTATCGTCTACGCTCGCTAATGCCTAAAAAGCATGCAAGTTCTTCCGTGTACGCGCCGGACTCGATAAAGCTCTGTCTTGTTTTCTCGTTGCCCAAAAACAACAGTGAAAACGCTAAAAACATTGTCCAGGTCATTTCCCTTTTCCCATTTTCGACCGCGAGTACCGTCTGCCTTGTTACGCCGATAATCGTAGCCAGTTTCTCCTGCGACCATCCGCACGTTGCTCTGAATCCCCTCAGGCTTTTTGCAAGACAATGAATTAACCTCTGCTTTTCATCTTTCCCCAATGTGCATTCCCTATTCATCTGAATCACATCCTACAAGCCGCAGACGGCCGGCACAAAAACCATCCGAAGCCTTTATATTCATCAACATTTTACGAAGCCGCAAAACGTTAACTCCACTATTTTAAATACCCTCTTGCCTTTAAGTTGTCAGCCGAAATCCGAATGCTGTCAAACGGGTCGCCGGGGCAGGTGTCTTCTTCAACAACATAATGCTTCACGCCGATTTCTTCCGCCGTTTTCAAAACGCCGTCGAAATTGATGTTGCCCTCATAAATCTCGGCAAATGCCCGTTCGCCGTTTTCAATTTTATAATCTTTCAAATGCAGAATATCAATCCTGCCGGCAAGCTTTTTCATCCAGTCAATTACGTCGCCGCCGCCGGCCTGCACCCAGTGCGTATCCAGCACAAAAGAGGTTGCGTCTTTGTCCAAGTTGTCCGCCAAATAGTCCATAATCCGCACATCGCTGTGCTTGGCAAATTCCCAGTGATGGTTGTGATATGTAAGCTTAAAGCCGTGCTTATGAATCTTTCGTGCAACTTCGTTAAACTTTTCAACAAACACCTTCACAGATTCCAGCGTCATTTCAGATAAACCCGGCATTCCGCCGATACCAATGTTAGTGGTACCCACAATTTCGTGCTCTTTCATCACCTCGTCGGTGGCGTCATAAATGCGGTCAAAACTATAGTGTGTTCCGCAAATGGAAAGCCCGGTTTCCCGGCAGATGTCGCGGAACTTTTCCGCGCCCATGCCATACCAGTCGCTTGTTGCGGTCTGCCCTTCGGTGTAGCCCAGCTCTATGAGTTTCGAAAAGCTGTTTTTTACGTCTTCAGGGGTTTTTAAAAAGTCTCTGATGGTGAATAGCTGTAAGCCCAATTTTTCCATTTTACAATCTCCATTCTGCGCAATATTCGTCACATTTTGTCTTTTTTTCTGTCATAATCTGCAAATGTTACACAATTAATTATATTATATTACGAATTACAACGCTTGTCAAGAAACTTTCTCGAACTTTAAAAACTGTTAAAATATAAAAAGGCAGTCTCAAGCATCCGCATCATCCCCGTCTGTAAGAAGCCAGTCAATATCAGTATTCAGCACCTTTGCAAAGGTTAATAGCTCATAATCGGTAACAAACCGGGTGCCAATTTCAATCCGCGAAATGCTGTCCCGTTCCAAAATTACCCCTTCCACCTGCATTTTTGCTGCCAGGTCAGACTGCGACATTCTTCTTCTAACCCTCGCCAACCGAATTTGGTTTCCACAAATATTCTTTTTTCCATTAAAATCATAAATTTTCATACAAATCACACTCACTATATGTTAAAGTTCAGAATTTTTCTTGACTTTAACATATATCTTTTGTATAATTGTGTTAATAATCAGCAAAACGTAAATTTATTTTATATTTTGAGGGGATATCTGTGAAAAAGTTATTAATCATTAACGAAGACATTACGCAATTTGATAACGTAAAACTTTTTTTAAATCGTGCAAATGCATGCAGTTTTGCAGTAAAATATGCCTGCACTCCTTTAGAGGGCCTTGCGGCATATCACCTGTTTCTGCCAGACTTTGTTTTCATCGGCTTTTCCCTGCCCATAGCAGAAAAAATGTCTGTATTAAGACAAATGCACCGTCATAGTAAGCAAACAAAATTTGTCGTTCTCAGCCGTCATGTTTGGATGGATTTTGTGCAGGGCATAACGGAAGGCTGTGCCGACGCATTTTTGGAACTGCCCGTCTTGGAATCAGATTTTTTTGCCTGCCTGAACAAATTGATTTTTTAAAAATTTTCTATACAGGTTTTCCGTATAAAAAAATTTTTTTGGGCAATAATGGTAGATGAAAGCCCCGCGGCAGGGGAAGAAAAAGCGCTTCTTAAAAAAGCCCGCTAAAGAAGCGATGCCATTTTACATCAGCGGGCGGAAAGGCAGAATAAATATGGAACTGAAAGGCTCAAAAACAGAACAAAATTTAATTACTGCGTTTGCCGGCGAATCTCAGGCAAGAAATAAATATGCCATGTTTGCAGGCGCGGCAAAAAAAGAGGGATATGAACAAATTGCAGGCATTTTTCAGACCACAGCGGACAATGAATATGCCCACGCGAAAATTTGGCTGAAAGAGCTGTCTGGCATTCAAGACGTAAAACAAAACCTGGCCGTTGCGGCCGCCGGGGAAAACAGCGAATGGACGCAGATGTACCCCGAGTTTGCCCAGGTTGCAAAGGAGGAGGGGTTCGACCACATCGCCTGGCTGTTTGAGCATGTAGGCGAAATTGAAAAGGAGCACGAGGAACGTTTCAAACGCACATTAGAAAACGTGGAGCAAAACAAAGTGTTCACCAAAGACGGCAACGCAATTTGGATTTGCAGGAACTGCGGATATATTCACAAAGGCCCGGCCGCGCCGGAAATTTGCCCGGTTTGTGCCCACCCCAAGGCCTATTTCGAAGTGTTTCACCAGCTTCCCTAAATCAAAAAACAGGCGGAAACGAAACGTTTCCGCCTGTTTTTTTTAAAACGGCTGATAGGTTTTCATAATTTGATGGGCAATGCGAACGCCGTCTGCCGCGGCGCTCATAATACCGCCGGCATAGCCCGCCCCTTCCCCCGCGGGGAAAAGCCCTCGGACCGACACGCTTTCTAAATTTTCGTTTCGCAAAATACGCACCGGGGCGGAGGTTCGCGTCTCTATTCCGGTCAGCACCGCGCCGGGGTTGGTAAAGCCCCGGATTTTGCGTTCAAAGCGCAACATACCGGCCTTCATAAAATCGTTTATTTGCTTCGGAAGCAGCAGGTTTAAATCAAAAAACCGGGTTCCGGGCAAAAAGCTGGGACGAACATGTTTAAACCGGGCAGAACAGCGCCCGTTTAAATAATCACCCAAAAGCTGCACCGGGGCGCAGAAGTTCTTTCCCCCTGCGACAAACGCCGCTTCTTCCAATTTGCGCTGAAAGGCAATCCCCGAAAGCGGGTGGTCTGTGCCAAAATCCGCTCCGGAAACAGACACACAAATGGCGCTATTGGAATTTTTTCCATCTCTCGCACGTTCACTCATGCCGTTGGTCACCAGCCGCCCCTGTTCGGAGGAGGCGTTCACCACACTTCCGCCGGGGCACATGCAAAAACTGTAACAGCCCCGGTCTCCTTCCCGGTATGAAAGCTTATAGGGTGCGGCGCCAAGCAATGGGTGCCCGGCAAACTTGCCATACATGGCGCGGTCAATGTCCCCGCGCAGATGCTCCGCCCGAAAGCCCACGGAAAAGGGCTTTTGCACCATTGCAATTCCGTGGGAAAACAACATTTCATAAGTGTCTCTCGCGCTGTGGCCAATGGCCGCTACCAGCGGCCCGCAGGGAATTTCGCCGCCGCCGGCCAAGCGGACGGACGTTATTTCCCCGTTTTTCAAGACAATGTCGCTAACGGCAGCTTGAAATTGAATTTCCCCGCCTAATGAGAGAATTTCTTCCCGAATGTTTTTTACAGCACTTTTCAGCACGTCTGTTCCTATGTGGGGCATGGCGTTATATAAAATGTCTTCCGGCGCGCCGTGGCGCACAAACTCTTGTAAAATGGCTTCTAAAGAAGCGTCCCCAATGCGGGTGGTGAGCTTGCCGTCGGAAAACGTCCCCGCGCCGCCCTCGCCAAACTGCACGTTGGTAGTTTCGTTTAACGTTCCGGTTTTCCAAAACGCGTTAACCGCTGCGGTGCGCGCGTCTACATCTGCGCCGCGCTCTAACACCAGCGGGCGGTAACCCCGCCTTGCCAGCCACAGGGCACAGAACATGCCGCAGGGGCCAAACCCCACAATCACCGGGCGGTGTGCAAGCGCCTTTTTGCCGCACTCCGGCTCATCCATTGCTGTTGGCGTTATTGAAATGAGCTTTTTCCCATCGCACAAAACCTCGGCTGTTGTTTCCGCCAAAATGGTATAAACAAACTGCACGCTGCCGTGGCGTGCGTCAACAGACCTGCGCAAAAGCTTCATTGATCGCAGCTCGCTTCTCTGAATATGCAAAAGCCCCTCCGCCGCCTCTAAAACCTCCGGCAGGGGGGCGTCTATGGGCATTTTTAAATTGCTTATTTTAACAAACATAGCACCTCACACAAATTCACACAAAACCGTGTTTGAAACATAAACGCCCTGTTCGGAAAACCGCAGGACGCCGCCGTCACACACCAAAAGCCCGGCCTTTGTGAATTTTTCAATTACGTTATTGTAGCGTTCGTTCATGGAAACCCCGAACCGCGCAAAAAATTCTGTTTCCGACACGCCTGCCGTTTTGCGCAGGCCTAAAATCAAAAATTCGCTCATCTGCTCCTCTTTATTCAAAACCGTCACATCTTCACGGGCGGCGGGATTTTGAATGTAATCCAAAAGATTCGGCCCGTGGCAGAACCGCGCCCCCTCAAAATAGGAGTGGGCCGCCGCTCCGCAGCCGATATATTCTTCGCAGTTCCAATATTTTAAGTTGTGCCGGGAAGAAAACCCGTCTTTTGCAAAGTTAGAAATTTCATACTGGTGAAAACCCCGCGAATTGAGCGCGTCTTTCATTTCACAATACATTGAAAACTCCGCGTCCTCCTCCGGCAACGAAACCGTTCCTGCCTGCACCTGCTCCCAAAGAGGGGTGTGCTCTTCCAAAATCAGCCCATAGCAGGAAATGTGGCGAACGGGCATGGCCGCGGCAATTTCAACGCTCTCCACTGCCGACGCAACGCTTTGCCCCGGCAGGCCGAACATCAGGTCGGCGCTCAGGTTTAAAAAACCTGCCCGCGCCGCATCTTGAATGCACCGTTTCGCATCGTCTGCCGCATGTACGCGACCAATGGCCTTTAAGCACTGTTCGTCAAAGGTTTGCACCCCAATGCTGAGCCGGTTCGCGCCGTGGGAAAGCAGCGCGCGGAATTTTGAAAAATCCGCGGTTTTCGGGTTGCACTCAATGGTGACCTCCGCGTCCTGCGCCACATGAAACGAGGAAAAAACCCCGTCTAACAGCCTGGTTAAGTTTTCCGTTTTCAGGGACGTGGGCGTTCCGCCGCCGAAATACACCGTGTCAACTTTTTCGCCGCGAAAGCTAGCAAATTCTGAAAGCAGGGCGTTTACATAATCGTCCTCTAAGCCAAAAGCGCCGCTATAGGAAACAAAGTCGCAGTAGCCGCACTTTTTCAGGCAAAAGGGAATATGAACATATAATCCGCGCATAGCAGAAAACACCTCTTATTCGTCCAGTTTCAGCACAGACATAAACGCCTCCTGGGGCACTTCCACCGAACCCACCTGGCGCATGCGCTTTTTGCCCTCTTTCTGTTTTTCCAAAAGCTTTTTCTTTCTGGTAATATCGCCGCCGTAGCACTTGGCCAAAACGTCCTTGCGCAAGGCTTTCACGGTTTCTCGGGCAATAATTTTCGTGCCGATGGCCGCCTGAATGGGAATTTCAAACAGCTGGCGCGGAATGCTTGCCTTCAGCTTTTCCGCAATTTTCCGTCCCCGTCCGTAGGCCTTTGTGGAATGGACAATGAAAGACAGCGCGTCTACCATTTCTCCGTTGAGCAAAATGTCCAGCTTTACCAAATCCGACTGCTGATAGCCGGAAAGCTCGTAGTCAAACGAGGCATATCCCTTTGTGCGGGATTTTAAGGTATCGAAAAAGTCGTAAATAATTTCGTTTAAAGGCAGCTCATAGTGAAGCTGGGCGCGGGTGGAATCGATATACGTTGTGTTTTTATAAATACCCCGCCGCTCCTGGCACAGCTCCATAATGTTCCCGATAAATTCCGTGGGGCACATGATGTCTGCGTTCACCATAGGCTCTTCCATATATTCAATTTCGCTTCCGTCCGGCAGGTTGGAGGGATTTGAAATGTCCACCATTTCGCCGTTGGTTTTTTGCACCTTATAAATAACGCTGGGTGCGGTGGTCACCAGGTCTAAATTATATTCCCGCTCTAAACGCTCCTGAATAATTTCCATGTGCAAAAGCCCTAAAAATCCGCACCGAAAACCAAAGCCCAGCGCGGCGGAGGTTTCCGGCTCAAAGGCCAGCGACGCGTCGTTTAGCTGAAGCTTAGACAGGGCTTCTTTTAAGTCGTCGTATTTTGCGCCGTCCGCCGGATAAATTCCGCAGTAAACCATGGGATTCACCTGCTTGTAGCCCGCCAAAGGCTCTTTTGCAGGATTTGTCGCAATTGTCACCGTGTCGCCCACCCGCGTGTCGGACACGCTTTTTATCGAAGCCGTTAAATATCCCACCTCGCCGGCGGAAACCTTGCCGCTGTTTAAAAAGCCCGAAGGATTTAAAAAGCCGGCCTCCACCACGTCAAACTCCGCCCCGGTGGACATGAGCCGAATTCTGTCGCCAGCCTTCACCTCGCCGTCGAACACGCGAAAATAGATAATAACGCCTTTATATGCGTCGTAAACGCTGTCAAAAATCAATGCTTTTAAGGGGGCGTTCGGGTCGCCGTGGGGCGCGGGAATGACTTTCACAATCTGCTCCAGCACGCTTTCAATGCCAATTCCGTTTTTGGCGGAAATTTTAGGCGCGTCCTCTGCGGGAATGCCAATTACGTTCTCAATTTCCTCAACCACCAGCTCCGGCTGCGCCGCCGGCAGGTCAATTTTATTGATAACGGGCATAATTTCCAAGTCGTGGTCAATGGCTAAATAGGTGTTTGCCAAGGTTTGCGCCTCAATGCCCTGGGACGCGTCCACCACCAAAACCGCCCCTTCGCAGGCGGCTAAGCTGCGGGAAACCTCATAGTTAAAATCCACGTGCCCCGGGGTGTCGATGAGGTTTAAAACATAATCCTCTCCGTCAGACGCTTTGTATAACAGCCGCACCGCCCGGGCCTTAATGGTAATGCCCCGCTCGCGCTCTAAGTCCATGTTATCTAAAATCTGGTTTTCCATTTCCCGTTCGGTCATGGTGCCGGTTTTTTCCAGCAGCCTGTCCGCCAGGGTGGATTTACCGTGGTCGATATGTGCAATAATTGAAAAATTTCTGATATTTTTCTGTCTGTCCATCATTTGCTCCATTCCAATTTCATTCATTTCTTCCGCAGCATTTTTTATACTTTTTCCCGCTTCCGCAGGGGCACGGGTCGTTTCGGCCCACTTTTTTCAAAATTCTTTTGGCAGTTCCCATAAGCCGCGCCATTTCCGGCGGCGTAAAGCCCTTGTTCTTCCAAATTCTGCTGCTGTTTTTGGCCTCAATCACCAAATTGGTAAAATTCTGGCCCACGGTTTCCGGCGAAATGCCGTATTGGGGCAAAAGCCCTAAAAACGCCTGTATCGGATAATCCAGCCGCAGCATTTGCAAAAACTCGCTGCAAATGGTGAAAACCTGCGATTCGCTTTTTAAAAGCGGCCTGAAAAACGCCTTAATTTTCTCCGGGATTTCGGGCTCGTCCATATAATAAACATCCAGATATTTTAAAAACGACTCCCGGCTGGCAGGCACAAACCGGGGCTTGCCCTCTGTTTCGTGCCCTAAAATTTCTAACAGCGCAGGCACCTCGTTCCCCGCCGGAAACACAAGGTGCTCGCCATAGAGCACATACTCCCCGCCGGAACCTGCCGAAAGCAGCTCCCCGGCCTCTTTTGCGTCTAACTGTTCTTCATTCTGGCTGTTAAAAATTTTGCAAAAAGTAGAGAGGGAAACAAACCCATAAAGGTTCACCGCGGCGCTTGCATACAGGTGCACCAGCGCCGCCCTGTCGTTTCCGTGAATGGGCAGCTTTTTTTCCGGCTCGTCGTTCTCGCCCTTCACCAAAAGGTCGCTGAAAAAGAACTCGCCCTTGCTGCGCACCAAAATCGGTTTCTTTGTTTCCTCCTCTGAACTTTTAAGGAGCTTCACAGAAAACCGCTGCTCGTTCCCAAAATCGTAAATATAAACGAACCGGGCGCCTTTCTCCAGCTTAAAATCGCACAACCGCACCTCGTCTGTGGCAGGATTTTTGCTTTCTAAAAAGCCGGTGCAATAGTAGCCGCAGGTATTGTCCCAGGCACAGTTATTCATAAAAAACACATGCATGTGGCCGTCGGCCAGGCCAAAAGCCTCAACTATGGCCTCGTGAAACACCGCCAAAGCCGCCTCCGCTGAAATTTTTATGTGGCGGTAACAGCCTGTTTTAAAGGACACGCTGAACGTATAAGAAAGAGCCATTGTTTTTCCCTCCGTTTCAAAATTGATATTCAAAACGTTTTCGTTTCACAAAGTAAGAGCCGTGGGTAAACCCGATTTTTTGAAGCATGTGAATGGCCTCGGGAATTCCCACGCCTAAATTTTCCGCCCTGTGGGCGTCGCTGCCGGTGGTGACAAATCTGCCGCCCAAAGCATAATACCGTTTTAAAATATCTTCATCCGGCATAAAGTGCTTCCAATCCGTGGCCATGCCGGAGGTGTTCACCTCTAAGGCCTTTCCGGTTTTTACAACAGCCGCAAGCACCTGGTCAATCAGCGGATAAAATTCTGCAATGTCAAGCCCGCGGTTTGCCCGGCCGTTGATGTAGCGCAGTGGAAACGTTAAATGTGCGATCACATCAACGTCTGCTTTCTCTGCTGTTTTTCTAAGTTCTGAATAATAAGCTTCAACAAATTTTTTTAAAAAGTCCATGTCGGCCTTTTGTGCCGACTGCAGCAAATCGGAACCAAATGTATGGTCGGGGAAAAAGGCAGAATACATTTTTGTGGAGTGAATAGAACCCAAAATACAATCCAAATCCATTTCATAGTAGGGCGCCGGATCCTGTCCGCCGATAAACTGGTCTGCCAGCTCCACGCCTGCATAAACCTGAAGCTTTCCGCCAAGTTCTTCGTTCTTTCGCTTTGCCGCCGCCACAGATTGCCGTATATGTTCATAAGCGGGAAAGCCGGGCGTGTCCGGCTCGTTATGGTCTGTCACTGTAATTGCGCGCATTCCAAGGGCAAGCGCCCGGCCGCACATTTCATCCAGGGTGGATTTCCCGTCCTTAGAATAGGTGGTATGCAGATGACAGTCATAAATTTCCAAAACAGTTCACTCCTTTTTAACATTATAATCAGTATAACACAACTATACCGCTTAAATCAAGCCCAGGCAGGCACATAATTGCACAAAAACACAAGAGCTGCCCTACGCAAACAGTCAACAGTTTGCACATGGGCAGCTCCCTCGCCGTGATACGTTTTTTTGTGTTACTTCTTTCGCTTCTTCAAACCAATACACTCACATGTTTCACTTCAAATAAAACTACTTCTTCTACGGAACTTACAGTACCTCATTCGGCAAAACCACTTTTCCATTCATCAAAACAAAATCAATCATTTCAAACTAAAAAAGCTGTTTTTGTAACATTTACGTTTCACCGTCTGAATGTTTGCTCAATTTCCTTCGCACAACGCATCACGATTTATATCAGTAACGAACGCTTTCTGATATGGTATTTTCATCATCTCGTTTAAAACGGCCAATGCTTTAAACGTCCGATTTTATCATATCACCGCTTCGTTACAATCATAGTTTGTGCTGCTAAAGCTTTTTTATATCAAGAAAATTTTGTAAATTTTTTAAATGGTTAAAATACCTTTGTCCGACTCCAGCAGCATCAGAATTTTTTCCTCCCGGCCGGTTTCCGCATTGATATAAATTAAGAAATTATTTTTTCCCAAAGTACCTTTAAGCTCATAGCAGAACACTTCACGCTTGCTGTCAAGGGGAATATAGGCTTTTGAAACCGTGTCCACAGATAGGTGTGTGCCTGCCTTTTCACGGGCCTCCTGCTCGCTGATAATGGTCTGGGGAATTTCCCGGTCCCTGTGGCACATAATGTAGCCTAAGGACTCAAATCCCACAATTTCCCCGTTGTCTAATGCAATCTTTACCTTAATCAGATCGGGATACATGGTAGTGCCGTCTTGAAAATAAGCATAGTTCACGGTGGCCACATTGTCCGCCACGTCGTAATAGCTGCTTTTCATATTCGGGTAGCCCCGCTGAGACAAAAACAGCTCTCCTGCCGACATGGCCTGTTCCACGCTGAGCCGTTCCTCTTTCACTTCCCTGGAGTCCAGCATCCAAAGCACCATGCCGCCCTCCTTTGTCACCTCAACGCTGATAGAGCCATTGTCCGAATTGCCGGAAAACATATAGGTTTCTATCTGTCCGCTGCCGTCGCTTTCATATGCCACCTTTGATGCGCGCTCCTCGCCCAAAAACAGCTTGACAACACTTTCCGCGGTAAACCTGGAAATTTGTTGATTTCCTTTTAACAGTTCCGGCTCTGTGGTCTGCAAATGCTCGGAAAACGGGCCGTCGTAAATTAAAGAGGGATATTCCTGGGGCATCGACTCAATCAGCGTCATGCCGTCTTGAAAACTGTCGCCGTCCGCGTGCACCACAAAGGGATTCCGTACCTTTAAAGACTCCACCCGCATGGTGTTGTCGTAAACGGCGCTTTCCATTTTGGAAAATTCTTCGTTCACCGCCTCGGCATAGGCCGAAAGGCTCGCCAGGTTTTGATATTCCTCCTCCGTCACCTCACCGTTCCCAATCACTTTCCGGGACAGGTAGGACGAATAGTCCCCCACATGGGACAAAAATTTCGATGTGTTGTCAAAGGAAGCGTTCTCCACCGGCATTTGCGCAAGGCAGGCCTTTGCCGCCTCCGCCTGCATATAAAGCTGGGCGGACAGGGTGGACATCTGGCCCGCATCCCTTGCCAGCATGGTTTTTTTTAGCTCCACGTCAATGTCGTTTAAATAGTCTGCCATGTCGTGGAACGACCGCATATAGGTGTTGTGCAGCTCTTCCCGCAGGCCGTCGGCCTGTTTATAGTAATAAACGCCGCCCAAAGCCACCACCGCCAAAGATACAAGGGCTATGGTCAGCACGGCATAAAAACCTTTTGATTGATTGTTTGCCTTTTTTGACATGTGTTTTCATCCTCCTATTTCGCAAATCTGTGGCTGCCAATGATTTTAATGACCTCACGGGAATAAATCCACTTGTTTGTGGTCTTTTTCGGGTTATAATAATAAATTGCGCCGCCTGTGGGGTCCCAGCCGTTCATGGCGTCGCGGCAGGCCTTGTAAACCGAAGACCCCTCGCTGATGGGCACGTTAATCTGCCCGTCCACCGTTGCGGTGAACGCCCCTTTTTGATAAATCACACCGGAGATGGTGTTGGGAAAAGACGGGTGCTTCACCCTGTTTAGAATAACAGCCGCAACAGCCACCTGGCCTGCATAGGGCTCGCCCCGTGCCTCGCCGTTTACACATCTTGCCAAAAGCTGAAGCTCATTTTTATAATTTCCCGCCGCCATTACCTGTTCCTGCTTGCCAATGGTCACAAAGGCAACCTGCATGGTGAAAATAAGTATGAACGAAACTGCCGCCAAAATATATTTTTTCATAAAACCGTTCCTTTCCTTTTTTGGTTACAGTTATTTTCTGTAAATTCAGAAAATATATGCACGGTTTAGAAAAAAATCCCCCGCCTTCCAACGAAAGCGGGGGATGGGGTTTAAAACCCAAATAACTTCAGTGTTTTTTCAATTTCCCTGTCCCAGTAAACCCAGCTGTGGTCGCCGGGGGACTCGGCATAGGTATAGTCAAACGAAAGCGTTTCCATAAAGTTTTTAAATTTAACGTTTCCTTTATATAAATAGTCCTCCGTGCCGCACCACTGATAAAACTTGGGCTTCACAGGGCTTTGGTCTGCCAGTTCCGCCATGGTGAAAAGGTCCTGCTCCTCCGGCACGAATTCGCTTCCGGCAATAAGCTCATACCGCTTTTCGTCCAGCTTTAAAAGGGGCTTCATATCAAGCGCCCCGGAAAAAGACGCGGCCCACTCATACCGGCCGGGGTTTTTAAACGCAATTCGAAACGCGCCATAGCCGCCCATGGAGGCCCCGGCAATAAACCGGCGGTCTGACGCGGGAAATGTGGCTTCAACCATGTCCGGCAGTTCCTTTGCAATATAGTCATAATAATTTAACCCATACTTTTCGTTCATATAAAAGCTTTTTCCAGCGTAGGGCATCACCACAATAATTTTCTTGTTTCTCACATACCGTCCAATGGCGGTATATTTGTCCCACGAGCGGCTCCCGCTTCCCAAGCCGTGCAAAAGATATAAAACGGGGAGCCGCTCCCCTTTTTGAATTCCCTCCGGCAGATGCAGGTTGATGTCTGTGTCGCAGGCAAGCTGTTCCGACCGGTAGGTCATTTCAATGTGTGCCATTTTGTTGCTCCTTCCAGGGTTTTAAAAAAATTATTTGTCGTTGGTCACGTCGCCGTTGTTCCACAGCGGAATTGCTTCTCCCAAATATTGGGGCTTTTGGCGGGCCATTACCTTCACCATGTCTTTGCACCGGGCAAGCATCTCCCGCACCTCGCGCCGGGCCTGCCCCGCATATTGCCGCTGGTCTGAAGAGACGCCGCAAACGTCAATTCCAAGCTTGTCCCCAATGTAGAGCGCCCTGTATAAGTGGTATTTTTGCGTAACCACAATCAAGTTTTCCGCACCGAAAATTTCTTTGGCACGATACATGCTGTCGTAGGTGGAAAACCCGGCATGATCCATAAAAATATCCTCCGACGGAACGCCGCACGAAACGGCATAGTCTTTCATGGCGTTCACTTCGTCATAATGCTCCCGGCCGTGGTCGCCGCTCATAACCAGTTTCGGCGCGGCGCCGTCTTTATAAAGCGCAATGCCATAGTCCAGCCTGTCCCGCAACATGTAGCTCAGCGTGCCGTTGTCATACACCGCGGCGCCCAAAACCACAATACAGTCGGCCTTTCCATTATTATACGCCTCCGGCGCAGGAAAAATACGGTTCTTTACCTTATTTTTCATATACACGTTCATGCCCAAAACGGCTGCCGCACAAAGCACCGCCGCGGCTATCACACAAATTGCAATGCGAAAAATTATTTTTTTCATACGCGCACCCCTTTGTTTGCTTTTAAACACAATCATCTACCATTGATCTGCTTCAAATTTCATTTATTTAATAAAGCCACGCATTCCACATGCGCCGTATGGGGGAACATGTCAACCGGCACGGCGCGGGTTAAGCGATATCCGCCGTCAGCCAAATACCGCGCGTCCCTTGCAAGCGTTGCCGGGTTACACGAAACATACACAATGCGCTCAGGCCGTGCCGACAAAATTGCCGACAGGGTTCTTTCATCGCTGCCCTTTCGCGGCGGGTCTAAAAACACAACGTCGGGTCTGATATCCCGGCCGATTAAATCCGGCACAACCTGTTCCGCCGCCCCGCAGTAAAATTCAGCATTTTTAATGTTGTTTCTCTCTGCATTCACACCTGCGTCTAACACTGCTTCCTTCACAATTTCCACGCCAATTACCCGCTTTGCCAGCTTTGCCGCGCAGAGGGAAATGGTTCCAATGCCGCAGTAAACGTCTAAAACCGTTTTTGTGCCGTCAAGCTCTGCAAGGCTCATTGCAGTTTGATACAGCACCTGCGTCTGCACGGGATTCACCTGGAAAAAGCTGTGGGGCGAAATGGAAAAGATAAGTCCCATCAGTTCATCTTCAATGGTATCGCTGCCCCACAATGTAATATTTTCATCCCCAAGCACCAAATTGTTTATTTTTTGATTTACATTTAAAACCACGCTTTTTAGGCAATATCCTGCAAATTCTGTTTCCCGCAGGGCGGAAACGAGTCTGTCCAAATGTCTGATGCGCTCTGTAAAAGAGGAGATTACCACCATAAGCGCTTTGGTGTGAAATCCGGTGCGGACAAAAACCCGCCGCACGGTTCCGTACTTTTTCGCCTCGTGAAAGGGGGCGATGCTTTCGTCATTTAAAAACTGCACCACGCAGGAAAGCGCCTGCATGGCAGCCTCCTCCCCGGCCAAACAGCTGTCAAGCGGCACAATGTCATGGCTTTTGGGGGCGTAAAACCCGCCCACGGCCTTGCCGCCTGCCTGTCCCACAGGGAACACCATTTTGTTGCGGTAGCAAAAGGGCCTGTCCATACCCAAAGCGTCTGAAATTTCTACCGTCTGCAAATCAAACCCGCCGATGCGGGCAAGAGCGTCGGTAATCGTCTGCTTTTTTATTGCAAGCTGCTTTTCATATTGAATGTGCGAAAGCGGGCAGCCGCCGCATGCAGACGACGCCCGGCAAAAACTTTCCTGCCGGAAAGGTGAAGGCGCAAGCACCTGAACCGCTGCCGCCGTGGCATAGGTCTTGTGCACGGTTAAAATGTTTGCCAAAACCAAATCGCCCTCGCAGGCGCCGATTACAAAAATTACAAAGTGATCTATTTTTCCAATTCCGCGCCCGTCCGGCGCGGTATTTAATATGTTCAGCTTGATTGTGTCACCCGGCTTCAATGGCAATGCTCCTTTTAAAATGATTATGTCAAGTATATCATAACCACGCAAAAAATACAACTGAATTGTATTGACAAACCCTGCTTTTCGGTATATAATTTTATACAATATCAAATGATAAAATTAATTTCAATTGTAAATTGCTTTCGGGAGTATGATATGACTGAACAAAACGGACTTTTTATTGTGTTTGCGTTTGTGGTTGCGCTGATTGTGGCCTATGCCACAACGCCGCTTTCCATTAAGCTTGCATTTAAAATCGGCGCGCTGGACGTTCCGAAGGACAACCGGCGGATGCATAAAAAACCAATTCCCAGAATCGGCGGAATTGCCATTGTCTACGGCTTCCTCATCAGCGTGTGCTGTTTTTCCAGCTTCATGGTGGACGGGGCTTTAAACAAGCCGCTCATTGGCATTTTAATCGGCTCTATGATTATTTCTGTGCTGGGCTTTTTAGACGATTTAAAACCAAAGCCGGCCCTTTTAAAATTCGTAATACAAATCGCCGCGGCCTGCATTCCGGTGCTTTTGGGCGTGCGGGTCATTGCGGTTGCAAACCCCATGAACGGCCTTTTGGTGCGCGTGCCCGAATGGCTTTCCATCGGCGGCAGCGTTTTGTGGATTGTGGGCGTTACCAACGCGGTGAACTTAATCGACGGGCTGGACGGGCTTGCCGCCGGCGTGTCTTCTATTGCCGCCGTGGCGCTTTTGTCCATTCTTTTAATGCAACACAACGCCAATGCCACCATGCTGATTTTGGCAGCCGCTTTGGCGGGCTCGTGCTTCGGCTTTCTGCCCTTTAACTTTAATCCCGCCAAAACCTTTATGGGGGACACCGGGGCAACGTTTTTAGGCTTTGTTTTAGCATGTATCTCCATTCAGGGACCCTTTAAAACCTATGTGGCTTTTGCTCTGCCGTTTTTAATTTTGGGGCTTCCGATTTTCGATACTCTGTTTGCCATTATCCGAAGGCTTTTAAAAGGCCAGGGTATTATGACGCCGGACAGAGGCCATTTGCACCACCGGCTGATTGACATGGGCTTTTCCCAGCGCTCCGCCGTGATTATACTCTACGCGCTGTCGGCAATTCTGGCAATCAGCGCCATTGTGATGTTCGTGTCGAACTTCCTGCGGGCGTTTGTTCTGTTTTTGTCCATTGTGCTGTTTGCGGTGTTCACCATGATGAGCCGCACAAATTCTGCCGATAAGCAGGAGGACGAAAGTACGGAAACCGAAAGTCCCCAGGACGCACAGCCCGGCGCTGAATGTGTGACGAAAAAGACAGAAAAATAGTTTATTTTAACGATAATCATAAAAAAGAAGGTATGCTTTTTCATATCTTCTTTTTACATTTCAAAAAGATTGATACGAAAAGAAAGGTTTAAACAACATGGAAAAGCTAAAGGTAATGACGGTTTTCGGCACCCGGCCGGAAGCGATTAAAATGGCTCCGCTGGTAAAAGTTTTGGAACAGCGGGAGGAAATTGAATCCGTTGTGTGCGTCACCGCGCAGCACAGGCAAATGTTAGACCAGGTAATGGACATTTTTAATATCCGCGCGGATTTCGACTTGGACATTATGAAATCGGGGCAAACCCTGTCCGACATAACGGCGCGGGTGATGAAAGGCATTGAAGAAACCATAAAGGCCGCCCGGCCCGACATTGTTTTGGTTCACGGCGACACCACCACTACCTTTGCCGGTGCTCTGGCCTCGTTTTACTGCCAGACCAAAATCGGCCACGTGGAGGCAGGCCTGAGGACCTACGACAAATATTCCCCTTTCCCTGAGGAGATGAACCGGTGCCTCACCACCTATCTTGCCGACCTATATTTTGCACCTACCATTAACAACGAAAATAATTTGTTAAAAGAAAATGTGAACCCCTCTGACATATACGTCACAGGCAACACCGTGATTGACGCAATTAAACACACCGTTCAGCCAAATTACGTGTTTCACGACGACACCTTAAAACAGATTGATTTTGATAACAAACGGGTCATTTTGGTAACCGCCCACCGGCGGGAAAACCTGGGCGAGCCGCTGCAAAACATTTGCCGGGCAATTTTAAACGCAGCAAACGCCGCGGAGGACGTGGAAGTGGTTTACCCTGTGCATTTAAATCCACTTGTTCGGAACACGGCAAACGAAATTTTGGGAAACCACAGCCGCATCCATTTAATCGACCCGTTAGACGTTACTGAGCTTCACAACCTGATGGACCGGTGCTATATGGTGATGACCGACTCCGGCGGCCTGCAGGAGGAAGCTCCCTCTCTGGGCAAGCCCGTACTGGTTTTAAGAAACGAAACCGAGCGGCCGGAGGCCGTGACCGCCGGAACGGTGAAAATTGCCGGCGTAGACGAAAACCACATCACCGATCTGGCAAAAACCCTGCTGTTTGATAAAACCGAATATGAGAAAATGTCCAAAGCCGTGAACCCCTATGGGGACGGCTTAGCGTCGGAACGCATTGCAGACGCGATTCTATACGCCTTTGGAAGAAAGGCCGAAAAACCTTCAAATTTCAGCTATTAAAGGAGCGTATGTTTATGGCGGAAGAAGACAGAATGAAAAAAATCGTTTCCATGCCCCAGCAGGAGTATGAAGAGCTGCTGGCAAACCTCATTGTGAAGTATTACCACCCCGGATTTGACGAAATTCAGTTTAACCTGCGGGACAAAAACCGCCTGAGCCTCATGCGGTTTATCGTTATGCTGAACGCAAAATTCAAGGCAACGGGCAGGGTTGTGCCCCTGCTGAAAATTGCGGCCCAAACGGCTGACATTCAGGGCGGCTTTGTGCTTACCGATGGGGCTAATACCATCGACTGCACGCTGGCAACGCTACTGCAAAATGACGAAAGCCTTCTTCCCGTTTAACCGCGCGGTCTTTGCGCGTCAATTAGAAAAAACATAACTGGTGAAAAAAATGATATTTAAAAAACATTTACGGCCGGCGGCCATAACTGCCATCGGCTTTTTGGTTCTGATTTTATCCGGCGCATGCCTGCTTTCCCTCCCTTTCAGTGTTCGCGACGGCGTGCGCCTCTCTTTTTTAGACGCTTTTTTTACCGCCACCAGCTCTGTCTGCGTGACGGGATTGGTGACTGTTGACCCCTTCGACACCTTTACCGGCTTTGGTCAAACCGTCATTGCCCTGCTTATTCAGGCCGGCGGCCTGGGTATTTCGTTAATTGGCGCGGCGTTTATGCTCGCCCTTCGCAAGCGCATTGGTTTAAACGAGCGGCTTTTGCTGAAAGAGTCCATCAATTTAGGCTCCTTTGAGGGCCTTTTAATGCTTTTGAAAAAAATTTTTCTCATTACTATTGCCTTTGAGCTTTCCGGCGCTGTTTTAAGCTTTTTTTCCTTCTACCCACAATATTCCTTTTGGCGCGCTGTGCAAATTTCGGTGTTTCACGGCATTTCTGCGTTTAACAACGCCGGGTTCGACATTTTGGGCGGCATGAAAAGTCTTACGGACTATTCGGGAGACGTGCTGTTGAATATCGTTACCTGCACGCTCATCTTTTTTGGCGGAATTGGGTTTTTAGTCATTCACGACCTTACCTCCACCATAAAATTCCGCACCGTGAAAAAGCTTCGTTTTCATACAAAGGCGGCGCTTTTCATGAGCTTGGGGTTAATTCTTGCCGGCACGCTTTTGCTGAAGCTGACAGGTGATTTCACCTGGCTGGAATCACTTTTTAACAGCGTGTCTGCCAGAACGGCAGGGTTTGCCACCCATAATCTGGGCGCGTTTCCCAGCGCAGCCCTTCTGGTGATGATTGCGCTGATGTTTATCGGCGCTTCCCCCGGCGGCACCGGCGGCGGCATTAAAACCACCACGCTTTTTTGCGCATTAAGCTCCACTGGCGAGGCGGCGGGCCTGCATCCCGGCTCGTTTTTCAAATATAAAATCGCACGAAACACCATTGTCCGCTCGTCGCAAATCATCACCCTGGCTTTCACTGTGGTGATTGTGGGAACCTTTCTGCTGCTGTTTTTTGAACCGGGCATGAGCTTTTCCCAAATTCTGTTCGAGGTGGTTTCCGCTTTCGGAACGGTGGGGCTTTCCTGCGGCATTACGCCGGAGCTTTCCTCCGCCAGCAGAATTGTGTTAATTTTTATTATGTATATCGGTAGAATTGGTGTTTTAACGGTGGCCACCATGTGGCACTCGGAAGATGACAATACCTTTTCTTACCCGGAGGGCTATTTGTCCGTTGGGTAAGATAAAACGAAAGGCGGAAAAGAGATGCGCAACACAAAAAATGATGCATCGTACGATGCGAGAAACATCAAAAACGGAAGCAAAATCCCTGTGGAATATTATTCCGACCAGCCCTATGTTGTGGAGGCGGACGACGGCGCGTGGGTGCTTGTGGTGACCACCGGGGCAGGCATGGAGGGCGACGCCGGCCAGCACGTGATTTCAATGCGCAGCACAGACTGTGGCAAAACCTGGACAGACGTAACCGACGTGGAATCCGCAAGCAGCCCCGAATCCTCTTATGCGGTGCTTTATAAAACCAGTTCCGGCAGAATATACTGCTTCTATAACTTTAACGCAGACAACACAAGAAGCATTTTGGCAGACGATCCTCCCTTTGAAAACGGCGTAACCACCCGGGTAGATACGCAAGGTCATTTTGTGTTTAAGTTCAGCGACGACTGCGGGCGCTCCTGGTCAAAGAACTGGTACGACATTCCCCTTGAAAATTATCAGGTGGATTTAGAGAACCCCTACGGCGGAAAAATCAAGTTTTTCTGGAATGTAGGCAAGCCATTTTCTTATAACGGCGGGGTGTTTGTTCCCCAATATAAGGTTGGCAAATTCGGAGAAGGTTTTATGTATCATTCCGAAGGGACGCTGTTGTTTTGTCAAAACATCGAAACGGAAACAAACCCCGAAAAGCTTACCTGGGAGACGTTTCCCAAAGGCGGCAGGGGCATTCGTACAGACCGGGCGGTGAGCAATATCTCAGAGGAGCACAGCTTTGTTGTGCTGAGCGACAACAGCATTTTCTGCACCTTCCGAACGGTGACCGGCCATCCCTACTGTGCCTACAGCCGTGACGGCGGCGTGAGCTTTTCGAAGCCCGAGCCCCTCACTTATGATAACGGGCGGCAGTTGAAACACCCGCGGGCGGCCAACTTCATTTGGAAGTGTGAAAACGGAAAATATTTATACTGGTATCACAACAACGGCTGCCGGTGGTATGAGGAGCGGAACCCGGCCTGGCTGTGCGGCGCGGTGGAGGCCGACTCTCCCCAGGGCAAAATTTTAAGGTTTTCCCAGCCGGAAATTGTGTTGTATGACGACGACATTAACATTCGCATTTCCTACCCCGACCTCATTGAAGCAAACGGGGAATATTACATAACCGAAACCCAAAAACAGAACGCGGCGGTGAACCACATTGATAAAAATCTGATTGAGGGCCTCTGGGCGCAGTTGGAGAACGCAGGACGCGTACCAAAAAACGCTGCGACCCTTGAAAACGGCAGCGCCATGCCCTACCTGCAACCGTTCACCGTGAAAGATTTTGAGGCGGAGATCGACTGCCGCTCAAAATTCATCAATTGCGGCTTTACATTAGATTTCGACATCACGGGAGCAAACGGCATGCTGCTCTCCACCGTAGAAAACGAAAAGGGAATTGCCGTTGAACAAAAAGACGGGCAACTGATATTCTCCATTGGCGACGGCAAGTTCTGGTGCACCAAAACGACAGGAGAAAATGCCTTATCCTCCGGCCCACACCACGTCACTATCATTGTGGACGGCGGCCCCAGAATTGTAATGTTTGTAATTGACGGCGTTTTATATGACGGCGGAAACGAGCAAATGTTTGGCTTCGGCTGGTTCAACCGCTATCTGTCCGATATAAATGGCGCGAAAGATATAAAAATTAACAATAACACTAAAAATGTGAAGCTTTATCTCAAGGCGCTGACGGTGAGCGAAGCCATCGCCCTCGCTTAACTGGCTTTTCATCAAAAAAGGAGGCTTTTTATGCCGCTGCAATTTGTGCTCGGACGGGCAGGAAGCGGAAAAAGTGAATACTGCGTGAAACAGGCGGCTCAGGCGGAGGAAAAAGGCTTGCGCACATTGATGATTGTTCCGGAACAATATTCCCATCAGGGCGAGAGCGCCTTTTTAAACGAAAAGGGCTATATTCACGACGATTTTAACGTAACCTCCTTTGGCCGCCTTGCGAAAAAACTCATTGCCGGCGCGGGCCTGAACCATAATCCCACAGACGGCGCAGGCAAAGCCATGCTGGTGTTAAGGGCCTTTGGCAGCTGCAAAAACAAGCTGGTGTTTTACCGCACGGCGGCGGACAAGCAGGGCTTAATCCGTCTATTTATGGATGCGGTTTCCGAACTGAAAAAAGGGCAGGTAACGCCGGAAGCGTTGCGGGCAGCAGCAGAAAAAACAGAGGAACACCTGTTTTCAGCGCGGCTGCGCGACCTTTCTTATATCTATGAAGCATATAACAAGCTTCTGTCTGAAAGCATTTCAGACAGCGACGACGATTTAACGCTGATGGCGTCTTTGTGCTTTGACAGCGACTATATTAAAAATGCAAATATTTTTATTGACGAGTTCTATCGATTTACACAAAACGAGCTTGCCTGCATTGAAGCGTTTCTGGCGGTGGGCGCCTCTGTCACTGTGGCCTTGACCATGCCCGGCGAGCACGTGCCCCCCAACTCGGTTTTTGCAAGCGCAAACAACACGAAAAAGGCCTTAGAACGCATTGCGCAAAATGTGGGTGCAAAGGTTCTGCCGCCTGTAGTACTGAATCTTGCGCCGCGTTTTTCCTCTCCGGAGCTGTCTGTTTTGGAACAGGCCATGTCCGGCAAAAAAGCGGTTTGGAAAACAGACGCCCCCGCCGACGTTTCCCTCTATGTTGCAAAGGGCAAATATGAAGAGGCGGTATATGCAGCGGCGGCAATCAAAAAATTTGTGAAAGAAACCGGGGCAAGCTACCGCGAAATTGCTGTGATCACCGGTGACTACGACGGATATGCCGACCTCATTCAGTCCGTTTTCCCTCTGTATGACATTCCGGTTTTTGCCGACACGCGCCGGGATTTTTTAAACCACCCCATTGTTTTATACCTGTTTTCCCTGTTCGATTTGCTCTTGGGCATCACCACAAAGCGTGTAACGGCCTATATGAAATCGGGCTTTGCGGATATCAGCGAGGAGGAGGCGTTCCGCCTGGAAAACTATGCGTTAGCCGGTGCAGTGGAATTTGGCGACTGGCTCAGCGACGAACGCTTTCTGCGCAAAGCAAGGGGCGTTTTTGACAGTGAAGACGCGCAGACGGACGAAGCCGCATCTTGCCTGGAAGTGAAAAATCGTCTGCTGAAACCCGTTTTGCTACTGAAAGAAACAATTACGGCAGCAAAAACCGTTGGCGGCCGCATTGCTGCTTTTCTGTCCTTTTTTGAAGCGACTCATCTGCAGGAAAAAAATGAACAGCTTATCAGCAAGTTTCAGGCAGAGGGCCTGCTGCGCCAGGCGGACGAATATACAGAAGTATATAATATTTTAACGCAAACCTTTAGCTTGATGGAAGAGTTGCTGGGAAACGAAACCATAGGCCTTTCCGGCATGCGGGCAATTTTAGAAGCCGGGCTTTCCCAAAAAAGCATTGGAGTGATTCCAACGGTTTACGACCAGGTATCGTTCGGTGATTTAAACCGCTCCGTAATCAAAAACGTCCGCGCGGCCTTTGTTATCGGCGCAAACGACGGAATATTCCCGCCCGCCCCCGCCCCCAGCGCCCTCCTGTCCGACAGCGAACGGGAATTTTTGCTTTCGCAGGGTATATCTGTGGCACCTGATGCAAAAAAACTGATCAGCGACGCAGAATTTTCGGTTTACACTGCTGTGAACATCTGCCGGGAAAAGCTGTTTGTTTCCTACCCCGTGGGGGACGATTTTGGCGGCGGCCTGCGCCCCTCTATGTTCATATCAAAATTAAAGCGCACCTTTCCCGGGCTGAAAGCTTCAAACGAGCTCAGCTTAAAAGAGCAGCGGCCGGAAACAACGGTAGCCTCCAAGCAGTCGGCCTATACCTATGTTTTAACGCATATGGACCAGCTGGGCGAAAACGACGCGGTAAAAGCCCTGTTTTCTGTTTTGATGGAGGATGAAGCTTACCGGCAGAGGCTCGAGAGGGCCCAGCGGTTCTTTAAATATACAAACACAGCCGGAAAACTTTCAAACGACACGGTTCTAAACCTTTACGGCAGCAGTTTATACGGCAGCGTTTCCCGCTTTGAGCGGTATTCTGCGTGTCCGTTTTCATTTTTCATTGAGTATGGGTTAAAGGCAAAGGAACGAAAGGTGTTAAAGGTGGAGGCGCCGGATATTGGCAGCCTGCTTCATGAAATTATTGAGCGGTTTTCCGCAGAAATGAAAAAACAAAATCTGTCTTTTCGCACCATTACGCCAGATGAGCAGCGCGATATGACAGACGCCATTATAGAAAATTTATTTAGCACTATGTTTATTAAAAATATATATAGCGCCGGCCGGCTGGAAGCCCTGAAAAAAAGGCTGAAAAGCCTGGTTTCAAAATCTGTTTGGGCCATTTGTGAACATGTGGCCCGGGGAGAATTTGAACCAGCGGCATTTGAAGTGAAGTTCGATAAAAACGGCGAATTGCCTCCTGTAACCGTTACGCTGCCCGGCGGCGGCGAAGTTACCATGTCTGGCAGAATTGACCGGATTGACACCTTATCCCGCGGCGGGAAGCTCTATTTAAAGGTCATAGACTATAAATCCGGCGCAAAGGGATATTCTCTGGCGGACATTTTTAACGGCACAACCCTGCAGCTCGCCGTATATATGGCGGCCGCAGCAAAAGGAATTGCGGAAAAAACAAACGGTGACACAGAATTCGGCGGCATGTTTTATTTTCGGTTAGACGACCCGGTGTTAGACGGCACACCGGAAACCGGAGCTGACAACGCCAAGGATATAAAAGCCTTTAAAATGAGCGGTCTTTCCTCCGACGACCCAGAGGTTATCCGCGCAATCGACGGAGAAATCAGCGGCTGGTCGGCCGTAATTCCCGTTTACTTAAAGTCAGACGGAACCGTGTCCAAATCGCAGTCGAAAACCGCCAGCAGAGAACAGTTTGAAACGTTAAACCGGTATATTCATAACACGCTTATAAAAATCGGGCAGGAAATTATGGGTGGAAATGTGGATATTCGGCCTGTGAAATCTGGAAAAGCTCTCCAATGCTCTTTTTGCAAATATGTATCTGTGTGCGGATTCGACCCGAATATCCACCCGTGCCGCAGGGCCTTTGAGTTTTCATCTGACGATGAAGTGTGGAACAAAATGAATTAAAACCTCTGTGGCAACGCACCACCCCGGACCCGTTTGGCAGGTCCTATGTCAAGCCCTGTTCGGGCTTTGACACTGAAAATATCAGTGATTTAAGAACCTTTTTCCCGCCTCATTTTTTCAAGCTTTCGAAACGAATCCAACATCTGTGTCAGGTTATCCTCTATGAACCGCGCCTCGTAATCGTCGCAATCTTTCATGAGTAAACTGATTTTTTTGATGTATGCCTGTTTGGCATTGATCATAGAATCACACAAAAGTGTGTCGGGAGAAACTTCAAGTTCGTTTGCAATATCGAGAAAAATAGGCAGGCTCACCGTGGTGTTACCCGTTTCAATGTTGCTGAGGTGTTTGCTGCTGATATGAACTTTCTCAGCCAGCAATTTTTGCGATATGTTGGCTTTCGTTCTGGCCATTTTAATTCTTCTACCGAGTGCTTTTAAAATCTAATTCCAAAATAACCACTCCCTTTTCAAAATACGACAAATATTGTATCGCAAAAATCAGAAGAATAAAATAAACTAATAAAGGTTTTTCCTTAATTAGTTCCTATTATGGAAGAATATAACAAATATAGAATTGTTACATTTATTTATATTTTATAATGTTTTAAAGCGAAATACAATACCACATAAAAATCGTGACATAAACTGTCAGAAAGGGACTGATTTTGAAGAAAAATGGTTATAAAAAAACCTGCGCGAACTGCGCAGGTTTTTGGTCTTTTTTTACTCTTTTTCGCTCAGTTTCAGCAACATGGCAGCTGCATTTTTCCTATGAGTTTCAAGACTTGGCGTCCCCTCCTCCGGAACAAACATAATCCCTGCATAAACGTCGTCAATAAAAAACTGCATGTCTAAAAGCAGCTTACTGTTTGTTAGCTTTACAGCAACCGCTTTGTCGTCACGGTAAACCAAGCTGCCACTATCAAACTGTGAAATATCAACATAGTTTTCCAGGGGTTCTAAAAAATCCTTTGATTGAAACCGATTCAAGTTCGTGCCGTCTAAAAGCACCAAATCCGACTGGGCATAGGCTATGGTGTTTTCAAACTTGCTGATGGCCAGAGAGTCCTCGTCGCTCTTCCCGCCTTCTGTAATATAAAGGGCGTTGGTAGAAATCTGCTTTGTGCCGTTGCCGTCTGCATCTTCAATCACACCCTCCAGCCTGGATTGAAACTCAAACTCCTGTGTGGTGAGCGGACGGGCAAACACCGCCAGCACGCTGGCGTCTGACGGCTCCTCCACGCTGGAAAAATTTATCATTGCAATCATCACGACAAAGAAAATTACAATCCCTCCCAAAAAGGGCCATTTATAATAATACCAAAAATTTTCCAATGAAGAGAGCAAAAAACCTTTTTCTTTTTTTTCTGCCATGAAATCCCGCCTTTTTCTAATAATATCTTTAGTATAGCAAGATTTTGCAAAATAATCAAGACCAATCTTTTCCCCCAATCATAAAAAAAGTATGAACATTGGCATATAGCGCTTGATTCACCCCTCGAACAGGCGTATAATGAAGACAAACTGATAAAAAGGAGAACTACATTTATGCTTGCAAAAAAAATTACTTCTTTTCTGCTGTGCGCGGCGCTGCTTGGCAGCGTTCCTGTGGCAATGGCGGAGGAAGACTATGCAACAAGGGGCGACGTTGCCGCCATGCTGCTTTCCGCGGCAGACGACTATAACCCTGCAGTTCAAAAAACGGATATTATAAAAGGCTATGAAGACGGCCAGCTTCACGAGGAGCGGTCCGTTACCAGGGCTGAGGCATTGGTGATGTTAAAGCGCGCCTTTGGCGAGCTTCCACAGCCCACAGGCCACAACGCCAGAGTGGCTATTCCAATGGAGAGCTTCACCGATATTCCCGAATGGGCAAAAACCGAGCTTTCAGGCGTGTTTCAAGCAGGAATTGTGGCCGGAACTGCCCCGGGCGTTTTTTCGCCCAACCAGAACGTAACAAAAGATCAGATGGAACTGTTCATCGACAGAGTGTTTTCCCTTTACGGCACAAATTTAAAAGACGACTTTTATGCCGCGGTGAACAAGGACAAGCTAAACAGCCTGGAAATAAAACCGGGCAGAACCATCAGCGGCACGCTGTATGATTTGAACGACAAAAGTACCGAAAATGTGGATGCCATTATCAAAGAAATTATCGGCGGTACATATGAGGCCGGCAGCAAAGAACAAAAAATTGCTGACTTTTATAAAAACATCACAGACATGGAGTCGCGAAACAAGGCCGGCATCGCCCCCATTCAACCATATCTTGATTTGGTTGACTCTGCCAAAACAACAAAAGATTTAATCAACGTGCAAAACACCTTGTCACAGGAAATGTATATAACGCCGTATATGGGCTTTAATCTGTCGGTAGACTTAAAGGACAGCACGAAATATATGCCTGTATTCAACACTTTTTCTCCCAGCCTGCCCAAAGACACCTATCAAAACGGCGCAGAAACGCAGAAAAACAGCTATATAAATTATTTAAAAAACCTGCTGGTTTTAGGCGGTGAACCGGAAGATAAAGCAGCAGAAATGGCGCAGAAGTGCTATGACATGGAAGCGGAAATTGCCGCCTCTATGATGAACACCGAAGACGGCAACAACGTGGATAAGATATACAACGTCTTCACCATGCAGGAAATTAAGGACATGTTCCCGAACGTGGATATTGACGCGGTGTTTGAAGCGTCCGGTCTTTCCAAAGCAGACAGCTTCGTTATTTTTGACGTAGAACGCACCAAGGCGTTTGCCGGCATTTTCAGCGATAAAAACACCGAAACCTTAAAGGCATGGGCAAAAATCAGCCTGCTCTCCGGCTGGGGCGGCGCGCTGAACCAGGAATTTATCGACGCGGCCGACAAGTTTAACCAGGAATTTATGGGCACCGCAGGCAGTTATTCGCCGGAGGAGCGTGCGGCCATGACGCTGCAAAGCACCATGCCGGACTATATCGGAGAAATTTATGCAGAAAAATATTTCACGGAAGAAGCAAAGCAGGACGTGGAAAAGATGGTGCAGGACATTATATCCGTTTATAGAAAGCGGATTGAAAACCTTACCTGGATGAGCGGCGCCACAAAAGAACGCGCCCTGAAAAAGTTAGACACCATGGGCATTAAAATTGGCTATCCCGACAAATGGGAAACGTATTTAGACGGAGCGGAAATCCGATCCGCGGCAGACGGCGGAAGCTATTTTGCCAACATGTTAGAGATTGCTGCAGCCCAGCGGGAATATACCCTGTCGCTGCAAAATAAGCCTGTGGACAAAACACAGTGGATTATGTATCCCTTCACAGTGAACGCCTGCTACAGCGCAACCCAGAACGACATCACGTTCCCGGCGGCAATTCTGCAGGCGCCTATGTATGATGTAAATGCCTCCTACGAGCAAAACCTGGGCGGCATTGGCTACATCATTGCCCATGAAATCACCCACGCTTTTGATAACAACGGCGCAAAGTTCGACGAAAACGGCAACGCCGCCGACTGGTGGACAGAAGAGGACTATGCGGCCTTTCAAAAGCTGTGCGACGAAATGGTAAGCTTTTACGACGCTCAGGAGGGTGTTCCCGGCATTCCCATGAACGGAACGCTCACCTTAAGTGAGAATGTTGCGGATCAGGGAGCGGCTGCCTGCATTACGGAAATTGCAGCCGGACTTGACAACCCGGACTTTAAAACCCTTTACACCAGCATGGCGAACTGCTGGGCGTCTACCGCCAGCAGAGAATATTGCCAGTTTGCGTCCCAGGCAGACGTGCACAGTACGGAAAAGCTCAGAGTGAACCGCGTGGTGGTAAATTTAGACGAATTTTATGAAGCCTTCGACATTGATGAAAACGACGGGATGTGGGTAACTCCCGAAAACAGAGTGAAAATTTGGTAAAACATACACATTAAATAACCCCTCGTATATGAAGTGAACCCAAAAGTTTAGACTAAATTTAATATTAACTTTCTTGTGAATGAGTTCGGTATTGCTCCGGACTCATTCCTTTTAATTTCAAGGATATTCTATCATTGTATTCTGATGAAATTACTGAAATTAAATTTGCTGCATATGTTCTATATTGAATATATATAACACCATTAAGCTTAACCATACGTTGTCACGTTTTCATTAAGCGAATGGGAATATACAAATATATGCATACATATTGGCCGTTAAAACTCATCTATTATACCAAAATCTGCATATTCAAAAATACGTGCATCTTTATCAGGATTTATTGCAATTATAGCATCTGCATTTTCAATTGCTACGGTATGATGAACTGCTCCTGATATTCCTATAGCAATATATATTTTGGGGCAAACCGTTTTCCCTGTAAGACCGATTTGAGCGCTATATGGGATTTTTCCCATATCAACAAGGCCACGAGAAGCGCCAAGCTCGGCATTATATTTCAATGCAATTTTTTCTAATTTATCTATTTTATTTGCAACACCTTTGCCACCGGAAACAATAATGTCGGCAAAATCAGAGGTTGTGCGAACTGTTGCCATTTGGGGTTTCGTCTTGCACTCAATTTTGGCAATTATATTTCCGCCAAGAGCAGGTCGATACATATATAATCTTTCACCATCATTTTCAAGTGCAGTACAATCAGCACACAAACCTGTTTCCAAAAGCGATGCCACAATTGGTGCGTTTTTTCTACCCCATAAATCTGCACTCCAAAGAATAACATCGGGACAATCTTTTCTTGCTATTTCTGCAATTTTAAATGGATCTTTTTCATCAAGAACAATAACATTTTCTGCAATTGCAAACGCTTCTTGCTCAACTTCTTTTCCGATTGCCCATACCGATTTTAATTTTGTTTTACTCGGACTAAATTCAATACCCGATTTTTCTTTTTTAAGCAAATCATCAATTAAAGAATCTAACTCATGAAAAGAAATAAATTTACAATGTCGTTTACCTTTTTCGTTTTCAAAGGTTTTTAATACTTGGGTGGGAGATCCATTTAGCCCACATTTACTTAAATCTGCCTTCAAATCAATATTGTTCCAGAGCATAGGAGTTCCCGCTTTTGAAAATATACTCGGGAATCTAAGTTCGTTTATCCTCTCTACTGTAATTAATGCAGGAAGTGTGCAAGTTTCATCTTTAATACGAGTTTTACAACTTAAAGTGTTATCGTTTAAAGAAACATCCAAAACATTTGTTATTAGATTAATATTAAGTCTTGTAGCAAGGGACGGGCCCACCTGCGCTGTATCACCATCAATGGTTTGTCTTCCGCAAATGATTAAATCATAGTCGATTTTATTTATTGCACAAGACAAAATATATGATGTTGCCAAAGTATCAGACCCTGCATAAGCACTATCTGTTATAGATATAACTTTAGCACCAAGTCTTGTTAAGCGAGTAAGTTCATTTATAGCAGATGGTGGTGCCATAGACACCACCGTTACATCATCACTAAGTCTAAGCGCTATTTCCAACGCACAGGCATCAAATGGATTTATCTCGCCTTTGATTATTTTTGCACACACAACTATTTTCATAAATTAATCCTCATTATAAACTAATTCTAATGCCTGTTGTATTTTTTTGTATTTTTCAAAAAGTGATTTATATTTTTTATTGTTTTCAATATTTGGCACAGTTTCGGATATAGTTTCATTACATATATTCAGGGCATCTACTGCCGAATCCCATACACCTATTGCAACACCAGCAAGCATTGCACTTCCAAAAGATGAATCAGAATATTTATTTTGAACCAATGTTATTCCAAGACTGTCGGCTAATATTTGACGCCAAAGGGCACTTTTTCCGCCACCGCCTATAACAACTGCCTTTTTATCATACTTGATACCAATTTTTTTCAAAGCATCCAAACAATCCATCATAGACATACAAACACCTTCCATTACAGCTCTTGCAAAGTGTGATTTTGTATGATACGCTCTGACACCTACGAAACTTGCACAAAGTTTAGGATTTTGATAAGGTGTAAGTTCTCCATTAAGATACGGATGAAAAACAAGACCATCCGATCCTATAGGCAGCATTTCCGCCTCATTATCTAATTCTTTGTAATCCCCGCCAAAAGTATCGCGAAACCATCTATAAGATGCGGCGCAAGCTTTTGTTGCAGTGCCAGGATACCAAAGTCCGTCAATAAAATGCGAATAATTTATAAGATTTTTGTCAGGATACGTCTTATCTGTAATGACACAAATTCTACCTGCAGTGGCAAGCTTAATCGTCATAGCTTCTTTTTCTATACCGCCTGCGGCAAAAACCTCCATAACCGTATCGGTGCTTCCGCAAATAACAGGTGTACCTTCAAAAAGTCCTGTATCTTCAGCAGCCTCTTTTGTTATTTTACCAACTAAATCCGTAGGGCTTACAATTCGAGGGAGTTTTTCTGTATCAAAATCTATAATATCGCATAATTCCTTTGACCAACACTGTTTGTTATAGTCAAAGAGCATACTACCCTCAGCCTCAATATTATCAGTTACATAATCATCTGTTAATTTATGGCGTACATAATCTTTTGCAAAACAGATTTTTTCAACATTTTCCCAAACTTCAGGTTCATTTTCCTTTATCCACATAAGCTGTGGCAGAGTCCATATTGTTCCCGGATTGTGTAAAACTTGTTTCAAAATAATATGGTAGTATTTTTCATTTAGAATTGCAACTTCTTTTTGTGTTCTTGTGTCTGTCCAATATATGCTTGGTCTTAAAACATGAAAATCCTTATCCATAACAACTGCAGTATGTGTTGCGGCATCTAGTGCAACTGCTTTAATATCCGATGGGTTGATTTTACTTTTTTCAAGAACTGCCTTGATATTTTCTTTGGTCGCAATGTACCAATCTTCAGGATTTTGCTCTACCCATCCATTTTGTGGATAATATGTATCGTATTCGTATGTGGCAGTTGCTGTAATCTCACCATTTTCGCAAAGAAGTGTGGCTTTAGATGCGCCCCCACCAAAATCAATTCCTATTAAATACTTCATATATCCTTACCTACCTCAAAGTTTTTTCCATAAACTCCCGGAACAACGCCTCTTTTCAACAAATTGTCATTATCTTCGTGTGCGATTATCCACTTATTTTTTTTAAACATTTTTTTGTCTTTTGGTGTGTGTTCTAAATTTGTGTTTGTGCCTTTTGGCAATGCAACCACCACTCCAAAGCCATCTTTTGTAACTTCGCAAGGACAAAAATGCAA
>NZ_JAXUNN010000002.1:0-3454 GCF_037235575.1 Congzhengia sp. | reverse complement strand
CAAAGGAGTTTACAAAAACGATATATGATGAAATTATTTATGTAGATCCGGAGAATGGCATTAACTCGTCAAAAGCTCCCGGCACATTCCACGAGCCGTTTAAAACAATGGCTCACGGAAGAACAAAAGCGCGTAGCTTGATGAACGATGCGATACAGAGCGGCAGCGCACTCAACCTTTGCATTGTTATGATGCCCGGAGTTTATGCGGGTTTTGATTTTACGAAGGTCAACACCCCCTGCGCAGACAATGTCAGCATCACATATACCTCTTTTAAGCCCGGCGAAGCAGTTGTTTCTGAGGGAAAACAGGTAACCGGGTTTACGCTTTACAATTCGGAAAAAAACATTTACCAGGCTAATATCAGCAATTTGGGCACTGTTGCATTAAACAGCAGACAAATTTATGTGAATGGGGTGCGCGCAGTGCGTGCCAGAAGTGAAGGCAAGCTTGAAAACTGCGTTAATCTTGGAAAAGGCGGCGTTGGCGTTACGACCACAGACACATCCCTGCTCGATTATAAAAAAATAAACGAGCTGGAACTGGTGTTCTATGAAAACTGGACCAATCCCAGATTTGTGGTGGAGTCGGCTTCGTTTGATGAAGAGACGCAGCTTGTGACACTGGAGCTAAACGAAAGTTTGTGGAATATCCGCATGAACGGTGGAAATACGGTTCCCACCGTTCCGGAATATTATGAAAATGCCTTTGAGCTATTAGACGAAGGCGGAGAATTTTATATTGACAAAACCTTTGGCAAGCTTTATTATATCCCGAGAGACTATGAGGATATGAGTACGGCAGAGATTGTTATCCCGTGCGATGAATCGCTGATGTCAATTACTGGCACGGCCGAGGAACCAATGAAAAATATTACGTTTGACGGAATTTCTTTTGAACACACCACATGGACAGCGCCGAATGCAAGCGGGTTTGCAGATGGTCAAAACAACGGGGGAAGTACTGCAACGACAAGCGGTTTTATTCCCGGTGCAATTGAGTTGACAAACGTTCACAATGTAAATTTTTATAATTGTAAAATTTCTAAGATTGGGCAAACGGCTGTAAAAATGCTGGAAGCGGTTCAGAATTGCGATTTTGTTGGAAACGAGATTTACGACACCTCTGGAGGCGCAATTTTTGTTGGAGATGCAACATGGCAGCATGCACGGGCGCCAAAGGAGGAAAAGTATTATCAGATTAACAACAATGTGACGGATAACTATATTCATGACATATCAGTTGAGTTTAGGGCTGGAGCGGCCATTACTGCTGCTTTCCCCAAACATATGAATATTTGCAACAACGAGGTTTACAGCACTGCGTATTCCAGTGTTCATACCGGTTGGGGCTGGGGCAGCAAAGCTGAGTCTGGAACAGTGAATTTAAACATTAATAACAATTATCTGCATAAGATTTTGAACACGATTATGTTTGACGGCGGTGCTATTTATACGTTAGGGCACACCGGAGGGTCGCTGGACAATTTAAACGAAATGTGTGGAAATTACTGTTATGATATTGGGAACATGTTTGGAGTTCTGTATCCTGATGAAGGGTCGTCTTATTGGCTTTTAGACAACAATGTGGTAGACCAGACCCAGCACCCGGTTTGGAAGGGAAAAGGCTCCAGCAATGTTGCCGCACGGTGGACGCATATTCATATTAATACAATTAACAATATTGTATATGGCGATAATAATTACAGCACCACGGCGGAAAAGTTAAATAACGGAACAGACATTCAGTATCAGGACCCGCATGTGTATCCAAATGCAGATTGGCCGGAAGAAGCACAAAAAATTATTGCACAGTCCGGCGTTCGGGAACCCTACCGGGATAATTTTGATTTTGGCTTGCAGGAGGTTTATTTCCCTGCTGAATTTAAAATGGAAGTAGGAGACACAATTTCACTCTCTTACATTCCCACAACCAGCAAAATGGTACGTTATGATATTAGTAATGTGGCAAAAGCTTTTAAAAGCGACAATCCTGATATCGTCAGTGTAAATGCAAACGGCGAACTGACAGCCCATTCCTCCGGTACCACAAAAATTAAAGTGGCGTTTATGGACAATGAAGTGGAACGGACATTTGAAGGTACTGTTGTAGTTCCGTAAAGACAAATTTATATACGGCGGGCAAACTTACCCGCCGTATTTTTTTGTATTTTTTTAAATAACCCTTGCTAAATTTGCATTATTCTAATATAATATACAATGTAAATGTATATTTATAAAAAAGGGTTGATTATACTTGAACATATTACTCGTGATAAATGAACAAAAGGATCCTGGATACGTTTTAGCAAATCAAGTTTCAGAGCTGATTGGTACCAGAGCCAACCTCTTTATTGATGGGAAGCACCGTGGTGCCAGCGTTAAAAACGCAAAAAAGATCAGTGAAAATGAATATGCCGGCATGGATGTTATTTTGGTTTTGGGCGGAGATGGAACGCTTTTGTCCGTTGCTAAGGAAGCGTCAAATTTAAACCTTCCCGTAATTGGAATTAATTTAGGACGTCTAGGCTTTTTAGCCGAAATTGAGCGGGAAGAAATTGAAGAAGGATTAAACAAGCTTTTTGCCGGAAATTATGAAATAGAAGAGAGAATGATGCTTCATGCGGTCCTGTCAGACGGAAAAGAGACCACTGCGCTGAACGACATTGTTGTAACACGGGCAAGTTCAACCCTGAAAATATTGGATTTAGATATTTTCATTGACAATGAATATGTCGACGATTTTAAGGCAGACGGCATTATCGTTGCAACCCCCACCGGCTCTACCGCATATTCGCTATCCGCCGGAGGCCCCATTGTAGACCCCTCACTGAATTCCATGATTGTAACGCCTGTCTGCCCGCATAAAATGTATTCGCGAACCATTATCGTACCGCCGGAGAAAACCGTTACGGTAAAATGCAAAGCAGCAATTGACAATGAAGCTGTTGTGGCAGCGGACAGTGAAATTTTGGGTAAGCTTTCCGGAAACAAAACTGTGGTAATTCAAATTGCCCAGAAGAATTTTAAATTAATTCGGTTTAAAGGATATAAGTTTTTCAGTGTACTGCACAACAAACTGGTAAAAAAAGAAAGCTGATGAAGGGGTTGATTCAATGAAACTGAGCAGGCATACGAAAATTTTGGATTTAATAGCGAAATACAGCATTGACACACAGGAAGAACTGGCAAGGCGGCTGGCTGACAGCGGTTATAACGTTACGCAGGCAACCGTTTCGCGGGATATAAAGGATTTGAAGTTAGTAAAGGTTTTAGGCGACAATGGCGTGTATAAATATGTTCAAAGCGGCGGGCGGGAAAATAATTCTGCTGACAAAAATTTTAATTCCATTTTAGTCAGCTCCGTTATTAATATTGAGTTTGCCATAAATATTGTAGTGATTAAAACACATTCCGGAATGGCCCAGGCTGTTGGCTTTGTAATCGATTCGCTG
>NZ_JAXUNN010000001.1:0-8167 GCF_037235575.1 Congzhengia sp. | reverse complement strand
TCCTCCGCCGTTTTCTTTCATTCTTTTTGCAGCGCATTCTGCAATACAATAATCCCAAGCAATATTTGTGTTAAGAACTTTCATAAAATCAGTCAGAGGATTATTGAATATTTCTATGTTAAGTCCTTGATCAGCTGCATTAAGAACAAGCGTTTCCACAAATAATCCTTTGCGATCAAGATCTGAAAACAAATGATAAACAGCAGCTTCGTCTACTGTCTGTGCATCAATAAGAGAATTTATCTGATACCCGATTATTTTAACATTTGGAAATTTTTTCTGATACTCTTTTTCTTTCATTTGAACTGTTTCAGCATTTCTTCCTGTAAAAACAATATTCCAGCCTTCGCCGGCGAACTTTTCAACGATTGCAACGCCGGTATTAATACAAGCGCCCGTTACAAGAACTGTCTTCATTTTCATTTCCCCTTTCAGCAGTTAAAAGTAACACTCTGATTTCGGTGGTCTGATGTCTGTTAATGCCCCGGTATAATGTCTTAACGTATGAGGTTTATAAGGGTGCTTTAAACATTCTTCTTCATTTATTTCTATGCCCAGTCCCGGCTTGTCGGGAATGGCAATATAACCATTTTTATATTCCAGGCTTTCATTTGTAACATCTTTACGCCATTCTACATCGGAATACATAATTTCTAATATGCTGAAGTTCGGGCAGCATGCTGCGAGCTGAAGCGTAGCTGCATTTGCAACAGGGCCTGACGGGTTATGAGGTGCAAAGGGAATATATCTGCATTCTGCCGCTGCTGCAATCTTTTTAAGCTCCATAATGCCGCCTGCGTGTGAAATATCGGGCTGAATATAGTCTGCTGCCATTTTGTCGAACATATGCTTATAATCCCAACGGGTATAAAGCCGTTCGCCTGCAGCAATTGCCACAGGAGATTTATCTTTGACCGCTTTGAGGGCGTCAAGATTATCGGGGGGAACAGGCTCTTCAAAGAACATTGGCTGAAACTGTTCTAGCTCTTTTGCAATTTTAATGCCTGTAGGGATATTAAATCTTCCGTGTCCCTCAATCAGTAAGTCTACATCATTCCCAACCGCTTCCCTGACTGCCCCGATACATTCAATCGCAATATTTAAATCCTGGTTGGATATATCAAGATAGCTTTTGCCGAACGGGTCCCATTTCATTGCAGTAACTCCTTTTTGAACAGCAATTTTTGCTTTTTCGCCAAATTCTTTTGGAGTTTTTGCTCCTGCAAACCATCCGTTTACATATATTCTGACTTTTTCATTTATTTTCCCACCCAATAGCTGATAAACAGGAACGTTAAGATATTTGCCAAGAATATCCCAGAGAGCCATTTCAACAGCAGACAAAGCCGACATTAAAACAGGACCGCCGCGCCAATAAGCATCGCGGTAAATATTGTGCCAGTGCTTTTCAATATCCAGCGGGTTTTGGCCTGCCAAATATTCTTTTATGTGTTCAACTGCACCCAAAAGAGCCTTTTCTTTATACTCAAGTGTTGCTTCCCCGATGCCGTCAATACCTTCATCGGTATATACCTTAACAAAAACCCAATTTGTTCGAAAACAATCAACAGTAAAACATTTTATATCTGTTATTTTCATGTTATTACCTCTTTTCAAAATATAGATTGACAAAATATTTATTGTGTGTTTTAATTATTATATCAATAAAAATTGTTATATTATATCATGTTTTAATACAATTTTTTAGATATTTAACACAAAGGATTGTGGTGATATGATTTATAAACGAGAATATTATAAAAGCACCAATTATTTTAGCTGCGATATTACGCCAAAACGAGTGACACAATATTATGAATTAGAGATATATGATTATGGGACAGGGTGTGCTTCTATTGACAATATTCTTTATCCCCATAATCAGAATATGGTTATTTTTTCAAAACCATTTCAGGAGAGATTTACTATTGGCTCTTTTAATTGCTATGCAATTCATTTTACTTGTGAAGATAACGAAATTTGTCAAATATTAAGCAATATTCCCGATTGCATCATTATAGATCCCTTAATAAAAAAACAGCTGTTAAACCTCTACGAATTAACAACTATAGAAAATAATTTAGAAACAATTGTTTCCATAGGAAGAATTCTTAACATAATTAAAAATTCTAATTATCACATTCATAACGAAATAACGCATAATTCCAAAATAGCTATGACTGTTAAAGAATACATAGATAATCATTATCAAAGTCCGATTCACATTTCTGACTTTGAAAAAATGGTTCATTTAAGCGTTAATTACATAAGAAAATTATTTTTAGATTGTTATGGTGTTACGATTCATAAATATATTACAGAATTACGATTAAGTCATGTGAAAAAGCTTTTATTATCCACGGACCTGCCCATAATTGACATTGCCTATAAATCAGGCTTCAGCAGTCAAAGTCATATGAATTATATGTTTAAGTCTGTTTTTGGTATCAGTCCGTTAAAATATAAAAAAATGCAGATTGGTACTCAATAACTGATTGAAGCAACCCCAAATGTTGTATAAGTTCATAGAACATACAATCGCGTAGATTGACAGAAAACACAGGTGAAGTTTGCTAAAAGCTTGACAGTTGTGCATATAAAAGAAAATGGTGTAACTTCGTTTTACAGTTACACCATTTTCTGTAAATTGTACTTTTTTTACCCGGTTTTCTTTTATTAAACGTTTAGATGCTTTCTGACGGAGATAAAACTGCCCACGCCGCCAAGCACTGCGCCCAGCCCGAAGGAAGAGCCCAAAATCAGTGTTAAAAGCTCATTAAGTGGTTTTAAGGTGAAGAACATAATGTTGTTTTGCACCACGTCCACTAAGAAATTATAGCCCAACAGCACCAGAGCCACCGCCGCGCAGGAGCCGATAATTCCAATGATAATGCCCTCAATGATGAAAGGCCAGCGGATAAACCAATCGGTTGCGCCCACAAATTTCATAATGTTAATTTCTTTGCGCCGGGTGTAAACCGTGAGCTTAATGGTGTTTGAAATGATGAACACCGAAACAACAGCCAGGGCAATGATAATCCAAAAGCTGAATGTTCGTATGTAATTTGCAATTTTCACCAAGTTGCCAATGGCGTCTTCATTTTGAATGACCTTTTCCACACCGTCAATCTGTTCCAACTTTTCCACAGTTTCCGAAGTACGCGTCAGGTCGCTTAACGTAATCCGGTACCAGTTTCTTAAAGGGTTGTCGTCTTTATACCGGTCTAAAAGGGCTGCATTTTCACCAAACTGTTCTTTTAAGTCCTCTAACCGGTCGGAGTTGCGGTCTAAGGTGGCGTCGGCCACGTTTTCTACCTTTAAAATTTGTTTTCCAATGGCAGAAATACCCTCTTCAGTGGTTTTTTCGTCCATAACGACAATAATTTCATAGCTGCCCTCTAAGTCGCCCACAATACTGTTCAGGTTAATGGACAAAATTAAAAACACGCCCAGAACCAAAAGACTGGCCATAACGGTGAAAATTGAGGCAATGGTCATCCAGCCGTTGGAAAAAATATTTTTAAACGCTTCTGTTAAAAAGTATCGAAATCCTCTAATCCTCATTGCCGTAACCACCTCTTGTTTCATCGCGTGCAATTTTTCCGTCTTCAATTGCAATCACGCGCTTTTTCATTCTGTCAACAATTTCTTTCGCGTGGGTTGCCATAATAACGGTTGTTCCGCGCTTGTTAATATCGTCTAACAGTTCCATAATTTCCATTGCCGCCTTGGGGTTTAGGTTACCCGTAGGCTCGTCCGCAATTAAAAACGCCGGATTGTTCACCAGCGCCCGGGCCAGAGCAACCCTTTGCTGCTCGCCGCCCGAAAGCTCGTCCGGATATGATTTAGCCTTGTGGGAAAGTCCCACCAGGCTCAGCACGTTGGGCACTTGTTTTCTAATTTCTTTTCTGCTGGCGCCGATAATGTCCATGGCAAAGGCCACGTTTTCAAACACAGTCTTTTTGGGCAGCAGACGGAAATCCTGAAACACTACGCCCATAGACCGGCGCAGGTAAGGAATTTCGCGGCGCTTGAGCAGAGCCACATCGTCGTTATTTATAATTACCTGGCCGGAGGTCGCCACCTCCTCGTGCATTAACAGTTTAATCAGAGTCGATTTTCCCGAACCGCTGGGTCCCACGATAAAGACGAATTCGCCCCGTTCAATGAAAAAGCTGATGTCGTCTAAGGCCGTTGAGCCGTTGGGGTAAACCTTGGATACGTTGCTTAATAAAATCAATGGAACATCCAAGCCTTTCTGCCCACAAAGAATACATTTAAGCGCGCCTTATATGTGGGCATATAAGGCGCGGAAAATTTATTTTTTAAAATTTCGATGGGTTCGAGGTTAAGTATTTGCTGACAAGCACCGCAACCTTAAATACCACCGCGTCGTCAAATTTTCTTAAGTCCAGTCCCGTTAACCGCTCGATTTTGTCAAGACGGTAAACCAAGGTGTTCCTGTGCACAAACAGCTGACGGGAGGTTTCGCTGACGTTTAAGTTGTTTTCAAAGAATTTGTCAATGGTCTGAAGGGTTTCGTCGTCTAACACCTCTAAACCGTCCTTTTTAAAGATTTCGTCTAGAAACAGCTCGCAGAGCTTGCTGGGAAGCTGGTAAATCAGACGGCCGATTCCAAGCTCGTCGTAGCTTAAAATATATTTTTCCCCTTCAAACACCCGGCCGATTTCAATTGCCAGGCGCGCTTCAGAATAGGAGCGGGCAATTTCGTTAATGGAGTCCACCGGCGTGCCGATGCCCACAAACACTTTCAGCATCAGCTCAGAGTTAATCATTTCCACAATGCTTTTTGCAGTTTTCTCCGCAAAATCGGAGGCATAGCCCGGGGAGAGCGCTTTAATTAAAACAATGTTTTTGTTGTCGATGTTAATAATGAAATCCTGTTCCGGGAACATGTTCTGCATAAGCTGAACAACGCCGGTTTCGTTGCCGGGTATTTGAACGATAAACACAAGACGGGAAACGTCTGCGTCAATTTGCAGTTCACCGGAACGCAGGTAAATATCGCCGGGCAGCACGTTGCCCTGCAGCACACTTTTTAAATAACTGATTTTATCATATCTGTCAGCGCAGTGAATTTGCAAATTGGAAATGCTGATAGCAAGCAGCGCACACAGCTTTTGTTCTTCCGGATCCGTCCCTTTCACATAAACGACAAACTCCATTATATTCCTGGTGCCGATTGCGACACAGGAATAGCCGTTTGAGATAAACGGGCGGCCGTTGCCCTGAACAGAGGATATCATGGAAAATGCTTCATCGTCGCCTACGGGTTCGCCCACATAGGAAACAAGAACGGAGGTGCTGTTGACAACGCCCATGGACTTATGCGTCACTCCGCGCATTTGGTCTAAAACAGGCTGGAAAACTTCGCTCAACATATTAAATCGCTCCTTTAATAGATTTCATTAACACTTTTTCTCTTATATCATACTAAATTTTTAATAAATTTGCAATAATTTTTTACGAATTTAACCGAAATTTAATTTTTTTTGCCATATTTTTTATCAAAAACACAGATTTTTCATTTGTACCTGTAAAAAAATAAAATTACTATTGCATATTTATTCAAATTATTGTATAATTATAAAAGTGATCAAATTGATTTGGAGGAACACGCCATGACAACCAGTGACATTGCGAATTTAGATAAACAAAATTATATGAACACCTTTGGGGAACGGATTCCGGTTTCGTTCTCAAAAGGAGAGGGAATTCATTTATACAGCGACAGCGGAGAAGTTTATAAAGACTTCCTCGCGGGAATCGCGGTAAACGCGGTGGGGCACAGCCACCCAGCCTTTATAAAGGCCATTTGTGAGCAGGCACAAAATTTGCTTCATGTTTCTAACTATTATTATATGAAGCAGCAGGCGCTTTTAGCAGAAAAAATAGTGTCCTTGAGCGCAGCGGACAAGGTGTTTTTTGCGAATTCCGGCGCCGAGGCAAACGAAGGTGCAATTAAGCTTGCCAAAATTTATCACTATAAAAAAGGCAATTCACAAAAATATGAAATTATTACATTAAAAAATTCGTTTCATGGACGGACGCTGGCAACCGTGGCCGCCACAGGGCAGGAAAAGTTCAGCGCACCATATCACCCCTTGACGCCGGGGTTTTTATATGTTCCGGCAAACGACTTAAAAGCGTTTAAAGCCGCCGTAAGCGACAATACCTGCGCGGTAATGCTGGAATTGATTCAGGGGGAAAGCGGTGTGCACCCGCTGGATTTGGATTATGTTAAATCTGTATATGAAATTTGCAAAGAAAAGGATATTCTTTTTATTTGCGACGAAGTGCAGACAGGTATGGGCAGAACCGGCAAACTGTTTGCCTATGAGCATTATGGCATAGAACCAGACATTTTCACCTTGGCAAAAGCCCTGGGCGGCGGTGTTCCCATTGGCGCGGTATGCGCGAAAGAGTTTGCAGCCAGCGCTTTTGCCCCCGGCGACCACGGCTCCACCTTCGGCGGAAATCCGTTGGCTTGCGCGGCGGCACTTTCCGTGTTTGGCATTTTTGAAAAAGAAAATTTGGTTGAAAACAGCCGCATTGTAGGCGAATATTTTATGGAGCAATTAAAGGCCCTTGCAGAAAATGTGCCCTGCATTAAAGAAATCAGGGGCAAAGGATTGATGATTGGCGTAGAATTTACCGGGCCAATTGCGGGGGACATGAAGCACCGGCTGTTTGAAAAGCATTACTTAACTGGCGCAACGGCAACCACCTTAAGAATTTTACCGCCGTTGATTGTGACAAAAAATGATGTAGATCAGTTTATGAAGATATTTAAAGAAATTTTATAATGGGAGATGACAGCAATGAAACATTTATTGACGCTGCACGATTGGAGCACAGAAGAAATTTTAGACACGCTGAATTTGGCGGACAAATTGAAATATGAACAAAAGCACGGAATTGAGCACCATTTGCTGAAAGGCAAAACACTGGGCATGATTTTTTCAAAATCCTCTACCCGCACAAGAGTTTCGTTTGAGGTGGGAATGTATCAGCTTGGCGGTTCTGCACTGTTTTTAAGTGCAAACGACATTCAGCTTGGCCGGGGCGAGTCGGTTTACGACACAGCAAACGTGCTTTCGCGGTTTTTAGACGGCATTATGATTCGTACCTTTAAGCAGTCTGACGTGGAGGATTTGGCAAGGTTCGGCTCTATACCTGTGATTAACGGACTAACCGACCTGGTGCACCCCTGCCAGATTTTGGCCGATTTTCAGACGATACGCGAGCACAAAGAGGGTCAGCTAAAGGGCCTAAAGCTTGCCTACATCGGTGATGGCAACAACATGGCGCACTCGCTGCTTTACGGCGGCGCAAAGGTGGGCATGGATATTGCGGTCGCAACGCCGCCTGAATATATGTGTGATGAACAGGTGGTGAAAAACGCCCTGGAAGACGCAAAGGCCACCGGTGCGAAACTAACTTTAACGTGCGACCCGCAAGAAGCGATAAAAGGCGCAGACGTGGTTTATGCCGACACCTGGGTCAGCATGGGCCAGGAGGAAGAAAAAGAAGAAAAAATTAAAGTATTTTCAAACTATCAAATTAACAAAGAGCTGTTTTCCCAAGCGGACAAACACGCTATATTCCTGCACTGCCTTCCTGCTTACCGCGGCTATGAGGTAACGGAAGACGTGATTGACGGACCGCAGTCGGTGGTGTTTGACGAAGCGGAAAACCGCCTGCACGCACAGAAAGCCGTTATGGTGCGGCTTTTAGGAAAGCAATAAGTGATGCAAAGGAGAACGCAAAATGTTTGAGGTTCGGCGGGCAACGCTTGAAGACGTTGACAGCATTGTTAAAATTACGCAGGAAGCATTTGAAAAATATATTAAGCTTGCAGACATAAAAGACACTCCCGCGCTGCACGAAACGCGGGAGCAGGTGATAAAAGACATCGACACCAAAATTGTTTATGTGGCCTATATTAACAACCAGGTGGTGGGGAGCATGCGGATTGAGCTGATAGACAAAGAAACCGCATATCTCTCCCGCTTCGGCGTGAACACAGAGTTTCAGAATTTGGGGATAGGAAAATCCATGATGAACTCGTTGGACATGGAGCTTGCAGAGCTAAAGGTAAAGCGCGTTATGCTGCACACCGCGTCGAAAGCCACGTCGCTGGTGC